>NC_015385.1:2092111-2411982 GCF_000195275.1 Treponema succinifaciens DSM 2489 | reverse complement strand
CGCATGAATTTAAAAGACAGATTCTTCCATTTAAATTGAATTTATGTGCTGAATAGTCCCACCATTTTGTGTGGAAAATAGTTTCCAAAAGCCAGCTTGAAAAATACTCCAGAATAGAGGCTAAAATTGCGGATGCCACAAAAAGCCTGAACCAAGTTTCACGCCAAGGATAAATTCCAAAAAGAATTATAAGCGCGCCGAATCCGTAAATAGGGCAAATCGGACCGTGCAGCATTCCGCGTTTTTCGATTTTTCTGTAAAGTGAAGAAACCCAGATTTCCTCGCAAATCCATCCGACAAAAGAATAAAAAATAAAAAGCAAAAAAAGATGCTGGCTGTCAATCAAAGGCATATTTATCTGATTCATTTTTTCCTCATAGAATCTTTAAAAAATTTTATGCGCACAAAAGTCTGCTGAACTGCTCTACAAGCCTGTTGATTTCGTCAATTCCCTTGTCGTCAGACTGAAGTGTAAAAAGTTCTCCTTCGCCGCTCTTGGGATTTTGTACTACAACTTGCTTGCGTTCCAAAAGCCTTCGATTTAAAAAGTCGTTTATTCCGGCGCAGAACCATTTTGAAATTCCCGGAATTTGCTCTTTTGTAATTTTTATTTTTTCCAAATTCAAAAGGCATTCAAGCACGATTTCAGTCTGGGATTCGAGCTTTTCATTTTCTTCCTTTATAATCTGCGCGGTTTTTATGTCGAAATATTTCTGGCTTTCCACAAAAGTGTAAATTTGAAACAGCGGAGCTTTTTCGTGCATTTTTACGTAGCGGCTCACGATTCCTTTTAGGACTGTTTCAACAGGATATTTTTTTGCCACGTTTTCAATTTCGGCTGGAATAAATGAAATGCTTTTTAAATATTCGGCGCAGGAAGAAGTTGCCCGCTCGATTATGTCGCTGCGGCTTTCAAAGTGATTGTAAAGCGATGCCTTTTTTATTCCAAGCGATTCGGCTATGTCAGAAAGACTTGTTCCGCCCGCGGACTTATAAAACGCTGTGTCCAAAAGAGATTTTATAATGCTTTCCTTTGTGATTTTTTCCGACATATAAACCTCGCTTAATTACTAACGCTCGTTAGTCTAAATCAACTTGCGATTTTTGTAAAGAGGAAGAAGTGATGAATTTTTTATTTTATGGCAAGTATATTTTACGAAGCAAAGATAATAGCATTTTTTTATTTATTTTGGCACAAGCTTTAATTTCCTCTGAAAATAAACATCGTACTGTTTAATAGTACAACGGTTGTTTTCTAAGCATAACATTGATGTGCATGGATACGGAAAATCTTCACCTTTCCCCATTCATCTTTTCAATTTCCTCAATCGGTTTGGCGGTGAGTTCGCACCAGGCGGGACGGAAGCCGCTTCTGATTGCGTTTCGGGCGGAGACGATGTTCGACCAGGCGCAGCAGTAGAAAGGAATTTTTCCGCGCCGCAGAGTTTCTTTTGCAAGTTCCATTGTGAGGGCGGAGGCGATTCCCTTTCGCCGGAAGCCGGGAAGAACGTCAACGCCAATCTGCCACATCGTGTCGCAGTCCGCGGAGCAGCCTGCAAGTCCGACGGTTTTTTTAGAGTCCGAATCGAAGGCGGCTACCGCAAGCACGTCAAGATTTTTTCTGTCCGCGCAGAGAGCGTTGCTCCATTCGTCAACGTAAAGGTTCTGAAAATCGCACGGCTCAAGGATTTTTGTGACGAAGTCGTTTCTGCTTTTGTCGGATTCAGTTTCCGAAAAAAGCTTATTCACGTCGGGCAGCCAGTATTCCGCCATAAAGCACACGTCGAATCCGAGCGGACGCAGCTTTTGGGAAAGCACGTGCATATTCGGCGTTTCAAAGCAGTGGTACCACACGAAGGATGAGATGTATTCCTCAACGATTGCGCAGAGTTCGGGCAAGCAGGATGCGACAATGTTGTTTCCGTAGCTCACAAGGTCTGCGGCGAACGGAAGCTTGAGGTAACGGCGTGCGTCCGCATTTTCCTTTGAGATTACGACTTTGTTTTTGCTCATAAGAAAATCTTCCGCGCAGCAGTTCATGTCGATTGCCGACTGTCTCATTGCGGTTTTTAGAATCTGTTCGTCCGTGATTTTTTGCGGCATATAAACCTCGCTGACAGGTGTTTTCCGTCAGTTTAAATAAATTTTGCCGCCTTTGCAACGTTAAGAACGCTTCTGTTTGTGGCTGCACTGTTTTTGTGAAGTGACTGTAATTCTAATAAGTTATATTTCAGTCCTTGTGTAGCGAACAAAATCATATTTTTATCAATTTAGTACGTTTGAACCGTACAAGTTGTGTTTTTTGTTAGTTTGGTCTATTATAACTGTATGATAGCAAGTGGAGCGATTCCTTATGTAGAAGAATCTAAGTTGCTGAAACAATCTATTTATTCTAAAGTTTCTTTAGAATGACTCAACTAGATAATTCATTTTCGATTAAATCTTCTGCCAGATTTTTGTAGTCCAGATTTTCTATTCCATTTTCACTTGATTCAATTTGTTTTGCAAGTTTACTGAAATAATATTTATCCATGGCCTCCCGCAAATCTATTTTTAATGATGCCGCAAGATAATTAATAATATCTGTTTCGAGATTCTGTTTATAAATTTCAGTTAAATCTTTTGAATTTGTAATTTATTTTCAACCAAATAGGATTTTTCGAATTTCAGAACAGCAGTAAGAACTTCCTGATTTACGATGCAGATTTGGTCATTCATTTTATAATATCTTAATTCTTCTATGGTTCTGTTTTTATCCCATAAACCTCGGAAATACATATCCACAGTCTTAAATACATCATCATTGGCAACGTTTTCGATTATCATATCATAGGATTCATTCAGATTGTCGCCCTTTCTGCATGAACATACAAAATCAAGCCACTTTTCAGCCTGATTCTGGTAAGTTGTGACATAAAATCATTTTCCAAAATCCAAATAGTTTTTAGAAAAAGAAACATCAGGAGCCTGAATTTCCTTGTTGGAACCGTGAAAAACTGTCATACAGCGATTCCTTTTTCACGTACAAAATCAGAAATATCTTCGACTAAAGCCATTTCCCCCTGCGTATGAAGCACATCGTAATATTTTATGATATAATCGTCGAGGATTTTCGTTTTGTTCAATGTATGATAAACATCAGGAGGTTGCATAATATGCTATGTTGTAAAACACCATCTGTTGGAATCTGGTGGTTTTATTATGGTGAAGTTCTGTTTGCGGATTCTGTTGCCGTTGAAAATGGTTTGCCTTATGGTGAATGTATCACAGGACTTTCAGACCATGCGGAGTTCTGGGAACAGCTTTTGAAAAACGGGGAACTTGATAAAATTCCACAAAACTTACAATCTGAATACTTTTATATTCCTCGCGGACGCGTTGTTTTTCACAAAGATACAGGCAGATTCACAATTCTTCACGGTGGATTAAAAAAAAGAGAGCTTAATAAAATTAGAAAATTCTTCTGCCTTCAAAAAGAGCTTACTGATTTTGATACAGATTTTCATTATAAAATAATTTAAGGATAACTAGTTTGAATTTATTTTATTTTTTTCCATAAGGCGGTGATTTCTTCTTTCCATCTTTTTACCAGTTGTTTTGGTTCAAGTGGTTCTGCTTGTGAGCCCCATGAAAAAATTAATTGAAGCACTTTTTCAAATTGACTTGAGGAAAAAGTTATTGTTGTGGATTTTTTATCTTCCTTAAATTCTTGATCATCTGCCCATTTGTGAAGCTTTATCCAATCTTTTGCATATCCTGTAAAACGGATTTTATATTTTTCAACATTATCGCTTTTAAATGCTCCAAGTCTGCCGCCGCCACAATAGTTATTGAAATCGTATTTTTTAGGAAGCTTGAATTCTTCGCCTGTAATAACAATATCTGCCATAAAATTCAAATCATATAGAAGAACTGTGTCCGCATATTCACTGTAGGCAAAAAGATATACAGAACCGTTGTCAAGAATAAGCTGGAAAGGCCATACAAACGCTTTGCTTCATTATTTGTGTATGGTTTTGTGTAGCGAAATTGTATTTTTCGGTTTTTTGATAAGGCTTCGTTTATTTTATCCCAGTTTTTTACGTTGATGTCATATTCCATTTGAGGGGAAACAATTACGCGCCCGGAAGATAAAACGGAATCTTCTTTTGCAACTTTTGGTTCAAGAAAATAAATCAGTTTTGTAATGCTTTCGAAAATTGGTGTATTTTTGTATTGCTGTAGAAGGCCTTTTAGGCTTGCCACAAGTGCGATATTTTTTTTAGTTTCATTGGAGTAGATTTCATCGACTGTTTTTTTGATTTTATAACTTCCGTGTATTTGTTTTTCTTCTATTAAATCCATGTCTTTTAAGCTTCGGATTGCTCTAAGAATTGTTATGTTTGAAGTTTGAAAATGATTTTCAAAATATTTTGAATTGTATTTTATTTCTGGATGATTTGGCGCATCTCGTAGAATTCGGAGAATTTCGTAGCAGCGTTCATCAAGTTTTGGTGTTAAAAGTTTTTCGATTCTTTTTTCATCGCGTTTTGTCTGGCGAATTCTTTTTTCTTCTGAAGAAAGTGCTTTGCTCATGGTTTTAGTATACCACAATTAAACGATTTCCGCGACTTTTCAATATGCCGCCGGCGAATACCGCTTCTCCAGTGCAGATTGAAGAGCGGATTACGGCATACTGAGTTTCGGGATCGAATTGTAGGTCAGCTTTCCTTGCTTTCTTGCGACCGAAGAGTTTCATTCTGGCTCTCGTTTATATTTCAAAATCCAGGCAGGCACGGCTTGCTGTAAATGGACGAACCTTGCTATCTGCAACTGCTACGTGTTCCGGGTGTTTTGAATATTCTTTGAGGGCTTCTGGAATAAAGTTACTGCGACAGAGGAAAACTAATCTGTTGTGTTTCAGAATGACGGTAAGTTCGAAAAAACTTTCTTAACGAAGCGGTAAATAAAAAGGCAAATTGTGGCACTTACAAGCTTATCTACAAAGTTTGTGATTGTGCCGCCTATGTATGCTGCAACCGGCAGGCTTCTGATTACAACGTAGATTCCCTGAACTGCGTTATCAACCTGCGGAATTGATGTGTTTGCGCCATAAACAAAGGTCGAAATTGTGTCGCCGATAATTGAATTGCTGATTGCGGCTAAAAATCCAGCCCACATAAAACTGTCAGAAGAAAGCAGTTTTTCATTAGGATGTTTTTTCCTTTCGGCACGGAAAACCAGCCAAGCAATCAGCGCAGTAGAAAGATGACATGCAGAAAAGAAGATTCCCGTGTGTGCAAAAATGAACAAAAGAAGATTTGAACCAAAAGCGCAGATTAAGCCTGGTACAAGTCCGCACAAAGCAGTTACCGCAATTGTCATTACTGAATCAAGATAAAGAGGAAATGCAATTAATCCCGCCAGAAATGAACCTAGATAATTTATTCCGATTGAAATTGCTATAAAGAGAACTGTAAAAATTATTCTGCGCGGTGTCCAGTTTTTGTCCGGCAACCTGCTGTTTATTAAGTTGCCGCTCATACTGTAAGCCCCAGAAGTTTTGCTTTTTCAAGAAGGTCGTGCCTGTCTTTAATATCGAGTTTTGAATAGACTTCGGTTCGCTGATTAATGACTGTTTTTTCTGATTTACCGAGCTTTTTTGCAATGTCTGCAACGTGCATATCCTGCGAAAGAAGAATAAAAACTTCACGCTCTTTTTTGGAAAGTGATTTGTAGTTATCAAAAAGGTAGCTCAAATCATTTGTGATGTCGTGTTCGCGCCCATGTTTTACAAGGAGGGATTGCATCAGTTCAGTTGCAGCCTTATTAAAATATGAATTGCCGTTTGCAACAGTAGTAATTGCAGAGGCAAGTTCATCAATTGTTGCGTCTTTTGTAATGTAGCCCTAGACTCCGTTCAAAAGAGAATTTTCAACATGAATCACATCATTGAACATGGTGTAAATCAAAATAGCAATGTCGGGAGAAAGCTTTTTGAGTTCGGGAATCAATTCAAGTCCGCTTCTGCCGTCTAGGTTCAAATCAAGAATGACAATTTTGATGCCGCGGTTTTCCTTTAAGGTTTCCAGTGCGCTTTCATAATCACTTGCGCACACAAAATCAAAAGAGGAATCTTTATTTTTAAGCATCTGCGTCATGCCGTCGCGTAAGCCCACATGATCATCAACGAACAGAATCTTTAATTGTGATTGCAATTGTTGTTCCTCCCTCGCTTATAAAATTGACAGTGCCGCCCAAAAGTTCCACTCGCTCTTTTATGTTAGAAACGCCGTAATGCTTTTTGGCGCTCTGCTTGTTTTTAAGTTCAACTTCTTCTTCCGAAAAACCTTTGCCATCATCTTTTATAATAAAGCGGAAGTCGTCGATTCCATCTACAAAACGGATTTCCACGTTACTGGCATTTGCATGACGGCTGATGTTGGAAAGAGCTTCCTGCAAAATGCGGACGAGTTCAATTTGGACATTTTCGCTTAAATGCTGAATTTTAGTTGAACCGATGAAGACCTTGGTGGAAATCCCGTAGTTTGCTTCAAGCGTCACCGCAAGTTTTTTTACGATTTCCTCAAAAGTTTCACTTAAGTTCAGGTGAGTGGTTCCAATCATATAGCGCACTTCGTTAAAAGCCTGCTGAGCATAAAACTTTGATTTTGAAATATCTTCCTTTTCAAGATAAAGTTTGAGGGCGGCTAGATCCTGAGCAACACCGTCGTGAAGGTTGCGGCTGATTTTAGACTGTTCTTCGCTCATAACTTTAAGGCGGTGAAGGTCAATTCTGTTTTTAAAGGATTTTTCTACAATCAGAAAAACTGCAATCATAATGAGGATGAGAGAGCAGTACAAAAGTGTGTCGTAGCCAAGGTTCAGGCGGTTCTGCGTCTGGTGCATGTTGTTTTGAAAAGTGATTATCGGCTCAATTGTGCTCTGATTTGTTTCCAGAAGTTCAATAATCTCTGAAAGTTCAGTTTTTAATTCTTCATCAAAATAAGTAAAAGGCGCGTAATCGTAAGTGAGTTTTTCTATCAAATCATCATGATTAAAATTGCCGCTGTTTTCTTCCAGCTGGACTTTGAGCATCTGAGAATCCAGTTCCGAAATCTTTTTGTTTGAGTAGGTCTTAAAATAAATGGAAAACCCAAAATTGATTATTGCCACATAGATGATGAGTAATTCAATTTTAAAAACATGCTTCAATGTTAAAGCAACACTTTTGCTCATGCGCCAAGTATACATCAAAAGTCCCGTTTTTGTTTGGGAAATTTTCCCAAGAATTTTAGGAAAGAGTCCCAAAGGAATTTTCAGCTGATGCGCTAGAATGAAGGTGTCAAAATACTGAAAACAGGAGATTTTATATCAATGAGCAATTCAAAAGAGCAATTTCTTAAAACTGAATTTTTTATTTTCTCGTGGAATGCCGCAACAGAGCATAATTTAGTTTGGAATAAAAACACTACAGATAAAGCAAAAGGTAATTTTAGAAAAAACATAAAAGAATTTCTGGAAGACAAGCTATCAAAAGTTTATGGCGAAAGGAAAGTAACAGAAGAAGAGCATATCAAGAATATTGCAGAACTTCAGGAAAAAAGCATAGAACTGGGAAATAGATTGAATTTCGGCACCTGTCAGAAACTTCTGAATATGATGTGCAAATATTATTGGTGCGTAGGTTTTATTGAAGAACCGCCGCATCTTCCAATAGACAGAATCAATCTTGAAAATGCAGGGATTAAAGGCTGTAACTGGACTCAGATAGAAGATAAGAATGAATATAAAAGTATTATTGATAAAATAAGAAAAAAAGCAGGCAGTCAATCTCTTGCTGAATGGGAAATAGTCCATTGGAAAAGAAAAAAACTATACTGATGAATAGTAAATTGTTTAAAAAAAACAAAAAAATGCAAAATTTTTTCATAAAAAAAACACCTTTTGTGTATTTATTATCAAGTATACATCAAAAGTCCCGTTTTTTGTTTGGGAAATTTTCCCAAGAATTTTAGGAAAGAGTCTCAAAGGAATTTTGACCTCTTGATGTAGAATGATGGCATTTAGAAATCAATGAAAATTGATAAAAATCAAAGGAGATAAAAAATGAAGAAGATTTTAATTATTTTGGCGATGACTTTTGTGCTTTTCTCTTGTGCAAATTCTGCAAGTGATGATTCAAATCCTACAAGTGAACCAAGTAAACATTCGATTATTTTAAGCATAACGTAAGCAGTATTGATACGTATTATTTGGTGTTTGATGAAACTATAAGATTTTTAAACACTTTACCTGACTTTAAAAATCTTGAAGAAGGAACTGAAGTTCAACTTCCGTGGGTTCTTTATGCAAATGTAAATCTAGAGGATGAATCGATAGGTGAAATATCAAAGACTGAAACTGACAATTCAAATTATGTTATTGAACCATATTTAGGTTATTATAATGCTCATATAGGGGTGTCTACTGACAGTTCTAAACGTCTTAGGTCAGTAACTCTTGGAAATGAAGATATTGTAATTCAAATTTTTAATTATAATGTTATTAGTATTGATGAATATCATCAGAATTCTAATTAAATAAAGGTTAAAATTTTATGAAGGAGAAAATTTTAACTGGAATAGAGAGAGAAATCTCAATTCTTGAAGACATACAAAAAGATTTTCTAGATTCTATTAAAGACAAAGGTACTTTTGATTCATTAGAAAAATATAAAGCAGTGCACGAATCTGATTGCGGAATATATATTTTCTATTTGAGTAACACTGATTTTCCATACAGTGAAAAAGAATATAATGAAATAAAAAAAAGCAAATCAGTTTTTTTGCCGCGCTTTAATAATCAAAATCTGAATATAAAAATGGAGTCAAAGAAATGTTTGTATGTGGGAAGTTCCAGAAAACTTCTTTCTCGTTTGGCTGAACATTTTACAGAAAGTCATCCCAAAACTTATGCCCTTCACCTGTCTGAATGGGCAAAACAGATAGAGCAAAACATTACTTTTCAGATTCTTGAAATTAATAAAAACGATGCATCAGATATAAATAATAAAATGCAGAAATGTGAAGATATTCTCTGGGATTCATTAAAACCGATTCTCGGAAAGCAGGGAAAGAAGTAAAATAAACGCGTTTTTTTCTAAAAATTCATAATGGTTGTAAGCGGATAATAATTATCCGCATTATAACTACTCTACAACAGCTACGGCTTCAATTTCAACAAGTGCGCCTTTTGGGAGGGCTGCTACTTCAAAACAGCTGCACAAGATGGAACTTTATCTGGGTCAGAAGTTATAGTTGATGTAATTTCTGTTTTGTTTTGATGGAAAAAAATATGAATACGCTTGAAATAATTTATAGATTATTTCAAGCGTATCGTCATTTTTAAATAAAGTCAAATTTTACAGCATCGCAATTCTAAGCTGCTTACCAAATACAGAGGCTACTTTCTGCGTTAGGGATAGCGCATAGCGGAATGAACTGAACCCGGAACGTAGCGACCTGAGCGAGCCTTGCGAAGCGAAGGTAACCTCCGGATTTTTATTTTAAACTTGACGATATGACTATAATATGACTATAATATGACTATATGATGGTCGGAAAAATCTGATACGGGAGGCGCGATGACTGCTCCGCTTTATGATGTGAAGGCAAGGCTAAGCGAATACATAACGTACGCTGAAAATGGAGAAATCGTTGAGATAACAAAGCACGGAACGGTTTCGGCGGTGATAATCAGCAAAAAAGATTTTGATGAGAACTACAAAAACTCTGTAAAAAAGAATCCTGTGGAGGAGCTGCGCAAATGGCGGGCGGGATTAAGCAAGGATGAGCTTTTGGTGTTGGCGGAGGCCGGTGAAGAATATAATAGAATTCTTGAAGAAAATAGAAATGCGGAACGCCTTGATTTTGGGAGGGAAAATTCATGGGGCTAGTCTATTTGCTTGATACAAATATTGTTTCTGAATTTGCAAAACCGTTTGGAAATGAAAAAGTTTTGTCAAAAATTGAAATGCAGGCTAGCTTTTCTGCGATATGTGCTCCGGTCTGGTTTGAATTGCTGAAAGGTGTGGATATGTTGCCGCATGGAAAAAGAAAAGATTTGGTTTTTGATGCGATTGAAAATTTTGTACACTCGAATTTCAGTGTTCTTTCTTATGATGAATCTGCCGCGTCCTTGAATTCTCATATTGCGGCAAAGATGATTGCTGCTGGAACTCCAACTCCTGTTATTGATACTCAAATTGCCTCTATTGCAATGTCGAACAACTTGATTCTTGTGACTCGGAATATAAAAGATTATGAACCTATTAGGGAGCATTTTTCGCTTTGTGTTGAAAATTGGTTTGAATAAAAAATAAAAGCGTAAGTGAATTTACAAGTTGTGAAGATTTTGTGTGATAAGAAAGATTAAGGTTGTTCAGAACCCCCAAACTATTTCAAGTGAAAGTTGAGTACAACCATCTGGAGCAAATTGCAGGTTTATGCGATGAAGCGGCAGTTTTTTTTGTGACGAAAAAACTTTCGGCTCGCCCTACGACTGGAAATATGAAGTCTATCCTTCAAAAAGCATGAAACAGGGCGGGTACAACGCTTCCTAATAATGCATTGCGGTAAGTTTATAAATGTCCACGCCCAAAAGTAGTGCCTTGCCTCCGTTGTGAATGGCAAAGTTAAGTCCGCCAGTTACAGCTTCCTGCGCGTGTTTTCCCCAGCCTGAAATCTGCATGATTCCGCTTCCTGTAAGAGTTCCGTTTTGCAGCCTGAAAGTGTTGGCGATAATTCCCATTGCGCTTTTTTTTCTGTCGTCGGGAAGGATTTTTATTTTGCAGGTTATTCCAAGTTTTTTGTCTTCGTCCGTGAGCGTAAGGGCAGGGCTGAGCCTTAGTGCCGGCATAAAAATTGTGCCTTCTGAACCGACACTTTCCTTGATCGCGCTGATTACAGTTTCAGCTCCGCCTTCAACATAACCAAAACTTTTAAGGCTGCTGTGAACTTCAAGGCACATTCCTTCTTGAACGCCATTTTTCCTAAGCGCATTTACGATAAAGCTCTTGTCCATTTTTTTCTCCATGTAATGGTTTAACGATATTTTCGGAACTAGAGCCTATTGCGTTTCTGAAAAAAAATCAACTTGAAGTTGCGACTTTAGAAATTTCCAAGCGGCTTGCGAAGTTGCCTTTGCTGTTTGCAACCTTATTTTGCATTCCTTACTACACGGAAAGAGAGTGGGTAAGGACCAAGTGCTGTGTCATAATACTTTGGTTCCCATTTGAGTCTTTTGTATATAGGTGTTGGAATCTTATTTCCTAAGTCTAATTGCATATCATCTAATCCTCCTCTAAGTATTCTGTCAAAATACATTTTTCCCCAAGAAGACATTTCTCCGTAATCTGATCCATGCGGGTCTTTTGAATTTTTGCTTTTGTTATAATAATCGCTAGAATACAAGTCCCAGCACCACTCATGATTTCCTTTGTTAAAATCAGAAATTCTTATTTCATTCCGGGCTGCGTATTCCCACTCTGCTTCTGTTGGCAAGCGGTAGCCGTTTGCATTCCAGTCGCAAGTAATATTTGGATATTCTGCGCGGAGTTTTTCTGCATTATTGATATTATCTTTTGAACCGTTAGAGGCATAGCAAGGCGTAAGACCTTCTTCTATGCTCCGAAAATTACAATACACTATTGCATCATACCAGCTGATGTTTCCTGCAGCTGTTATCTTCCACTGGCTTTGTGGAATTTCTTCTCTATAATATCCTATTGGATATGCACCAGTTGTGCTCATCCATTCATAAAGTGTGATTTTAGTTTGACTCATGTAAAAATCACTTACGGTAACTGTGTGTACTGGGGCATCTTCTTCAGAATTGCTTCCCATCTGGAATGTGCCGCCTTTCACTAGAATCATATTATTTTGTGCCGAAAGTGGAACAATTGTAGCTAATGCTAAAACTGCCGCAAGAATAAATTTTGTGTGTTTCATAAAAATCTCCTGTTTTTATAGATTATTTTTGATTACTGAATAAGAGGCATAATTGTTGTGATATAAATTTGCTTGGCTCTGCTATAGCTGTTTATAACTACATAATGATTGCCAGCACGCCAATCGTCTGTTACAAGGGCAACACTTACATCGCAGTTGCGCTGGTTCATCAGAGCTTTTACAGAGGAAGCAACTTTTTGACTTGGGTTGTATTTTTTTATATTGTCAAAATCAATTACATATCCCATGCTTTCAACCCAAAAAGGAATATATTTATTAAAAATATTTCTGTCGTTCCCATCATGGTATGTATAAGAATCATAGAGCCAGTAATGAAGTTTTCTGCCATCAACTAATGCCCAGCCATCCTGTTCTTTGTATGAATTTGCGATGTCAAAAAATAATTGTCCTTTAAGAGTTATTCCATTCGGCCAATACCACCCATGTTTTTTTATTGGTCCTTCTTCTGCAAAAATGCCAGTTACTGCAAAAAACATAAATACAATAAATGCAACAAGACTTTTCTTTTTCATTTTAATTCTCTCCTTTTGATTTTAATGAATTTTCTATTTCGGAAAGTTCAGAAAAGTTATTTCCCAAAACACTTTTTAACCATTCTAAAAATTGAGTTTGACTATCATCAAACCATTTGTCAAATACAAGAAAAGGTATGCCGTCTAGGACGATTTTATCTTTATAATACACGTCCTTGTCAGTTTTTGATTTTCTCTCAGTTTCTTTGTCTAGTTGTGGATACAGTACTTTTAGAACAGGAAGTGTTTTTCCTATTTCATCTTTCCATGAAATCTTAAACTTTTCTTCACAAAAATATGATTCTGAAAGCCAATGAATCTCTTTTATTTTTCCGTGTGCTTCTAATGCCTCAAGGCTTTTAAAAATAAAAGCTTTGTTGTCTGCCATAAATTTCTGCTCCTATTATTTTTTTGATATTTAGTTAAAAAGCATATCTATGTATTGTTGGCATAAACGGTCATATTCATATTGCGCAACATAAGGATCATCATAAGTTTTACCAGTTAATATATTTCTTTCACTATCTTTTGAGTCAATAATTGCTGAAACTTCTATTCCTTTTTTTGTATCGTATTTTGCTATAACATAGATAGTTCCAGATTGTTTTTGGCATACAGTAGTATTGACATAAATCAGTTCAGGGTGGTTCTCAGCTATTTTACGATAATCTTCAATGTAAAATTGAGCAAATTTATTTATTTCTTCATATGGCTGTTTAATTGTTGGAGAATAACAGAATCTTATGCAAGCAGTGGCTTTTCCGATATTGGCGAAATAAGTAGATCCAACATACCCTTCCGCATAAATATGCGAAAAAATACAAAACAAAATTGCTATAATAAGGCTTCTTTTTTTCATTTTAATTCTCTCCTTTTTTCTGTTCTTTTTTTATTATTTTATTAACAGTTTCTGCAAATCGATTGTATTCTTTATAAATCAGTTCTTTAATTTTTGGATTGTCTGATTTTCTGTAGTAGTCAAGAATTTTCTGCACGTTTTCAAGATTTTTTGTGTCGTCTTCATTGCTTAATTTTATAAGTGCGTTTGTAATTTCATTTGTTTCCATAAAAAAAACTCCTTTATTTCCATTCCTAAAGAATGATTTATAATTATTTTATTTCAAAAAGCAATATATTTCAATGCTTTTAGAATGATTTACGTTGATATTTATTCTTTTTGCTTATGTGATTTGTTGTGCTTGTAGGGCATACTATTTTTATGTCGTCGGTTGATATAAGAAAAATTTTTGGCGAGAACGTTAAATATTACAGAAAAAAGTCGGGAATGTCGCAGGAGCAGTTTGCGGAAAAACTTGAAATTTCACCAAACCATTTGAGCGTAATTGAAACGGGCGGAAAATTCGTAACTTATAAACTTCTTGAGCGCATTGTAGCGGCTTTTGATGTGATGCCTGCCGCGCTATTCTTTACTCCGGGAACGGCTTCTTTTGACGACACTCTTCAGAACAAAATCAACTCGATAATAAAGGAAGAACTTGAAACCGCAACTTTAGAAATTTCCAAGCGGCTTGCAAAGTTGTAGAATTTTTGCTGAAAAAAACAGCCCTTCTTATTCAGAAGAGCCGTTTTTTTTGTTTACTAAGCACCTTATGTGGAAACTGTTATAGTTTCAGAATGAATACCGGCGCGGACTGTTTTGTTTATGCGAGTTCCTGAACCGTAAGCTGTTCTTACAATGAGCCTATAAGTTCCAGATTTTGCTTCTACCGGAACATTGAAAAGTAGAACAGAACCTGTATTGTCTATCAGTTCATCGCTTTTGATTTGAATCCACTCAGAAATATTTTCCGAGTACTTTCCGTTTTCATTGCAAGAAGCAAGAAAAACTCCTGTTTCATCATTGTTTCCTGCTACTTTAAGCCGCTTGCCTTTTATACGCACAGTCTGACCGGATGTTATTTCTGTTCCTTTTTTGCGTGTGTGCATATCGAAAACTTCTGTTATTTCAGGAGCTGTTGTTGCTGTAACATCAGCTGCGACCGATACTCCTTTTACAGCTTCAAGAGCAAGTTCTGATGGAGTAAAAGCAACCTTCATCGATGGAACGTCATTTATGCCTGGGCTTGCTGTCTCCATTCCACCATCAGGCTTAATATAAAGAATTCCCATCTCAAGAAGATCAACTGCTTTTCCTGTTTGCAAAAGCTCAAGGATTCCATTTCTAAAAAGACCTGCCGTAAACAAAAGTGTTTCTCTGTCTAAAGTCTTGTTGTATTTTAGAATTGAATCAATCACGTTTCCTATATATGCAGTTTCTCGCTGGACTTTTGCATAAGAAATATCTTTTTCTGAGAGCGCAACAGGATGCATTGTTACGTTCACTTTGTCTGTTAATGAATTTTTTTTGTCATTCATTTTGCACCTTCCTTACCTCTTGCGGATATTGTTTAGTTTTTTTTATCGGATTTTTTCCAATTATGTATTGACCCCGGCGGCCGGTGCGTGATATTTTAATTCAACGAATTTTTTGTGCTTGAAGTTTTTCACGCACTTGTAGGCTGATGTTTTATTGGAGTAAAATGTCAGCTTTTTTGTTTCAAAACTCTTGCCGCACCGGATAAAGCGGAAGAGCATTTAGAAAGTGTTTTCATTGGTTTTGCCTCCTTGCTAATAATTTTTATACCCATGTTTCCCTTTGCTTTTCTAGCTCAAGGTCCTGTTCAAGACTGTATCCATATTTGAACTTTTGCGGAGCAATTGAGTCTATGAACTTTTTGTATTTTTCTACAATGATGTCATCATAATTGCATGAATCAGGATAACGGTTAAAATTATTCCAGTCGTAAGCCTTTCTAAGTAATTCGATTCTTTTCTTAGCAGCTTCTCTTGAAACTTCAAAATGTTTAATAAGAAATTCTTCTGTTATCTTGCATCCACGCTTAAAAAGCTCAACTATAATTGGCTCTGGCATTAAAAGTTCTGCCGCAAAGAAATTCGCTTCCACTTCGCAAATTCTATAAAGATCCAAAAATTTTGGGTCGTTTCTGTCCCTCATTCTTGAAAGACTGTCAATTGGATGACCAAGCATGTAATGTCCAAGTTCATGGGTGCATGAAAAAATCAGTCTTGCAGGCGGCATCATTTCATTGTAAAAAAGAATATACATTCCGCCTTTCTTTTTAAGCTCAGCATCATTAGAAAGAAAAGAGTCTTTTGCAGATATTCCTTTTTTTTCTATCCAGCCAAATGTACGCAGTTCAAAGTCTGTGTATTCCATAATTACAGGAATTAACATGAATGGAAATGCTTTGATTTCCTTTGAACTTACAAGAATTTCATCTGCTGTTTGAACAGCTTTTTTGAAATCAGGTTCTTCTATAATCATTTATTTTATTCCTCCAAAAATCTCTGCAAAAGCCGCATCCAGAATATTGTTCGCTTTTTCCAAGTCTGTAGGATTAAGTTTTGAAAGTTTGCGCTGGATTGAAGATATTTGTTCGGACTTCATATCAACTTCGTTTCCGAGCAGATAATCCGATGAAACGTTAAAAAGCGTACAAAGTTTTAGAAGCATATCCTGGCGCGGAATTGTTCCGTTTGTTTCCCACATGCTGATACGACTTTTGTTGATTCCTAGTTTTTCTGCAAGCTGTGTTGTTGTCAAATTATGTTTTTCCTTTTCAGCTTTCACTCTCTCAGCAAAAATTTTGTTTCCTTCCATAATGTGTGGCCTCCAAATGGAATTTCTCCTCCTGATATTATGTTCAATAAAATTGAACTTTATAAATATAGAGTAAGTCATAAATATGATTTTGTCAATAATAATTGAATTAAAATTCAATAAAATTTAACTATAGAGTGTAACCGATGAATTTTGGAGAGACTTTCTCTCCGTTACAAGGAGAGACCTTTAAACATTGCAAGGAGAGGGACTCTCTCCAGGCAAGGAGAACAACTTCTCCTTTGTTTTAGTATAGAAGAAACTTTAAGAAGCGAAGTACTCGGAAGGATTTAACGATATTTTCGGAACTAGAGCCTATTGCGTTTCTGAAAAAAAATCAACTTGAAGTTGCGGCTTTAGAAATTTCCAAGTGCCTTGCAAAGTTGTAGATGTGATTTTTTAATATCCAAATCCAAGCATGATTCCGGCTCCTGCTGAAAAACCGAGAATGTCGTTGAATGAAAGTTCGACTTTTGCAACAAGACTTGAAATGTTGAGAACGAGACCTAGCGAGAGTTTGTAGCTGAGAAAGAATGAGTCTGTAAAGTCATAAGTTTCTCCTGAATTTTCTATTTCTTCTTTTTTGTTTCCGTCGAATCCAACTCCTAAACCGCCGCCAACATAAGCTGCAAGGTTGCTGTAGAGCCTTGGTCCAAAGCATATTGAAAGCAACCATGACTGAAGCTTTTCTTCGTCTTTAAAGTTCCGCAGGTAGTCTATGCTGAATCCGCCAGTCATTCCGTTTATCAGGCTCAAAGCGTCAAATGAAAAACCTATTTTGTCCTGGCTGAATTCTTTTTCTTCCACATAGGGATAAGGAGCGGTCGCCGAAACTCCGAAAATCCAGGGAAACTCATTATTGTAATTTCCGTAGTTAAAGTCGCTAGAACTTGAGCCAGAATAATCGTTGTAAGATGAAGAAGTTGAAGTGGAGGCAGGAGACGGATTCCATTCAGTCATTTTTGGAGGAAGGGGAAGATTTTTAAGAAAGTCAGGATATTCAAGGCAGAAGTCTTTGTCGGGACGGCACTGAATTTCTTCTCCGTTGCTGACATAGCCGTAGACTACGTAGCCCAAATTGTCTGTCCAAGTCGGGTCAATCCAGAACCACACTCCGTCATTGCGCATTACCCAAAGCCAGGCGTGGTTTGTTGCCCGCGTTCCGTTCTGCGCCTTGTGTGCCTTTATATTTTTGTAGCTTGAATTTCCGTAAGTTCTAACAGGAATTCCATTTTGAAATTTTGTCGCGTTTGAAGTTGAAGTTGGAACTGAAAGCTCGATGACGTTTGGATTTGAATTATTTCCGGCAAGAAAAAATTGGCCTTTTCTCATTCCGTTTTTAATATAAAGACTTTCGTTGTCTTTTATGTCCCAATACGCAAATTCCGCATAGTCGAAGCATACGCCGTAGAACGTTATTGTGCGCGTTGTGTTCCCGGACATTTTCTTAAACCGCTCTGCCAGCAAATACGGTTTGTAGTAATCGAGAGGATCTTCGCTCCAAGTTCCACCCGCCTGTGTTGCCGAGTACTGCCCGATGCAAGCAGTCTGAACCGCCAAATCCTGAAGAATGTCCGTAAAGTCATCGGCATGAACAGCCGCAATAGAGAAGAATGTAAGGAAAAATATGCGCTGATAAAATTTCATGTGTGTTTAGTATACTGGGGTTTTAGCAGAAGGTATATTCATTGGTTTATAAAATAATCTCATCAATATTAGTAGTTATTTATAGCTATCTCGTGCAGTTTTAAACTCATCTGCCATTTTTTCTAGCTCTTCTATACCTTCTAGTTCACTGCCAGAATATGATTGTCCGTACTTTTTTAGTAAAAGTTTACTTTCTGCTATACAATTGCTTGTTGCTAAATATGCCATGTTTGCAGCATTATATTTATTGCCAACTGCATTAATTTTTCTTCCGTCATCCGTTGTTACATAATAACCCGGTTCGTTAAAGAAGTAAAATTCTATTCTGGCATTTCTTATAACAAGTTGGACTGTTTTTCCATTTTTTCTATATTTTACACGACAGGTCCAATACCAATTTTTATCATCGAATGTAACATAAGTTACTGCTATATAAGAAGGATATGAATTTTTTAAAAGTTCTGTTACAAAAAACTCCACTATATCTTTTTCTGTGAGATTTTCGTTTTCGGTACTTGCAATTGTTGCCACCTTATTCTCTTCATCAAACAGCCCCATTATATCATCAAAAGAAGGTGTGATGTCGCTATGTTTAGAATTGGTAGTATTAGTAATTCCTGTATTTTTCGTTGTAAGTGGTGTGGTTGTATCTTTGGGTGGAGGAACGCTTTCTTCTATAGAAGTTTCTTCAATAAATACATACAAACCAAAAATGCAAAGTATAAATAATAAAATTTTAATTTTTGTGCCCATTTTCATACAAAACCTCCATTCTTTTATGCTTTTGCATCGAATATGTTTTATTTATCTTTTTCAAAAGATGCTGAAATTTTTATTTTTCCAGATATATTTAAATTGTTCTTTTGTGAATTTTCTTTTATGGGAAAAACAATGGAAGAACAAAGTTTTTCATTCTTAAATATATTCAACTTGTTTCCGTTGCAGATTGCAATTTTCACATTGTCTTTTATAAGTTTTTCATAAAGGTTTTTATCTATATTGCTTTCTTCGCCAGAAAAACAAAGTATTGATAAAGCTTGCAAATCACTAAAATTGTTTTCTGAAAGAATATCCGCGGAAGAATATACAACCATTTTTGTTTTTTCAGGAACTGTTGCATCTTTTTTACAAAGCACGAAAAAACTGTTAATGTCTGTAGTTTCTATTTTTAAAACAGAATTATTGCAATAGTATATTTTTACAGAATCATTTGAATTGCTTGAATAAATGCAAAACCAGATGAAGCTACATAAAATAAGAGCAATTAATATTATAGAAATACAACAAAATTTTTTTTCTAAACTTGAATTCATAGTTTTAAAATCTCCCAGCTCAAAAAATCCGTATAAAATTGCAAGGCAAAATCCCATGAAAATAAACAGCAATAAAAAAGGATTGATTTTTTTCACTTGTCAGTTTCCCTCGTAAACTTTCTTGTCAAAATGAATTTCACCGTTGTTAGAAACGTTGCCTTTCATTTGAAAGATAAATCCTGCCACGCCGCAAGAAAACAGCACAATCAGCACAAGAAAAATCAGGAAGTGATTAAGCTTTAAATTCCTGCAGAATTCAGCAAGCTCGAATACAAACAGTCCGGCAGAAAAAAACGAAACAATGTAGCCAGCCGCAATGTTTATTTTTGAAACTGAAAAAGATTCTCCTGCGGAATAGATTTTGTGAAGCGGACCTGTAACATAATCTTCCAAAAGGTCGATGTGGTTTTCCCAGTTTTCCTGCCAGAATTTTGATGCGTAACTGGACAAAAGCCATGCAAGGCAAAAGAAAAATCCCAGGGCAGAAAGTGAGAGCAGTGGTATTGTTCCGTGCTTAAAGTTGCCAGTGCATTTGTCATAGTAGAATTCTTTCTGTACGTTGAAAAATGCGGCATAAATAGAAATAATGAACGCCCAAAAGTATCCAGCGCGTTTCCAGAAAAGCTCAATTTCAAACTTGCGGATTTCGGCAGCCTGCCTGTAGGCATTTTCTATTTTGCTGTCTTTTTCAGCTTGAGCAGGCTTTGCGTTTTTATCAAAATTTTTCAGATATTCATCTTTTGACAGATTGCGATTCCTATGCCATCTCATGCTCATAAACTTTCTTGTTCCTTGTTAGTTTTGTTTAAAACAATCTGCATATTCTTCTAGTTCTTCTATACCTTCTAGTGCAGTGCCAGAATATGCCTGCCCATGTTTTTTTAATAAAAGTTTGCTTTCTATTATGCAATTACATATTGTTGAATATGCCATGTTTGAAAAAGCATAGCTATTTATGTTAACTGAATCAATTCTTCTTCCGTCATCATCATACCAATACCAACCTGAGTTGCTGAAGAAGTCAAAGTCTATATAGGCATTCCTTATAACAAGTTGGACTTTTTTTGAGTTTTTTTCATATTTTACTCTACAGGTCCAATAGCAATTTCCATCAAATGTATCATAATTTACTAATGCATAAGGATATGTGCTTTTTACGAGTTCTGTTACAAAAAAACGCACTATATCTGCTTCTGTAAGATTTTTATTTTCAGTACTTGCAATTTCTACCCACTCATTATCCGCATAAATGTGTGAAAAAATGCAAAATAGAATTATTGCGATAAAACTTTTCTTCTTCATCTTAAATTTCTCCTTTTGTTTAGTTTTATTATGTTTCTTAATTTGAAATTCAATTTATTGTTTTCTTAGTGAAATCTTTGTAAATAATTTTGTTTCAGATAAAAAATTGGCTAATTCTTTTTCATTTAAGACTAGAAATTCTTCAAATTCACAATCTTGGGTCAATGAATGTAAAACATCTCTCAATTGCTCCTGTTGAGAATTTCTTGCTTTCACTGCTTTGAAAAAGAAAGACTTTTTGCCATTAGCATCTGTAAATCCGCAGAAAAAAGTTGGAATTATTTTTGTGAAAAAATTTTTTATTGGGCTGGGAAGTAATTTTACTATTGAAATTAATATAATTATCGCTGTGCTTATAGCAGTTATAGCCTCTGCGACATCTTTTGTAATTAATATTATGTTCATCACCGCTTTCCCCTTATAATTTTTTCATAAAAACAGCAGGAACATTGTGATGTGCGCAATATTCCTGCTGTAATGTTATAAATTAATTAAAAGTTGGAATTGTCTGCTGTACAATGTTTCCTGTAGCATCCATGAAGGCAAATGTTTGAGTTTGATACATCCATTTCAATGTTATAACATCACCAGCTTTCAAATCAGAAAGTTTTGTCAAACGCAGTTCAGTCTGTCTATATTGAACGATTGGTTTGTTGTTTGTGTCATAACCAGTTACAACAGGGCACTGGATTGTAAAGATGATAGGCTTTCCGTTCAGTTTTACATACAACGGATTTACATAAACAGATTTTCCGCCAACTCCCGGAAGAATGGAAGGTGTAAATGTCGCTCCTGTAGCTTCTCCGTTCACATGAGTTACATAAAGAACTCCGACATTTGGATCTTTTGTAAGATTCAAAGCTATGGTCTCTTCAGTTTCAAGACCATACTGTTTTACTTCAGCTGTTGTAACACAACTTGCCATCAAAAATAGTGTAGCAACCGCAACCAAACCTAAAAATGATTTCTTCATTTTTTTCTCCTTTTATCGTGATGATAAACTCCCACGATACATTTAATATGAATGTAATAATACATCTAAATACAGTTATCGTCAACAAAATATGCAGAAATACACATTCTATTTAGATGTACATAGTTTTAAAAACATTGCCATAGTATGTGTATGCAGACTTTGCGGCAACAGTTCATTCAGAATCTCAAATTTTTCAGGAAACAAAAGGGAATGCGCCAGCTTGACCTTGCGCTCGAAATCGGAAAAAGCTCGAACTACATAAACAGTATTGAAAACGGCAAGTATTTTCCTTCCCCGGAAACAATCGAAAGCATCGCGCGTTCACTTGGAATTGAGCCTGTCCGCCTTTTTGTAAAATGTGAAGAATCAGAAAAAGAAAAAATCGCCGAAAATGTCATAAGTATAGAAGAAACTCTAAGAAGCGAAGTACTCGAAAGCATTCAAAAAGCATTTTCAAAGATAAAGAACGCTTGATTTTTATTTGTAATGAATGTGATATTATATAGAAGAAAAATAAATGCGGTTTTTACATTCCGAACAAATCCGCATGGCTGCCGGTGTCAACAAGCTCAAGAATCAGAATGTCGTTGAAAATCCTGTAAATCAAAAGCAAATCCAGCAGAATATGGCACTCGCGGCTGCCTTTAAGATTTCCTGCAAGCTCGTGGTCGCGGAATCGTTCGGGAAGTTTTTCGCCTTTTGCAAGAAGTTCAACTGCGGATTTCAGCTTTTCTGAATCTTTCACGCTGCGCTTTTTTACAAGTTTCGCATGTTTCTTGAACCGCTTTGTTGCTCTGGTTTTATATTTGTAGAAATTTTCGCTCATAAACCGATTTCATCCCAAAGTTCCTGCGGAGCCTCGTAAGTTTTCGCATTCGGGTCGTTCATAAGCTGGTCGGCTTCCTCAGATGCAAGCTCAATCTCGCTCTTTCGCCTCGTCCGCTGCGGCTTGAACGGCAATCCATTTTCCCTCACAGACTGCCGCAAAAACATATTGATTGCGCTCGAAAGCGAAAGCCCCAAATCATTGTAAAGCTCCGTCGCCTGTTCCTTGAGATTTTTGTCAACTCTAATATTCATTGCTACTGTGTTCATGTTTACAATATATGCTAAAAAGTTGCATTTGTAAAGAAAATGCTTGGAAATTATTCAGTTTTTTCTAATAGACATACGCAATATGCCTTTATTGCGTTGCCTTCTCCAACAGCGTCTTGCTTTTCGTTTGTCTTTGCTTTTACAAAAATTTTTTCTGATGTAGTTTCAAGAATGCATGAGATTGAACTGATTATTTTTTCGCGCCAGGGAAGCAACTTTGGTTTTTCTGTTTCTACTACGCAGTCAAGATTTCCTAAAGTCCAGCCTGCTGATTTTATGTCCGCCCAGATTTTTTTTAGAAGCTCTGCGGAATCAGCGTTTTTCCATTTCGGATTTTCGCTTGGAAAGTACGAGCCTATGTCTCCCATGCCGGAAGCTCCTAAAAGAGAGTCGCTGATTGCATGAAGCAGAACGTCTCCGTCTGAATGCCCAAGCTCGCCTTTTTCCGATGGGATTTCGACTCCGCCTAAAATAAATTTTCTGCCTTCAACAAGCCTGTGCAAGTCTGTTCCAATTCCTATGCGGACCATTTTTGTTTCCTTGGAAATATCCTGAATAAAGGTTATCTTCTTGTTTTTTTCGCTGCCTTCAACAATGTGGACTTTTTTTCCGCCTGTAAAATTTGGAAAAGCGTCCCACACTTCTGTGTCGTCCGTGAACTCAAGTTTTTTTTGAAAAGCAGCCTTGTGGCATTTAATCAGCGGTTCAAGTAAAAATCCCTGCGGAGTTTGCACGGCTCCCAAATTTTTTCTTACAAGATGACGGCTGATTGTTCTGTCCGTCGCAATTTCTTTTTGTGTGTCAACAGGCTGAATTGCCGGAACTGCCGCACCAAATTCTTGCGTTTTAGAAATTACATCCTGAATTATTTTTTTTGAAACGAACGGACGCGCGCCGTCATGGATTAGGACAATTGAATTTTTGTTTTTGATTTTGCAAAGCGCTTTGAAAACTGACTCTTGTCTTGTAGCTCCGCCTTCCGTAAAAGTCAGCGTTGTGTTCTTTAAAAGGCTTGTTATCTCTGTGTCGGCAAGCAGTGCGGCTTTTGCTTCCTTCTCACCGTTTTTAGGAATGGAAACTATGACTTCTGAAAAATCCGAAGCTTCAATAAATGCACGGACTGATTCAGAAAGCACAGTTCCCTTTTTTAATGGAAGGTATTCTTTTTTTTTGCCAAGTCCCATCCGGCTGGAAGAGCCTGCGGCGGCTATGACAAGAACTTTATTAATCATCATCCTCGCTGTCAAACTCTTCGGAGTCTTTTTCGTTAGATGAAGTTTCTTCCTCAAACTCATCTTCGTCTTCATCATCGTCAGCAAAGGCTTGTTTCTTTTCAATCTTTAAACCGAGCGGCTCAAGTTTTTCATGTAACATGGCTTCAACTTCCTTGTTGGAAATTCCAAAGGCTTCTGCAATTTCGTCCTCAAGAAGTTTTTTTGCATTGTCGTAAAGCTTGCGCTCAAGAATTGGAAGTTCCTTTACCTTTGAGCGGTGGTAAAGACAGCGCACGATTGCCGCAATGTCGCCGATTGTTCCTTTTTTGAGCAGGTCAAGGTTCATCTGATAGCGGAGTTTCCAGTCGGAAGTAGGAGGCTCAAAGTCATCGCTGATTGAATTCAGTGCTGTCTGCGCTTCATCTTTTGAAACGATTGCGCGGATTCCTAGGTCTTTTGATCTTGAAACAGGAACCATTACATTCATGTCGGAAACTTCAAGATAAATTTTGTAGTAGTATGTAGGCTCATTGTTGAAGTCTTTTTTGAAAATCTCTGTGATTTTTCCAACGCCCTGGCTTGGGTAAACAACTTTTTGGTTTACAGAAAATTCTGTCTTTGGTTTTGCCATAATGAGATTATTATAACACAGTTTCTTTAAAAATTCAACGCTGAAAAAATAGGTGGATTGAATGGCAGTTGGATTTTTTTTCAGACTGACTTTTTCCTTATATTATGCTATACTTTTTGAAAAATTATTTGGAGAATAAAATGAATTTAATAGAAGAATATAAGAAATTTCTTGAAAACGGAAAAACTGAGCGCGAATGTGTTTCTCTTATAATTCATCTTGCGGAAAAAAATGGATACAAGGACATTCAGAAAACTGACTCCTTAAAGCCGGGTGAAAAAGTCTATGTCTGCAAACGCAATAAAAGCATTGCGCTTTTTGAAATCGGCACAGGCTCTATTGAAAACGGAATGAATATTCTTGGGGCGCACATTGATTCTCCTCGCTTGGACGTAAAGCAGAATCCGCTTTATGAAAAAGATTTTATTGTTTATTTGAACACGCATTATTACGGCGGAATAAAAAAATACCAGTGGGTTACTTTGCCGCTTGCCTTGCACGGAGTTGTCTGTTTAAAAGATGGTTCTACTGTAAAGGTTTCAATTGGCGAAAAATCCGATGAGCCTGTTTTCTGCATTTCTGATATTCTTCCGCATCTTGCCCAAAAACAGATGAAAGAAACCGCCGCTGATTTTATAGACGGAGAAAGTTTGGATTTAATCTGCGGAAGCGAAATTCCTTCAGCACAAAACGAAGATTCAGAGTCAAAGGAAAAAGACAAGGCAAAAAAACTTGTTCTGGATATTTTAAATGAAAAATACGGAATTGAAGAAAAGGATTTTAATTCCGCTGAGCTTGAGGTTGTTCCGGCTGGCGCTCCAAGAGACTTGGGTTTTGACCGCAGCTTGATTTTGGCTTACGGACAGGACGACCGCTCTTGCGCTTACACTTCTGCACAGGCGATGGTGGACAGCAATGCTTCTTCCAGAACAAACTGCTGCATTTGCGTTGACAAGGAAGAAATCGGAAGCTACGGTGCGACTGGAATGGGAAGCCATTTTATGGAAAACGCTGTTGCGGAAGTTGTTGCCCGGCTTGGTGAATATTCAGAGCTTTCTGTGCGCCGTTGCCTGAACAACAGCTGGATGCTTTCTAGCGATGTAAATTCAGCTTATGACCCTATGAATGCAAGCTTGTTTGACAAGGAAAATTCTTCATTCCTTGGAGGCGGAATTGTTTTCCAAAAGTATACTGGTTCGCGCGGAAAGTCCGGGGCAAGTGATGCGGATCCTGAATTCATTGCAAAACTTAGAAATGTTCTTGATTCTGGAAATGTAAAGTATCAGCTTGCGGAACTTGGAAAAGTTGACCAGGGCGGCGGAGGAACAATTGCGCATCTTGCCGCGAAATATGGAATGTACGTTCTTGATGCCGGCGTTGCGGTTTTGAGTATGCACGCTCCGTGGGAAATCACTTCAAAAGAAGACATTCAGCAGGCATACAACGGCTACAAACTTTTCTTGGGAATGGAATAATGTTTGACTATATTCTTTTTGATTTTGACGGGACTTTAATGGACACTTCGAAAGGTGTTTTTAATTCGTTTGATAAAGTTGTTGCTCATTACGGCTTAAAAATTGACCGCGCGGTTTACAGCACGATGATTGGTCCGCCGTTAAAAGAAAGTTTTTCCAAGACACTCAAGCTTCCAGAAAATGAAATTCAAAACGCAATGCAGGTTTACAGAGATTATTATGCGGAAAAAGGAATGTTCGAAGCTGAACTTTACAGCGGCGTTGTTGAGCTTATAAAAAATCTGCGCGCTGCCGAAAAAAAAATATTTGTTGCAACAAGCAAGCCGGAAGTTTACGCAAAGCAAATTCTTGAGCGCAAGGGAATCCTGAGTCTTTTTGATTTTGTGGGCGGAAGCGATTTGGAAGAAAAATCCCGTGTTGAAAAATGCGATGTTGTAAAATATGTTTTGGAATCAAACGGAATTTCAGACGAAAAAGAAAAATGCATTTTAATTGGCGACCGGCATTATGATGTGGACGGCGCGCATTCTGCTGGAATAAAGTGCGCAGGAATTCTTTGGGGCTTTGGAACAAAAGAAGAATTTGAAAACTGCGGCGCGGATTTTATTTTTGAATTTCCCAAAAATGTTGAAGTTTTTCTTATTCAAAAATAGTAAATTGAAAATGGAGGAAAATTATGCCTGAAAAAAAATACAACGTGGACAGTTTTAATTTGGATCACACAAAGGTTACAGCTCCTTTTGTGCGCTTGGCTTCTGAAAAAACTGGTAGAAAGGGCGACATTGTAAGCAAGTATGATGTCCGTTTTTGCCAGCCGAACAAGGAGTTTATGCCGACTGGAGCGATTCACACTTTGGAGCATCTTGTTGCTGAATATATAAGAGATGAGCTTCCGCGCATTGTAATTGACTTTAGCCCTATGGGATGCAGAACTGGATTTTATCTTACGGTTTGGGGAGACCACGAGGAATCTTATATTGCCGAGCATCTTTGCAATGTTCTTGAAAAAGTTGCGGCTTGGAACAAAGAAATTCCTGGAAGCACAGAAGTTGAATGCGGAAACTACAAAGACCATGACTTGGAAGGTGCAAAAAAATTTGCTGCTCGCTGGGTCAAGGAAATCAGGGAAAAGGGCTGGAATTGCTACAAAAATTTATCGTAGTTTAGCTTAAAAAAATAATGCTAGAATGCGGCTAGGAAGCAATAGCTTTCAACGGTCTTTTTTATAAAAGTATTTTTCTAATTCGTTCATACTTTAGGAGAGTGCAATAAAAAACTTTGCCTAAAATAGCGTCAAGTTTTTTGTTCACAAGTTTGCGTTGCAAACTTCCTTTATCATGTGCAATTTCTGCTGGAAACTTGCGTTGCGAGTTCACTTTGTTGAGAGATTGCGTTAAAAAGTCAAATCGAAAGTTAAAACTTTCTCATTGGCTTTTTATTGGAGAATTGATGAACCTGTTTCAAAAATTCAAGGAGACATTTTTTTCTGTCTTCCCGATTATGGCGATTGTTCTTTTGCTTTCGGTCACCGTTGCTCCTTTAAGCCTTAACATAATTGTAAGGTTTATTGTAGGAGGAATTCTTGTCGTTGTTGGGCTTACATTTTTTCTGCTTGGCGTTGACATTGGAATCCTTCCTATAGGTGAAAGGAGCGGCGCGGCTCTTACAAGTAAAAAGAATCTTGCCTTGCTTCTTTCTGCTTCATTTTTGATTGGCGTTATGGTTACAATTGCCGAGCCTGATGTTCAAGTTCTTGCGGATCAAATAAAAAGTCTTTCTTCAAATGTGAACAAATGGGGACTTGTTCTGGGCATTGCGCTTGGTGTAGGTTTTTTTATAACAATCGGACTTTGCAGAACTGTATTTTCTCTTAATCTTAGAACTGTTTTGATTATTTCATACATTGTATTGTTTTCTCTTGCATTTGTGTGCCCAAAAGAACTTCAAGGCGCGGCGTTTGATGCGGGAGGAGCGACAACAGGACCTATGACAGTTCCGTTTATCATGGCTCTTGGAATGGGTGTTGCTTCTGTTCGTCATGCAGGTTCTTCAAAGGAAGGCGGAACAAGCGACAGTTCGTTTGGTCTTACGGGAATTGCAAGTATCGGACCTATTGCCGCAGTTTGTGTCTACGGAATGATTCTGAATCTTTCTGGCGCAGGCGCATCTTCTTCGGTTTCTAGTTCGGCGGAATCTTCTGCTGATAATCTTCAGGAAGGACTTTCAGTTTTTATTGAATATCTGCCGGAAGTTGTACGTGAAGTTTTTATGTCGATGCTTCCGCTTGTAATAATGTTTGCGGTTTTCCAGATTTTGCTTTTAAAGCTTCCTCCAGTTCAAATTAGAAAAGTTGCCCAGGGAATTTTGTATTGCTTTTTTGGACTAATTTTGTTCTTGGTTGGAGCGGACGGCGGATTTATGAGCGCAGGAAAAATGCTTGGCAGTGTTCTTGGGCAGGCGGCCTTTTCTAATGGTGGAATTTGGGTTGTGCTTATAATTTTAGTTTCGCTTTTGTTCGGGGCGATAACGGTTTGCGCGGAGCCGGCTGTTTGGGTTCTTACAGAGCAGGTTGAAAACGTAAGCGGCGGAAACATCAGAAGAAAAGTTATTCTTGCGACTCTTTCACTTGGAGTTGCGGCTTCAATCGCATTGTGCATGATCCGCATTTTATATGGATTCAGCTTGTGGTACATTTTGATTCCGGGATATGCTGTTGCGCTTCTTTTGACTTTCTTTAGTCCTCCGCTTTTTATGGGAATCGCTTTTGATTCCGGAGGAGTTGCATCTGGTCCTATGACTAGCACGTTTATTCTTTCATTTACAATCGGCGCGGCTTCTGCAAGCGGAATCGATTCTGCTGCTGGAGCGTTCGGAGTGATTGCCCTTGTTGCCATGACTCCGCTGATTGCAATTCAGATTCTTGGAATAATTTTCAAGCTGAAGACAAGAAAAAAGGAGGTTAAGCAATGAGTGCATTTTATCTTTTGTTAGCTGAAGTTCCGCAGAATAAAGCCGAGCTTGTTTCTGATTCTGCTGTAAAGGCTGGAAGTTTTGGTGGAACTGTTTTGCGTGGAAAAGGAATTTCTTCAAGCGGACTTGCGGATGCTTTGGGACTTGGAGCAAAAACAAAGGACATTGTTCTTATTCTTGTTGAGCAGGAAAATAAAGAAAAAATTTTTTCAGCGGTTCAAGAAGCCTGCGAAAATGAAAAAAAAGATTTTGGTTATCTTTGCGCTTTGGAGTCGGACACAATGGTAAAAGCGGGAATTATAAAAGGAAAGGAAGGCGACGCTATGTCAGAAGGAAAACAGACTTTAATTTCTGTAATTTTGAATAAGGGTTATGCAGATGACGCGATGGCTGCGGCAAGAAAAGCTGGAGCTGGCGGTGGAACTGTTATAAATGCAAGAGGAACCGCGCGCGAAGACGATGCTAAATTTTTTGGAATGCATATTGTTCCTGAAAAAGAAATGCTTATGATTATTGTAGATTCTGAAAAAAAAGATTCAGTTCTTGATGCGGTAAAAAATCTTGCTTGCTTACAGGAGCCTGGAAGCGGAATCGTTTTCTGTTCAACTGTAAATTCTTTTTCAACTCTTGGAAAAAAATAATGTCAAAGGAATTTGAGGCTGAAAATATTTCTTTAGGCAGTTGGGAAAAATATTTTAAAATCCAACTGTTTAAAGAAATTGACAGCACAAATTCCGAGCTTATCCGCCGCGGAAATGCAATGTCGCCTCTTTTGAATGAAGACGGCACTTTAACAGAAAACGGCGGAATTTTTAACAATACTCTTGTTGCTGCTGAATCCCAGACTTCCGGACATGGACGCTTGGGGCGTTTTTTTTATTCGCCGTCTTTGACTGGAGCGTATTTCAGTTTTTCAGTTGTAAAGGAAGGAGGCATAAAAAATCCTGCGATGTTCACGGTGACTTCTGCCGTTGGGGTTTGCCGCGCCATAAAAAAATTGTTTGGGGCAAGCTGCTCAATAAAATGGGTGAATGATATTTTTTGCTGCGGAAAAAAAGTCTGCGGAATTCTAACTGAAGGAATTGTAAACTCTTCAAAAGGAATTGTTGAAGCCGCTGTGGTTGGAATCGGCATAAATCTTGTTGTGAAAAATGATTTTCCAGAAGAGCTTCGCAAAAAAGCCGGCGGAATTTCTACTGCTGAATTCTTATCTGAAAAAAAAATAAGCAGTCAGAAATTGATATTTTGCTGTCTGGATGAAATAACAGAAATCTTAAATTCTGGCGAAAATATCATCCCCGAATATAAAAGTCTTTCTTTTTTGCTTGGAAAGGAACTGGATGTATTGCCTGTGATTGGTCAGGAACAATCATTTAAAGCAAAAGCCCTGGACATTACTGATGACGCAGGGCTTCTAGTTGAACTTGCTGACGGAACAAAAAAAGTTCTTCACTCCGGTGAAGTTACGCTTCATTCATTTTTAGGTTAAAACTTTTTTGCAAGCAGATTTTTCTGTGTTTCTGTATTGTACAAAGCCAAAACTTCAACAGCAAAATTATCTTCAAGATCGCGCTTGTAATTCTGAATTTTAGAAATGTAGTCAAGCGTAATCTGAGGCGTGCTGTTTTTTCTTACTTTGTTTGCTCCGGCATTGTACATTGCAAGTGCTGCGATTTCATTTCCTGCTGTGTTCAGGCAGAATCTTAAATGCGAAAGTCCGTAATGCGCGGAAGTCTTCGGATCGTAAAAATCAGATTCTTCTAACTTTGGAAAACTTGTGTTGTTAAGCTGGAAAAGTCCGCGGTCAATGCTTCCGTTTGTGTTTTTGTGCATTGCCGTTACTTTAAAGTTGCTTTCTGTGTGGGCGAGTGCAAACGCAAGTGAAAGAGGAATATTGAATTCTTCTGCTGACTGAAGCACTGCTTGCGCAACTTCGCGGCTGTTTACAACTCTTGAGTAGTACCATTCAACTGCGGCTCTGCTTTGAGGCTGCTTGTAAAGAACAAGTCCGGCATCATCTTTTTTTCTGTTTTCAATTACAAGCTCAGGATATTCCTTGTCAAAAAGCGATTCATAATTTACAGTCTGCTCCTGAAAGGCTTTTGATTTTGCATTTTCTGAAGCCACAGTATTTTCTACCGGCTTTTCCGCAGGGATAAAAACAAGAGTGCATACACAAAGAGCTACAAAAAACAGGCTGAAAGCTACAGTTCCTGAAACAAGTTTGATAAAATCGTTGTGCTCATAATCCATGGTATATTCTCCATAAAAGTTGTTTTCCTCATGAAAAATTTAATAAATAAACAGGACTCGTTCAACTTTTCCTTTATTTTGACAAAAAATAAAAAAATGTTCAAGAGAATTTACTGAAAAACTTTTGAAACTATTGCGTTATTTCGCAAATGATGATGTTTTGTTGAAGCTGAAAAAACTGCCGTCTCAAAGCTTTGCGATTTTCTCATCAGAAGCAAGAAGATTTTCATCTGTGCTGAAAAAGATATAATGACCGTGTTTTGCCTTTAATTCCGATATAAAAAAGTCCGGCTCAACATTTTCTGGAACTGAAAAGCCTATTACGTTTTCGCAGTCTTTTATTCTTCTTGCGCAATGCTTGAAACTTGCCGTGAAAATTTCTTTTTGCTCTTGAGTTGCAGAAGCATTTTCTGCGAAAGGAATTATTATTGCAAATGAATTTTTGTCTTCAAGTTTTTTTAGCCAGTCTCTGAATTCTGCAAGAAATTCTTCGTTTGCATTTTCTTCTGTGCCTGTGAGTTCTTGCGTAACGTTTATAGAATAAAGCGCATTTTCTTCTGGCTCAGAATTATTTTTGCAGCATTTTCCGTCTATGATTTTTTTGTTTTTTGTGTTGAGTTCAGTTCCGTTTAAAAAATAAATTTTGTTTTTTTCTGAATAAAATTTCGCTTCGATTTTCATTTTCTACCTTTAAATTTAAATCCGTATTTTTTTTGTTTTTCTTTGTACAAAACTGAGTCGGCATATTCAAGCAGGGAATTTATGTCGTAGCCACTTTGTCCGCCGAACGGAGCTGAGCCTATGCTTATTGAAAGCGTGAATGGTTCTCCTGAATTTTTGTTGTATTCATCGCAATAAACTTGAAGCCGTTCTTTTAGCTTTGAAAAATTTTCTTGATTGAGTCCGGCTGCAAGTATTGCAAATTCATCTCCTCCAAGACGCGCGATTGCATCTGACGAGCGGAATGTTTTCTTTAAAAGCGCGGCTTCATTTTTTATGGCTCTGTCTCCTGCGGCGTGTCCGTGCGTGTCGTTTATTTTTTTCAGTCCGTCAATATCGCCAAAAAGAACAAGTCCGCTTTGTCCGCTGTTCATGGCGGTTTCAAGAATTCTTGAGCTTATGGAAATAAATCCGCGTCTGTTTAAAAGTCCTGTAAGCTCGTCCGTAACAGAAACTGCGCAGATTTTGTTGTAGTCTTTTTCGAGTTTCTTGAGTTTGTTTTTTGCCTGGCTGAAAGTAACTGCGTTTGCGATGCTGGATGAAATCATTTTGCAAACCATCGAATAAATGGAAGAATCGTAATCACCCGGTCTGTAAATTATGTAGCCGTAAATCAGCGAATTGTTGAACAAACTACAAACATACATTCCATCCATCGAAGAAAAAAAATCATCTGGGAGTATTTTTGATTTTGGATCAAAATAAATTTTTTCCTCATTGTGGCTGAGTATAAAATTGTTTTGCTTGTCAAATGCTGAAAAAATATAGGTTTTGTCCGGGAACTTGAAAAAGTCAAAACGTTCAGTTAAAACTGGAGATTCAAAAAGGCAGATTGCAGCTGCTGTTATTCCGTAAGAAATCAAGTCGCTGTTTATTCTTTGCCGCAAAGTGTCCAGTGTGATTTCAGCTTGCAAAGTTGAGTATTGCTGAATAATCTGAATAAAATTATTTCTGTTTGCATACCATTTGTTCAGTCCAAAATCCATTATGTTTTTTACGGAAGCTTCAATTTTGTTTCCCTTGACTCCGATTCCAACGCCGGTTGTGTCTTTTGGTGAAATACATCCGCAAGTCTGCCTGAAAATTGGATACGAGCTTATTGCTTTTTTTATTGAAGTGTTTTCGCCGTTTATTATTTTGCACAAAAGTTTTGCCGCGGCTTCTGTTTGCTTTTCCACATTTTGATTTATAGATGTAAGCGACGGAGTTATGCAAGCCGCTCTGATTTCGTCATCAAAACCAGTAACTGTTACTTCCTGCGGAATTTTTACATCGTACATTTTCAGGACATCGAGGCAGGCAAAAGCCATTTCATCATTTAGCGCGACAATTGCTTCAAAGTCAAATTTACCTTTTCTTTCTCTGTATTCCCTTATAGCGGAAGTTGCCGTGTCGTAAGTGAATCCGCCGTAAATTTTTTTAGATTCGTCAAATTCAATTTTGTATTTTTTTAATGTCTGCCTGAAAGCGTTTTCACGTTCCTGTGCTTCCTGCGATTCGCCTTCCAAAGTCATAAGCGCGAAGTTCTTTTTTTTGTGCGTCAAGATTAAATGCTCTACAAGCTGGCACATACTCCGTTTGCAGGAAATTGTTATGCTCGGAATGTCTTCAAATTCACAGCCTACAGAAACAACCGGCAGCGGAGAAAATGATTTTAAGTACATCCGCAAATATTCAGTTGAAACGTTATTGAGCTGTGTGCAAGTTAAAAAAATCATTCCGTCAACATTGTTGGAATTTATGTGGGAAGCGACTGCGAGGTTCTGATATTCATAGTTGAAATTTACGGCATTCATTGTTCCGATCGGAAACACAACAAGCTCCGCATTATGTTTTTTTAGAAAATTTTGCGCACCCTCGAGTGCACGCTGTGTGTATTCTGTTTCAAGATAATCAACTATGATTGCAATTCTCTTCCTTAGACGCATAATATTATAATTATAGCAGATAATATTTCTGTAGGCAATAAAGATTTTTTGTGCTGATTTCACTTGGCAACTTTGAAATTTTCTTAAAAGTTGACTATCATTTTGTTTGACGTTATTATATCAGAATGAATGTAATCCTTGGTATTTCTGCTGCCGAAGGAATCGGAATTGGAAAAGCGTTTGTTCTTCCAGACGAGCAGGAACGAAAAATCCCCAAAAGAAAAATTTCAGCTCAGGAAGTTAATCTTGAATGGCAAAGGCTGACTGACGCTTGCTCTCAGGTTCAAAAGGAATTTTCTGATTTTCTTTCGACCAAGGATATTACAAAGGATCAGCGTGAAGTTCTTGAAACTTACCAGCTTATGCTTTCAGATCCTGTTTTTATGAAAGAACTTCAGGATTTCTTTTCAAAAAAACTTCTTAATATAGAATATTCTTTGGATTTTAAAGTCAGGGAATATGCGGATATGCTTCGCAACAGCCACAATGGATATTTGGCGGAACGCGCTCAGGACATTGAAGATGTTTTTAACCGCGTCCTTGACATTTTGCTTGACTATCATCCGTTTGATATTTGGCTTGTTCCCGACGGTGCGGTTATTATCGGCCGCTCTATGAAAACCAGCGACACGGTGATTCTTGGAAAACGAAAAATTGCCGGGCTTGCTCTTACTGAAGGAAGCAGTGCGTGCCATGTAGCCATTCTTGCAAAAAGCTACGGAATTCCTGTTGTTGTTGGAATTGAAGACGCGGCGAATCTTGCGCAGAACGGAGAAACAATTGTTGTCGATGGAAATATCGGCGAGCTTATAATTCACCCTGATGCGGCGACTTTGACAAGCGCAAACGCGAAAATTGTTTCCGAGCAAAAATACAGAGTAAACCTTCAGAAATTCAAGGACGTTCCTGCAAAAACAGAAGATGGAACTGTTTTTAAACTTTATGCGAACATCGGAACGCCGGAAGAAGCTCAGATTGCGTTGGATAACGGCGCGGATGGAATCGGACTTTTTAGAACAGAATTTCTTTTTATGAATTCCGCGCAAAAGTTCAGCAAGCAGTCTTCGTCTTCTTATACGAATTCAATGAGTGAGGATGCGCAGTTTGAAGCCTACAAGCGTGTTCTTCAAATAATGGGCGACAAGCCTGTTACAATAAGAACTCTTGATGCAGGCGGAGATAAAATTGTTGAGGGGTCTGACCTTCCTGCCGTTTCTGAAAAAAATCCGCTGATGGGATTGCGCGCAATAAGAATGTCGCTTTACTGTCCTTCAGTTTTTAGAACACAGTTGCGGGCTTTGTACCGTGCGAGCGTCTACGGAAATTTAAGAATTATGCTTCCGCTGATTACGGATGTTTCTCAAGTTGAAACTGCCCTTGGAATTGCAAAGGGAATACGCATTTCTTTAAAGGAAGACAACATTCCTTTTGATCCTGATGTTCCGATTGGAATAATGGTTGAAACCGCCGCTGCTGCAATTTGCGCGGACTGTCTTGCTCCATACTCGAAATTTTTTTCGCTTGGAACAAATGACTTGACCCAGTATGTTCTTGGCGTTGACCGTGAAAATCAAGCTGTGAATCCGCTGTACAATGAATTTAGCCTTGCCGTTTTGCGCATGATAAAAAATACAATTTTAAATGCTGAAAAGTTCAATATTCCTCTTTCTGTCTGCGGAGAAATGGCAGGCAACAAAGAAAGCGCAGTTGTTCTTGCCGGAATGGGCGTTAGAAATTTAAGCATGATTCCAAAACAAATTCCAGTTATAAAGGAAATGCTTTCTCATTTTTCAATAAAGGAACTTGAGAATCTTTCGAACCGTTCAGTATTTTAAAATTCAGGAAAACAAATGAAAAAAAATAAAAAGAAAAAGCCGGACTTTTCAAAACCAAAGCCAGAAAAAAAAGACGAGCTTGAGATTCGTCAGATAGAAGAAAAAAAAGATGAAGAAAATTCTTCCGTAAAAAAAGAAATTGAAAGCCGCAGAAAAGAACGCAGCCAGAAATTTTTCCCGGATAGAATATATAACAATCTTCCATTGATTGTAATTGCCGGCCGTCCTAATGTTGGAAAGTCAACTTTGTTCAATGCTCTTACTCATACAAAGCGCGCCATTACTGATCCAACTCCCGGCGTTACGCGCGACCCTGTTGAAGGAACTTGTTTTTTGTCGGGGCTTCCTGTTCACCTTATGGACACGGGTGGATATAAACTTACCCGGAATTTAAAATCCCGCGAAAGTGAAATGGACGATCTTGTTGTGGAAAAGACTGTCAGTATGTTTCAAAAGGCTGACAAGATTCTTTTGCTTCTTGACGCAACTGAAATAAATTCTGAAGACGAAGAACTGATTCATTTGCTCAGAAGTTATTCCGACAAATTGATTGTTGCCGTCAATAAAACTGAGGGCGGAAAAAACGAGCATCTTGCATACAACTACATGAAATATGGCTTTAAAGACATTTCACTTATTTCTGCGTTTCACGGCGACGGCTTGAATGTTCTTCAGGAAAAAATGATTGAAGGACTTGATTTTTCAAAAGTGACAGAAGGTTCAGAAGAAGAACGTCCAATACGTATTGCCATTCTTGGAAAACCTAACGTTGGAAAATCAACTTTGAGTAACGCTCTTACACATACAGAATCTTCTATTGTGAGCGACTATGCAGGAACAACCCGCGATGTTGTTGAAGGAAGTTTCCGCTACAATGGACATGATATTCAGATTTTGGACACTGCTGGAATCAGACGAAAATCCAAAGTCAAAGAAAATGTTGAATATTATTCCGTGAACCGCGCCATAAAAACTTTGGATGAATGCGACATTGCTTTTATTATGATTGATGCAGTTGAAGGCTTGGCAGAACAAGATAAAAAAATTACAGGGCTTGCGTTTGAAAGAGGCCGCGGTGTTGTTTTTATTTTGAACAAATGGGATTTACTTGAAGACCAAGGAAACAAAACTGTAAAGAAAACAAAAGAATGGATTCAGACAATGTTTGGTCAGATGAACTGGGCACCGATTATTCCGTTGAGCGCAAAAAATCATGACGGAATAAAAAATCTAATGGATACAGCGTTGGAAATTTACAGTCAGCTTACACGCAAGGTTGATACTGCGTCTTTGAACACCGCGTTAAAAGACTGGCTGTTTAAATATCCGCCGCCAGCTACAAGGTCTATTCATTTTAAAATCCGCTACATGACTCAGACTAGCATTAATCCCGTGAACTTTTTGATTTTTGCAACCCGGCCAGACAATGTTCCTTTGAGTTATGTTACTTATTTGAAAAATAGAATTCGCGAAGACTTGGGCTTTGATCATATTCCGGTTCAGATTGAAATGAAAGCCAGCCGTCAAAAGTGGAAGGATAGAACTGAAAAGAATGAAAAGGAACTCTGATGGCGCAATACAGCATCGGGCAAGTTGAAAAAATTACTGGAGTCAAGCAGCACGTTTTGCGTTACTGGGAAGAAACTGTTCCTGGGTTTGCTCCACGGAAAGATTATTCCGGCCGAAGAATTTATTCGCAGCGTGATGTAGAAATTGTTTTAAGACTGAAATATCTGATTTATGTAAAAAAATTTACGATTGAAGGTGCAAAAAATCAGATTATAGAAGATGCAGAAAATGTCCAAAACAATCCAGATGCCGTGATGGAAATCAGAAAAATTCGGGCAGATTTGAGCGAGCTTTTTTTTGAAATTCAAAAAGCCAAGAGGCAAGAGGAAAATTGATGGAAGAGAAAATTCAACTTAAGTGGTACGAAAAACGGCAGGGGATAAAACTTAAGGATAAAATAAAATCTGAACAGAGAAAAAAAGAATTTCTTGAAAAGCAGAATTTAAAGAAAAACAACGCTCCTGAAAAAAAACAGCTAAGCTCAAAAAGAATATATTCGATTCAAAAATCGAAATTTGTAAAGCCGTTAGAAGATTTATTTTCCGCTGAAAATATTCCAGAAGATGCAAAAAAAATAATTGAAGACTTTGACAAAGTTATTGAGTCAACACATCCGCTTAATTCCAAGCAAAAACTTTTGCTGCCAAGGCAAATCCGCAGCCTTAGCCATTTTCTTACGGATGAGCGTGGAGAGCGTCGGCTTGGCTACATGAACCAGACTGTTCTTTTAAGCGCGTATGTTCATTATTATACTTGGTGGAATCTTGTGCGGCTTGTGCGGCTTTTTTCAAATATTGATAAAAATTTTTTCGATGTAAAAGATTCTTCTGTTTTTCTTGATCTTGGCTCTGGACCTCTCACTGTTCCGCTTGCGCTTTTTTTGTCTCGTCCTGAACTTAGAAAAAAATGTATCACTTTTTACTGTCTTGACATTTCGCAACAGGCTTTGGCTTTTGGTGAAAATATTTTTCTTTCAGTTGCAGCACGTTTAAAATGCGAACCGTGGAAAATTGTCCGTGTGAAAGGCGAGCTTGGTTCAGCTTTAAAAGAAAAAGCTGATTTTGTTACAAGCGCAAATCTTTTCAATGAGCTTTGTGATGATTTTAAAAATCCGCCGGACTTTCTTGCAAAAAAATATACGGAACAAATTCTTTCATATTTAAAATTTGAAAATGAAAATGCGCGTTATATTATTGTAGAGCCAGGCGATCCTCGTTCGGCGCGGCTTGTAAGTTTGATGCGCGACAGTTTTATGCGGCGCGGATTTTTTCCAGTTTCCCCTTGCACGCATTTTTGCCAGTGTCCTATGGATGGAAAAAAAGGCGGTAAATGGTGCAACTATGCTTTTAAAACAGACAACGCTCCGACTGAATTGAAAAAACTTTCTGAAAAATCCGAGCTTCCAAAGGAAAGGGCTGTACTTTCTTTTGTTGCGTTCCAAAAATCAAAAGCTGGACAAATTGACGGATGCAACTGTTTTTCCGATGAAAGACCAGAATTTATTTCAATGCGGATAACAAGCGAGCTTATAAAACTTCCGGGCGGAAGAAGCGGATATTACGCTTGCTCAGAAAAAGGACTTTTGCTTGTTGTGACTACGCAGCAGTTTTTTAGCGGACAAAAAATCAGAGTGCTGAATCCACAAAAAAAACTCCCGATTGATTCAAAATCAGGAGCTTGTATTTTGGAGCTTTAGTCTTTGTAAAGTTTTGCGAGTTTTTCTTTGTAAATATCTGCAACTCTGTAGCGCATCATTTCTTGCTTTGCGCTTAGTTCTACTCCGACTTCAAAAGGCTTTGTTATTACCGCGATTTTGTTTATTCGCTCAAAAGACTTGAATCCATTTTTTGCGCTGATTGATTCGAATACTTCGCCTTCAAGAAGTTTTTGAATCGCTTCAGTTTCTGCAAGTTCATCATAAGAGTTAAAATTGATTCCGTTTTCTGTCGCATAAGTTTCAATTGCATCTTGGTCTGGCAAAATAAGCGCCACAAGATATTTCTGGTCGATTCCTTTTTCGTTTGTTCCGAATACAACAGAAGTTGAAATGAATCTGGATTCGTTTATTTTTGCTTCAATTGGAAGCGGCTCAATGTTTTCTCCGCCTTGAAGAACTATTGTGTCTTTTTTTCGGCCTCTAAGCTGAATTTCATTGTTCACAGAAAGAATTGCAATGTCGCCAGTGTCAAACCAGCCGTCCACGGTCATAACTTTGTCGGTTAAATCCGGGCGTTTGTAGTAACCTTGCATAACACAATCACCCTTTATCTGGAGAGTTCCCTTTTTGCATCTGCCGAGAATGATTCCGTCATCATCAACAACTCTTACTTCCATTCCGCGCAAAGGAGTTCCGACATTTCCGAAAATCGGATCTGCAATCGGACGGACGCTTATAATAGGAGAAGTTTCTGTAAGTCCGTAGCCTTCCTGAATGTTTACGCCGATTGCCCAGAAGAACTCGTCAACATTTTTAGGAAATGCTCCGCCGCCGGCAATTCCAGAGCGAAAATTTTTTCCAACCATTGCTCTGATTTTTCTAAAGACAAGCAAGTTTCCAAGAAGTTTGATTGGATAAAGAAGAAGCCACGGCCATACAAGAACCGGCCACCAAAAGCCAAGATAGTCTGGACTGAAGCGTGTGTTTTTTCTTCTTAATTTTCTGTCGATTTTGCTCCATAATAATGCTTCTGCAACGAAAAATCTGAAAAGCGCAAATGCGATTCCGCCGGTTTTTCTCATTTTGCGCCAGATTCCTTCGTAAACTGCTGACCAGACACGCGGAACAGCCGGCAAAAGATAAGGATCAAGTTTCTGCAAATCCTGAAGAAGAACACTTCCAATCGGCTTGCTGTAGCAAAGAGTTCCTCCTTGAGCAATGATTACATATTCAACTGCCCTTTGAAATGCGTGCCATACAGGAAGAACTAGCAAGGCGCGCTCGCCAGGATTTAAAAATATTCGCTCTGTAACTTCGTCAAGCTGGCATAAAATATTTCCGTGGCTTAGCATTACGCCTTTTGGAGTTCCTGTAGTTCCGCTTGTAAAAATTATTGTTGCAAGGTCGTCCGGTTTTCCTTTTTCAAGTTCCTGTTCAACTGCGTCTGGATGCTGCTTGCGCCATTCATGTCCTGATTTCTGCAAATCCCTGAACCAAAGGCAAGTAACTTTTTGCTTTTCGCAGTCTGATTTTGCGTCTTCTGAAACTTCCTCAAATGAAATTATTGTCTTGAGCGTTGGAATTGATTTTTTTATATTCAAAAGTTTTTTTACTTGCGTTTCGTTTTCAACAATTGTGATTTCAACTTCTGAAAAAGAAAGAATGTAAGCAAGGTCAGTTTCTGTTGCATCAAGACCGCGCGGTGTGTCTATTGCTCCGATTGAAAGAAGTCCGACGTCTGCCTGCTCCCATTCTTCGCGGTTGTCAGCAATGAGTCCGACTCTATCTCCTCGTTTTACGCCGATGTCCAAAAGCGCGCCGGCAAAGTCCATGGCATTTTCAAATAAATCGTGATAATTTGTTTCCTTGTATTCGCCCGACTTTGTTCTTGAAAGTTGCGCTGAAATTTCAGGCCACTGGATTGCGCTTTTTCTGACTAATTTTGGAAGTGTATCTCCGAATTTGTAATTCATATAGACCCGCTTGATTTTGTTTGATTTTCAGTAAGTTTAAGTGAAAAAAAAAAGAGTTACAATGAAAATTAAAGAAATTTGTATAAAAATTTTATGAAAAAGACAGAAATTTGTAATAAATAGTCGCAATTTTATATGTGTTATTTCTTCAACAATGCTAATAAATCTCGTTTTTTTTCCGAAAATCAACGTATGCCATCAAAACAGAATCTTTACAAAAAGCCCGATTACTGGTCTCAAAAAGCTTTCAAGGAAGGTTACCCTGCAAGAAGCGTTTATAAACTTCAGGAAATAGATGAAAAATTTGGAATGCTAAAAAAAAGTTCCATTATTCTTGATTTGGGGGCTGCTCCTGGAAGCTGGACGGTCTGGCTTTTAAGAAATATAAAGCAGTCTGGAAAAGTTGTTTCCGTAGATTTGAATCCTCTTTCAAAAGATGTCAAGGCTGAAAATCTTGTTTTTTTTCAGGGCGATTTGCTTAGCGAGGAAATTCGGAATCTTATAAAGGAGCAGGGGCCTTACGACTTGGTTGTTTGCGATGCCGCTCCTTTGACGACTGGAAACCGCACGATAGACACTTTGCGTTCAAAGGCGCTTGTTGAAATGGCGATTTGGTATGCGGGTGCAATGCTTAAGACTGGCGGAAATTTCTGCGTGAAAATTTTTCAAAACGGAGATCAGCAAAAGCTTCTTATGAAAATGCGCGAAATTTTTACTCAGGCAAAAGGATTCAAGCCGGAAGCCTGCCGCACAGAATCTTTTGAAACTTATTTAATCGGTTTGAACAAAAAAATTTAGAGGTTGCTATGAAAAAAAATAAAATTGAGTTTTCAGATGATGTGTGCTATAGTAAAACTCTAAAAATGAAATTATACTTAAAATTAACATTGACTTGTGCTTGTTCCATTGCAGGAATTGCGGCTTTTGTAACGGGAATTACATTCGGTGTTGTTCATTTTAAAAATTCAAGCGGTCAAGGCGGATTTGATTCAAATACTTCATCTCATATTTCAACTGAAATTTTTTCCGGCGAAGACATTCCGGTTCAGCCTGAATATAACGACAGCGGACTTTCATATATTTCATACCGCGTGAAAAAAGGCGACATGATTGGCTTTATTGCGGATGAATTCGGTGTTACTCAGGACACAATAATCAGCGTAAATAACATTCATGCTTCGCGCTTGATTCAGATTGGCCAGTATTTGAAAATTCCTTCAATGCCGGGAATTCTTTACGCGGTAAGGGAAGATGGCGAAACTGTTGAATCGATTTCCAAAAAATACAATGTTGACGCTCAAAAATGTTCTTCTGTAAACAACCTTGGACTTTCTGAAAAACTTTCAGCTGGAAAATCGCTTTTTGTGCCTTATGCGGAGCTTGACTGGGTTACCCGGCAGGAAATCAACGGTGATTTGTTTACAAAGCCACTTAAGACACGACGCTTTTATTATTCTTCGATGTTTGGTTGGCGCACAAGTCCTTTTGACAGTTCAAAGAGAACGTTTCACGGCGGAATCGACATGGCATGCGCAAAGGGAACTCCTATTTATGCGGCTCTTCCAGGAGTAGTTTCTGTTTGCGGAGATAATGCAATATATGGAAAATATGTGATTGTTTCGCATCATTCAGGTTATAAAACTCTTTACGGACACATGAATGAAATTCTTGTAAGAAAAGGTCAGTTTGTTGACACAAATACAATGGTCGGCAGAGTTGGAAGCACTGGAATGAGCACGGGGCCGCATTTGCATTTTACAGTTTACAAAAACGGCCGCTCAATAAATCCTGCGAATTTGTGGAAATAAGAAAGTTTTAAAGTTTGTTTTGATTTAAAAATTTTTCCAATCAGCTTTTATATGCTTATGTTCTGTAAATTTATGCTGCTGTAATTCAGTTTACAAATATTTTATTAAATTATATAATTTGAATTATGGCAGATTTGCTTTCAGATATACAATTCAATGAATTTAGAAAACTCATTTACGATGCAAGCGGCATAACTTTTTCAGAGACAAATCGTTCGATTCTTGACAGCAGATTAAAGGAACGTCTGCGTGAAAAAAATCTGACAGATCCTCAGGAGTATTACCGTTTGATAACCAGCGATAAGGAAGAATTCAAAGTTTTCCTTGACAGTATCACAACGAATCTTACAAGATTTTTCAGAAACCAGCCGCATTTTGATGCTCTTATAAATTATGTAATCCCTCATGTTATTGAAGATAAAAAACAAACCATCGGGGACTTTAAAATCAGAATTTGGAGCGCGGGATGTTCAACCGGCGAAGAGCCTTACACTTTGGCGATGCTTCTAAAGGACAAGCTTCCAGCTCCTTATACATTTGAAATCATTGCTTCCGACATTTCCCTTAAATCACTGATGACAGCGCAAAAAGGTTTTTATCCGGATTCCCGCATTTCAGGAATTCCGCAGAATTACCTTGCTTCGTATTTTACAAGGGTTGAAGGCGGCTATCAGATTAAGCCTGAGCTTATGAAGACAATCCGCTTTGACTACCACAATTTGCGTTTTGACATGGGCGCAAGAAATTTTGACATTGTTTTTTGCCGAAACGTTCTCATTTACTTCGACGAGGCGGCGCAGAAAATAACAATTGATAATTTCTGGAAGTCAATGGCGCGTCATTCCTATCTTTTTATCGGACATTCTGAAAGCCTTTTTGGAATGGACACGAAATTTGAATTCTTAAAAACACCGTGGGCTTGCCTTTATCAAAAAAATGAAAAATAAGCCCGCTTTTCTATTGCGGAGATTTTGTGATGGACAATATTGAAGTACTTGTTTGCGATGATTCAGCGTTGATGCGAAATCTTATTTCAAGAATTGTAGACGAAACCGAAGGCATGAATGTTTGCGGAACTGCAATGAACGGAAAATTCGCGCTTCAGAAAATTCCGTTTCTTAAGCCGGATTTGATTCTTCTTGACATAGAAATGCCTGAAATGACAGGTGTTCAGTTTTTGGAAGAACGCAAGAAACGCGGCATGGACATTCCTGTTGTAATCCTTTCTTCTATAGCGACAAAAGGCGCGGCTGTAACAATGCAGTGCCTGGAGCTTGGAGCAAGTGACTTTATCACAAAACCGTCCGGCTCAATTTCAAGCAATATCGCATCAGTTTCAAGCGCGATTATCGAAAAAATTGCTTCTTACGGTGGAAAATATGCCCGCAAAAACGGAAAAAATATTCCGTTAACAGAAACTTTTGTAAAGCAGGCAAAGCTCCGTGAGGCTGAGGCCGCTGCAAAAAAAGAAGGCATTATAGATAAAATTGCTCCGGCGGCTTTGTCGCAGGAAACTTTTTCTCCAGTTTTATTTACTTCAAAAAGAAAAGAGCCGGAAGTCATTGTTCCGTTAAGAGAGCCCGGCAGAATTGAAGTTGTTGCCATTGGAATTTCTACCGGCGGGCCTAACGCGCTTAGAGAAGTTTTTGCGCATCTTGATCCTAAGTTTTCACGTCCGATTCTTGTTGTTCAGCACATGCCGGCGGGTTTTACAAAGGAATTTGCCGCGAGCCTGGATAAAATTTGTCCGCTTTCAGTAAAAGAGGCGGAAGACAGAGATGAAATTCATCCTGGGCAGATTTATATTGCGCCCGGGAACTTTCATATTGTTGTGGAAAAATCAACTTTGTGCAATGTAATCCGGCTTTCCAGCGCAGATCTTCGCAATGGACACAGACCTTCTGCGGACTGGCTTTTTGAATCCGTGGCGAAAATTTACCAGAACAGGGCGCTTGGAGTTATAATGACTGGAATGGGTCGTGATGGAGCGGTTCAGCTTGCGGAAATGAGAAAACAGGGCGCTTGGACTTTGGGACAGGACGAAGAATCATCGGTTGTTTATGGAATGCCTCGTGTTGCTTATGAGCTTGGAGCTGTCCAAAAGCAGGTTTCGTTGGAAAACATGGCAAACGAAATGAACACTCTTGTAAGGGAACACGGAAAATAATAAGCCGGCTTTTATGGCTTGTTGATTAGACTGAATGTTGAGTTTTATATTTTTGTCATCTTCAGCCAAAATAATCTGTCATCTTAGAGGCTAGAGCCGAAAATCTGTTTAACTCTAAAAAAATGACAGTTGTAATTAAAAAAAATTGCTTTACCAGCGTCCGCTTGCGCCGCCGCCGCCAAAACTTCCTCCTCCGCCTTTTCTAAAACTGTCTGAATTTCTTCTGCCTGAACTTCCGCCGCCAAAAATAAAAGGTAAAATCCAGAGATTTTTTCCGCGCCCAAATATTATAAAAATAAGCACTACAAAAAAGACAAACGCAAGAACAGAAAAAGGATTTTCTTCTTCGTCTTCTTCCGCAGAATTTTCAGTTTGGGACTGATTTTCTGTCATTTTTTCGTCGCTTGTTAAAACTGAAGCAATGGCTTTGATTCCGCTTTCGATTCCTTCAAAATATTTTTCCTGCTTAAACAGCGGGGTGATCTTGTTGCGGATTATACGTGCGCAAACTGCGTCTGTAAGAATTCCCTCTGCGCCGTAGCCGGTTTCAATTCTTAATTCACGCTCTTTCATGGCGACTGTTAACAGAACTCCATTGTCAGTTCCTTTTTGACCAAGCTTGTATTGTTCCGCTTGCTTCATGCTGAATGACTCAATGTCTTCACCGTCCAATTTTTTTACAATAATAACCGCAATCTGAATTCCTGTGCGCTCGTCCAAATTTGCAATGAAGGATTCAAGCTGCCTTAGTTCCGCTTTTGAAAAAATTCCCGCGTTGTCTAAAACCGGCTTATACATTCCGTCGGCTTCATTGTTAAAAGCCGCGCTGTTCTGTTCCCCTTTGCTTTTTGCGGAAAATGACAGAAATGCTACAATGAAAAATGTGAGGACAAGAATCCAAATGAAATTTTTGTTCTGCTTGCTTCCGCCGAAAAAAGATGCGCTCATTTTTTAGCTTCCGAATTAAAACGAAACTTCAGGGGCTTTTGCGGCTTTTTCTTCCGAGCGGAAATAAGCTTTCTTTGTAAAGCCGAACATTTTCGCTGTTAGAACGCCGGGAAATTTTTGAATTGACTTGTTGTATTCGCTTACAGCATCATTGTATCTTTTTCGTTCCGTGGAAATTCTGTTTTCAATTCCTTCAAGCTGGCTTTGCAAATCAAGAAAATTTTCGTTTGCCTTGAGTTCCGGATAGCTTTCCGTTAGTGCAAGAAGCCGTCCGATGCTTGCAGAAAAAGTGTTCTGTTCAGCCTGAAACTGTGCGAATTTTTCAGGATCATCGGTTATGTCAACATTTATAGTTCCGCCAAGCTTTGACCGCGATTCAGCAATTTGTGTGAAAACGCTTTCTTCATGCGAAGCGTATCCTTTTACAGTCGCCACAAGATTTGGAACTAAGTCAGAGCGTTTCTGATATTGATTTTCTACGTTTGCCCACTGCTGCTCAACTGCTTCACGCTTGTCGATGAGTCCGTTGTATCCGCAGCTTGAAAATGCAAAAAGGCACAAAAAAACTGCCGCCAAAGTGTAAAAAGTTTTTCTCATAATATAGAAAGCTATGCAAAAAACGCTTTTTGGTCAAGTTTAACAATTTCTTTTTTTTACGATATTGAATTTTTTACCATTTGAAAGTATCTTTATAAGAGCGTGTTTTTACGACTTTTTATTTCACGGTACGAGGTTTGCTATGGCAACAATGAAATATGATTTTTCAGTTGAAAACTTGGGAGAATGCAAGGTAAAGTCTCCTATTGAACTTTCTTTGGAGCACGGAAATTTCCGCGCCGCTTATGTTACAGACAATTCTTATGTTCGCCGCCAGGTGAATGTTTATAAAGGTGCTGAAGAAGATTGCGATGACAAAGCCAAGTTCATGGAAAAAGCAGGTCCTCGTGAATATATTTACTTTAACCCGACTCACGTTACTGCTGGAATCTGCACTTGCGGAGGTCTTTGCCCTGGACTTAACGATGTAATCCGCGCTGTTGTCCGCTGCCTTTGGAACCGCTACGGTGTGCGCAGAATCAAAGGAATTCAGTTTGGATATAAAGGATTCTTTGCAGAGCAGGGATATGACACAATCGACCTTAACCCGGATAATGTAGACGCAATCCATAAAATCGGCGGAACTTTCCTTGGAACTTCACGCGGAGGCGGAGACAGAACTTCTGACATTGTAGATTCCATTGAGCGCATGGGAATCAACATGATGTTTATCATCGGTGGAGACGGAACCCAGAGAGGCGCGCTTGATATTGCAAACGAAATCGACCGCCGCGGACTTAAGATTTCAGTTGTGGGAATTCCAAAGACTGTAGACAATGACCTTCAGTTTATTGACCGCTCTTTCGGATTTGAAACTGCTGTTCAGAAGGCTACTCAGGCTGTAAATTCAATCCACATGGAAGCGCATTCGCAGATTAACGGAATCGGTCTTGTAAAGCTTATGGGACGCGAATCCGGATTCATTGCGACTGCGACTGCCCTTGCAAGCCACGAAGCTAACTTCTGCCTTATTCCTGAAGTTCCTTTTGACTTGGATGGACCGAACGGCTTGCTTGCTCATATTGAAGACCGCTTGAACGAACGCCATCACGCTGTAATCGTTGTTGCAGAGGGAGCCGGACAGGAGCTTTTGACTTCTACAAATCAGACTGATGCTTCCGGAAACAAAAAACTTGCGGACATTGGTGTTTATCTTCGCGACAGAATCACTGAATATTTTGCTTCAAAGAAAATCCATATCAACCTTAAATACATTGACCCTGGATACGAAGTGCGTGCGGCTGTTACAACTGCAAACGATTCTATCTACTGCGAGCGCCTTGGAAACAATGCGGTTCATGCGGCTATGGCAGGAAAAACAAAGATTGTTATTGGACTTGTGCATGATAAATATGTTCATATTCCGATTTCAATGGCAACTTTGAAGAGAAACATTGTTGACCCGGAAAGTTCACTTTGGCGTGACTGTCTGGATGCAACTTTGCAGCCTGTATATATGGTTAACAATATCAACACTGTTGTAGAAAAGCTCAAGAAAGACGCTGACGAGGCAGAAGCAAAAGCTCTTGCCCGCCTTGAAAAAGTCAACGGAATGAAAAACAGCTAAATTAAAATATTTTGCTGAATAAACGGGCTGACCTGCCGAGATTTAAAAGTCTTGTGCGGCAGCTCATTTTTTTTTGACTTGCATAGAATAATATGCTATAAATTAAGAAGATTTTGTTTTTAGAATCTAAGGAGAACCACTATGGTAAAGAAAATAAAGCAGTTTGCTGCATTGGCAATGGCTTGCACTTTTGCGGCTTCCGGACTTTTTGCGATTGATTACAAGCAGATTACTGTAAAAGATATTAACGGAGTTTCTGTTACAATCGATATTCCGTCGGATGTTTTTAGTTTGGTTGAAGGAAGAGAATCCGAAATCAATGATGCGTTGAATAAATACAAGGTTGATGCTTCTAAAATCCGTGAAGCAGAAAGTGCTGTAAAAGACGCCTATGAAAATATTAAAGATTACATTCCGACAGACTCTCCATTTACTGTTGCAGAAAATGGACTTAACGACTTTTGCGATGACCTTGCGGATGTTATTCCGAACTCGCAGACTCAGCAGAATGTTTATGCGGAAGCCTGGATTGGAAAGATTTTCCCGGGATTCCATTTTGGTGCTGGTGTAAATGCAGGCGTTTCTGCGCTTGATGTTTCTACGCTTAAAGATGCTGCCCTTGCGCTTGGTGTTGATGACGTAAAAGATATAAATGACACGCTTGTTTTCCCGACAATCACTGTTGACGCGCGTCTTGGCGGAATAATTCTTCCGTTTGATATTGGCGTTACTGCAATGTCAATTGACACTTCAAAGATGGATTCAGTTGACAAAGCTATTGATCCTGTTGCAATCGACTTCTTTACTCTTGGAGCAGACATCCGCTATGCGATTTTTCAGGGCGGATTCATGCGTCCAAAATGGTCAGTTGGAGCTGGATTCTATTACACAAAGGGCGGAGTTGATGTAGATGATGACACTGCAAAAGCCAGCCTTGACTTTAAGTCTACAACATTCATGGTAAATACACAGGCTTCTATCAAGTTGCTTTGCCTTGTTCCGTTCATTGGAGGACGCGCCTTGTTCTCAAAAACTTCTGTTGACTGGAAGGTAAATGCTGACTGGGCAAGAATCATTGCAAAAGAAAGTGATACTTATTATGAAGGTGTTGCAAACGCATTAAAATGGGGAATTCTTCCTAGCTCGTTCAGCGGAAGCTCTTCTGGATTTTCTGTTTATCCGCAGGTGTTTGGAGGAATCGGGCTTGACCTTCTGTTCCTGAACCTTACTGTAAGCGGAAGCTACGACATTGCCTCAAAGATTCCTTCTGCGGCGGTCAGCGTTCGTGTTGCTTGGTAATTAGATTGTAAATAGAGGTAATAAAGAAAAAAAGGGGCTTCCTTGGTTGGGAAGCCTCTTTTTATGTCTATGCGTCAGCATAATGGCACGTAGATTATCATTGGCTTGATAGTATGCTTATCATTATGCTGATACTGTGTTTCTCATTATAATGTATGGAAGCTATGCATTACGTTGTATAGCTCAGATACATTATGTTGAGTGAAGCAGCTCCAAGCTATTTTTTCTGTTTCTTAAATGTCTGGATTCCTTCAATAACAAGAATTACTGCAAGAACCGACATTGCCGCTGCGAATAAAAGCTGGAACCAGTTTCCCCAGACAAGAGCTCCCTGCACGCCTTGAATCATTGCCGCAATCTTTTTGTATACAGTAAGAACAAGGCTTGTTAAAGTAGCCGCAAGCATAAATGCCATTGGAATAAAGAACATCTTGTTGTTTTTTCCTGCCTGACCGAGCCAAGCTGCAACCGCCATAAGCGCAAGTCCTGCCAAAAGCTGGTTTGCCGCACCAAAAAGTCCCCAAATCTGGCTGAGCTTAAGTCCGCCCAGAACGCTTCCGATTACAACCATTGAGATTGTTCCGAAGAACGGATTTGCAAGAACTTTGCGGATTCCCTTTGCGTCTTTCCAAGAAAATTCTCCGTCTTTAAGGAAAAGCTCGCTGAACATAAATCGGCTAAGTCTTGTTCCTGTGTCGAGTGAAGTAAGGGCGAATACAGAAACCGCAAGTGTAAGAAGAGCGTTTATCGTGTTGTAAATTCCGCTTCCTTCTTTACCAAAAAGTGTCGCGATTCCAGCACCGAATGCTGCGGATGGTGAGCCGAATTTTCCTTGTTTCCACTGGGTCCAGATAACGCCTACAGAAATAAGTGCGATTATTCCAAGCGCGGATTCAATAAGCATTGAGCCGTATCCGATTGCCTTTGCGTTTTTTTCGTTGTCAAGTTGCTTTGAGGTTGTTCCTGTTGCAATCAGCGAGTGGAATCCAGAGCAGGCGCCGCAAGCTACTGTTATGAAAAGCGTTGGGAAAAGGAATCCTGCCTGTGTCTTCCAGCCTGTGAATGCCGGAATTGAAAATTCGATTGCAGAGCTTCCTTTAAATGCATTGACTAAAATTCCTGCAAGTGCAACAAGCATCATGGCGTAAAGCAAAAAGCTTGAAAGGTAGTCGCGCGGCTGAAGCATAATCCACACTGGAACAAGAGAAGCTACCGCTATGTAAACTCCTACAAAAACAATCCAGGCGTTGCGGCTCATTGCGAATCCCACGTTGAGACCGATTATTGTAACAATCACGATTCCGATTATTCCAAGGATTGTAGCTGGAAGCGTTTTTAGTCCGCATTTGTTTGTTATGATTCCGTAGATAACGGCAAGCACAATGAATAAAATTGAAATCATTGCTGTCGTCTGGTTGTTTGTCGGATTTGAAACAAGCCCGAACATTACTGGGCTTCCTGCCACGGTAAAGAAGGTTCCTGCAACAACGTTTACAAACGAGGCGATTACAAGGATAAGAACAAGAAGCGCAAAAATAATAAAGAGCTTTTTTGCCTTTGCTCCCATTGTGTCGTTTATGATTTCGCCTACGGATTTTCCCTTGTGCCTTATAGATGCAAACAGCGAGCCAAAGTCCTGGACTCCGCCAAAGAAAATTCCTCCGATTATGCACCACAAAAATACTGGAACCCATCCGAAAACTGCCGCCTGTATAGGTCCGTTGATTGGTCCTGCCCCTGCTATGGAAGAGTAGTGGTGTCCCATGAGAACTGCCGGTTTTGCAGCCACGTAGTCAATTCCGTCAGGTGTTTCCTTTGCCGGTGTTTTTTTCGCCGGATCAATTCCCCATTGCTTTGCAAGCCACGAACCGTAAAAAACGTATCCGCAGAAAAGCAGAACAAGCGCCGCTAAAATAATCAGTAAAGCAGCCATCTCTTTTGCCTCCAAAAAATATATAAATGTGAATGAGTTTTGAATCTCACTCAAAATTTTCTTAAAAAGCTACAGTGTCATTTTTGAAAAAATACTGCGCAGATTTCTTCCGTGCCAGTTGAACCAAGTTTTTCCTGCTGAAACGTCGTAGACAATCAGACTGAAGTTGCTCCAGCCAAAAAATGAAAACTTGTACGACTTGTGCAGCTTGATTTTTTTTGCTCCCTTGGCTGCATCTTTTTCAACTGAGCTGGCTATGACAATCAGGCTTATGTCTGAATTTTTGTGTCCGTAAAAAGGCTTTACTTTTGAAAGTCCGTCTGACCATGCCGCGCTGGAAAGTTCCTTGAGCTTTTTCAATGAAAGGTTTTCTTCAACTGCAAAATAGACATATTCATTTGAATCCACTTCCGCGATTCTTGCCGTCTTTGTTAGAAAATAATGTTCCTCGTGCGAGTGGAATTCCGCAGTTGCACAAAAATCTTTGCATGGATTTCTTGAAACATCGTAGTATTTTTTATATGAAAGCAAAACATTTTCAAGGCAGCTTTCCTCTGTCAATTCTGAAGCCTCGTTAAAGAAATTTCAGTATTTATTATATAGCGGCTTGTAAAATGTTGCAACAAATTTTTAACTTTTTACTTTTCAAAACATTTAATATAGTTTAATATTATTTAAGTTTTTTCTTGATTTCTGGGGTTACAAATTAAAAAATCAAGAAACAGGGGTTGTTTATATGGAATACAGTATTAAAAATGCTTATTGTAAACGTGTTTGGGATGACATTTCTGTGCGCTATGCAGATCAAGGTCATTTTCTTCAGGCTGCTGGACTTGTTCTTGAAGCAATTTCTCCTGCGGTAGACAAAATGCCTGAGCTGGAGCAGTATGCTGTTCTTGAGCGTTTCGTTGAGCCAGAGAGAATTGTAATGTTCCGTGTTCCTTGGACTGACGATGCAGGAAAACCTCACGTAAACCGCGGATTCCGTGTTCAGTTTAACAGCGCAATCGGACCTTATAAAGGAGGTTTGCGTTTTTCTCCGGAAGTAGGACTTGATGTTTTGAAATTCCTCGGATTTGAGCAGGTTCTTAAGAATTCCCTTACAACTCTTCCAATGGGCGGCGGAAAAGGCGGTTCAGACTTTGATGGCCACGGAAAATCAGACGCAGAAATCATGAGATTCTGCCAGTCATTTATCACAGAGCTTTATCGTCATATTGGCGCAGACACAGATGTTCCAGCTGGAGACAAAGGTGTAGGCGGAAAAGAAGTTGCTTATATGTTCGGCCAGTATAAGAGAATTACAAACCAGTACACTGGAGTTCTTACAGGAAAAGGACTTTCATTCGGCGGTTCTCTTGCCCGCACAGAAGCTACAGGCTACGGACTTATCTACTTTGTTGAATGTATGCTTGCAAAAAAAGGCCAGGACTTCAAAGGAAAGACAGCTATTATTTCTGGAGATGGAAACGTTGCCCAGTACGCTGCTGAAAAACTTCTTCAGCTCGGCGGAAAGCCAATCACTTTGTCTGATTCAACTGGCTATATTCTTGATGAAGAAGGAATCACTGCGGAAAAACTTGCCTATGTAAAGGAATTCCGCGCACGCAAAGAAAAAGTAGACGCTTATGTAAAGAAATATCCTAACGCAAAATTCTTCAAAGGCGAAAAACCTTGGGGCGTAAAAGCTGACCTTGCATTGCCTTGCGCAACTCAGGATGAAATTTACCTTGAGGATGCAAAGAAACTTGTTGCAAACGGATGTATGCTCGTTGCAGAAGGCGCAAATATGCCTACACGCGCGGAAGCTATCAAGTATCTTCAGGAAAATAAAGTTATGTTCGCTCCTGGAAAAGCCGCAAACGCCGGCGGTGTTGCGGTTTCTGGACTTGAAATGAGCCAGAACTCAGAGCGTCTTTCTTGGACATTTGAAGAAGTTGACTCTAAACTCAAGCAGATTATGACAAACATCCACGACAACGCTTACGAAACTGCAAAGAAATATGCTACAGAAGGCGACTATGTTGCCGGTGCTAACATTGCAGGATTTGTAAAAGTTGCAAACGCAATGGTTGCCCAGGGATTGGTTTAATCACTGATTTCTAGTTAAGCTATTCAAAGGCTGCCCTTTAAGCTGAATTTATTTAGCTTAGAGGGCAGTTTTTTTAGCAGTTTTTTATGCGGGGAAAATTTGATTTTTCGCAAAGTTTTTCAATTTCCTGCCATTTTTTTTCTTTTATGAGATTTTCGGGGCACATCCAGCTTCCGCCAACCGCGCCTACATTTTTGCATGAAAGATAGCTTGAAAAATTTTCAGCATTTATTCCTCCGGTCGTGATGAACATTGTTTGCTGAAAAGGTCCTGCCAGCGACTTTAGGAATTTTGTTCCGCCCATTACTTCCGCAGGGAAAAACTTTAAAAAATTCAGTCCGGCTTCTATTGCCTGCTCAATTTCGCCCGGCGTGCAAACTCCAGGAAAAAACGGAACTTCATGCTCAACGCACCACTTTACTGTTTTTGGATTGAATCCCGGGGAAACAAGAAAATCCGCTCCGGCATTCTGGGCTTTTTGTGCGAGGCTTGTGTTTATTACTGTTCCGGCTCCAACAAGAATATTCGGAAACTCTTTTTTTATTGATTCTATGCAACAAGCGATTTTTTTTAGCCCTGTTTCGCCGTCGTTTGTCCTGAAAGTTATTTCGACAGCTTTCATTCCGCCGTTTGTGAGCGCGCGTGCAAGTTTTATTGCGTCTTCTTTTTCCTGTACTTTTGCAACTGGAATGATTTTTGCGTTTTTGATTTTTTCTGCGGTTTGTTCAAACATAAAATAAGTATTGCATAAAAAAAACTGGTGTGCAAGAAAATTTACTGGAAACGTTATTATTTTTGTAAGAAAATTACAAAGAATTTATAAAAAAAGTTTGACAAATTGAATCGACACGTGTATACTTTTTCGTGTTGAGCAACCGATTTTTCTTGTTTTATAAGAATTGTTGGTGTAAACTTTAAACATTGCAAAGTTTTTGGATTTGTATTGTTTAATAAAATAGTTTGGAAACGTTTTTATGGAAAGGTCCGCTTCTGTTGTTACAATTTCGGATATTGCCCAGGAACTTGGAGTTTCAAAGTCAACAGTGTCCCGAGTTATAAACTGCAAGGGGCGGATTGGCGCGGAAACCCGGCGGCGTGTAATGGAAAAAGTTCAGTCGTGCAACTATGTTCCTAATCCGATGGCAAAAGGACTTGTTTTGCGGCAGACTTTCAATATTGGCGTTGTGATTCCAAAGAATGAAGAGGACAATCCGTTTTTTCAGAATTGCCTCGTTGGAATTTCTGAATCTGTTTACAAGGCTGGCTATGATGCTCTGATTGTTGTTCAGGGCGGCGGAGACATTACTCCGTTAAGGCGGCTTGTTATAAATAGGAAAGTAGACGGCATTATTTTGACTCGTCTTGAAGAAAAAGATGAATCTGTGGACTTCTTGAAAAAAGAAGGGATTCCGTTTATTGTAATGGGCACGCCCGATGACAATGAGTTTTGCCATGTTGGAAGCGACCAGATTTCTGGCTGCTACGAAATGACAAAGTTTATGATAAGCCGCGGATGTGAAAAAGTTGCGGTTCTTGCGGGCGACAACAAAAACAGCGTGAACACTTTCCGATTTGAAGGATTTAAGAGAGGCTTTGCTTCTTCTGGAATTTCCTTGGACGGCAGTGTTGTTCATTGGAATTTGGAAAATCAGAAGGATGTTTTTTCAATCTTGCCGGATATTATGAAAAAAAATCCGCAGTGCCTTGTATGTATGGATGACATTATCTGCGTATATGTGCTTAAATGGCTCAAGCAGAATGACTATGAAGTGCCGGCGGACATTCAGGTGATTTCGTTTTACGACAGCCAGGTTTTGGAGAACAATACACCTCCGATTACGGCTTTGAATGTAAATGTTTCAAATCTCACAAAGAAGGCAGGAAATCTTCTTGTGGATATTATAGAAGGAAAAAAAGTTCCAAGCCACACAAAAGTCGGCTACGAGCTTAGAATAAGGGAATCTTTCCGCTGATTTGCGGTTGGAATATAAAAGCTTCATTGTTTTATAATTAGGAGGACAAAATGAAGAAAGGTATTATTGCAGCTGTGGCTGTAGTATCTGTAGGTTTGCTCGCATTTACAGGATGCAGCAAGAAAGCTAAAAAATCTGAAAAAATAACTCTTACTGTATGGGAGTCTCTTTTAGGACCAGATGAATTCATTAAACAGGCTGGAGCTAAATACACAGAGTCCCATCCGAATGTAGAAATCAAGTTCGTAAACGTAGAGCTTGGAGATTCGACAGGACAGATTGCTCTTGACGGACCTGCTGGAGTTGGCGCAGACCTTTTTGCTGCTCCACATGATAAGCTTGGCGAACTTGTTAACGGCGGACACGTTGCTCCAACAGCAAACGCAGACGTTGTTGCAAAAGAAGTTCTTGGTGCTTGTTCAAAGGCTCTTACCTATGAAGGAAAAATGTACGGATACCCGGTAAGCGCGGAAACTTACGCTTTGTTTTACAACAAGGATCTCATTGCTGAAAAAGATGTTCCAAAGACTTGGGATGCTCTTGCAAAATGGGTAGTTGATTTCAACAAAAAGAATCCAGACAAACGCGGATTTATAATGGATGTAGGAAACGCATACTATTCAATCGTATTTACAACAGAAAACGGAAACCGCATCTTCGGTCCAACAGGAGATGACACTTCTACAACATATCTTAATAATGATGATGCTGTAAACGGAATGAAATTCTTCCAGTCGCTTAGACCTGCTCTTAATGTTCCTGCGGCAGACCTTTCAACTGGCGCTTGCGACGCAGCATTCCAGGGCGGACAGGCTGCAATGCACATCACTGGACCTTGGAACGTAAAGAACTTTGTAGATGCAGGACTGAACTTTGGTGTTGCTCCTCTTCCTTCACTTCCTGGTGACACAGTTCCAGCAGCTTCGTTCTCTGGAACACGCGCTATGTTTGTAAGTTCATACTCTGATCATCCGGAAGAAGCTGCTGACTTTGCCCAGTTCCTTATCAGCCCTGCTATGCAGCAGCTCAGATTCGACATCACAGGAGCTATGCCAGCTATCAACGTAAAAGTTTCAAGCGAATACATTGGCGGATTCCTCCAGCAACTTAACTACGCATTCCCAATGCCTTCTGTTCCGCAGATGTCTGCATTCTGGGAGGCACTTGGAAACGCTTCAAAGAATATTTGGGACGGTGCAGATGTTAAGAAAGAACTTGACGCTTGCAACGCTACAATTCTTGGAATATAAGTTTAATAGCTTTTTCTTGTAATAAGCGAGGGGTTGTCTCCTTGGGAGGCAGCCTCTTTTATTTATGGGTTGTCAAAACCGTAAAAACGGCTGAGTCAAGGGCTTGGGCATAAGCGTGCCTTGACCAGACGTATTCAATTGCGAGGTGTCTTATGCGGATAGAGTCCGATGGAAGTTCTGCAAAAAAGGTAAAAGTCGCATCTTTATGCTTCATGGGATTATCCCATATTATTTACCTTAAACAATATGTCAAAGGCGCTCTTTTTGCTGCCCTTGAAGTTCTTTTTCTTGCTTTTCTGCCAGTTACTTGCAGAAAGATTTTTGGTTTGATTACTCTTGGCGAGCCGCAGCCTGATATTCCTGTTAAGCTTCGCAATAACTCTATGTTTATGCTTATCGACGGAATTCTTATTCTTTCGATAGTTGCTCTTTTTATAGCTGCTTATGTAATTTCTGTAAGAAGCGCAAAAAAATCCTATGAAGAATACTGTAGGACTAAACGGTTTGTTTCTCAAAAGTCCTCTTTGGCTGAGGTTGGCAACAAGGCATTCCCTATTACAGGTCTTGCTCCTTGTGTAGTTATGCTCCTTGTTTTTGTTGTTGTTCCGCTTCTTTTTAGCGTTGCGGTTGCTTTTACAAACTATTCTGCTCCAAACAACATTCCTCCTAAAAATACTGTAGATTGGGTTGGATTCCAGAACTTTAAAGCGCTCCTTTTTGGCGGAACAAACTGGTCGGCTGGTTTTGCACGCGTCGCAATCTGGACATTTGTATGGGCTGTGGCTTCAACTTTTACCTGCTACTTTGGCGGACTTTTGGTTGCCGTTCATTTGAATGAAAGCGGAATCAAGCTTGCTCCAGTGTTCAGGTTTATATTTATCTTGCCTTATGCAGTTCCGGCTGTAATTACAATGATTCTGTGGCGTCATATGCTTAACGGAACTTTTGGAATTGTAAACAGAACTCTTGTTGCGCTTGGAATTCTTGAGTCGGGAAATGCGATTCCATGGCTTGGAGATGCGACACTGGCAAAAATAATGTGTATTGTAATCAACCTTTGGGCTGGATTTGGCTATTTTATGATGCTTTCTATGGGAACAATGACAGCTATTTCCAAGGATTTGTACGAAGCTGCAAAAATTGACGGTGCTAACGGATCTCAGATTTTGCGGCACATTACAATGCCTCTTGTTCTTTACCAGACAATGCCTTTGATTATCATGAGCTTTACACATAACATCAACAACTTCGGAATCATCTTCTTCCTTACAGGAGGTTCTCCTACTGTTGCTGATTCCACAACCACAATGGCGGGCGGAACTGATATTCTTGTTACTTGGATTTACAAGCTTACAATTACAATGCTTAGATACAACTACGCTTCTGTTATCGCAGTACTTATCTTCGTTGTTCTTGCGCCGTTTGCTATTTATCAGTTCAGAAATACAAAGGCTTATAAGGAAGGTGAAGTATGAAAAATTACCGCTCGTTCAAGACAATCAGCAAGACTTTTTCTTATCTTGTTTTTATACTGATTTCGCTTGTTGTTTTTTATCCGCTTGTTTATGTTGTTGCAGCCGCTTTTGCTCCTGGAAACGGAATTGCAAGCATGAACATTGTTCCTTTCAAGGACGGATTCACGCTTAAGCACTTTAAGTATCTGTTCTTTGAAACCCAATACTGGCTGTGGTTTAAGAACACATTCATCATCGCCCTTTGGACAACATTTCTTACTGTTGTGATTTCCTCATTGAGCGCTTATGTTTTTTCACGCTTTAAGTTCGTCTTTAAGCACACCCTTTTGATGAGCATGCTTATTCTTCAGATTTTCCCTTCATTTGTAGGAATGATTGCAATCTATGTAATCTTGAACCGTATCGGCGGACTTGATACTCTGTGGGGACTGGTGCTTGTTTATGTTGCCGGCGGAATTCCGTACAACACTTGGATGGTAAAAAGCTACATGGATACAGTAAGCAAGAACCTTGACGAGGCTGCAAGAATTGACGGTGCAAGCCATTTTAGAATTTTTGGAACAATCATCCTTCCTGTTACAAAGCCGATTATCACATTCCTGGGAATCTCAAGTTTTACAGGACCATGGATGGACTTTATCTTCCCGAAGATGGTTTTAAGAAGCCCGGAAAAACAGACACTTGCGTTGGGCTTGTTCTCTTTCGTTTCTGATAAAAAGAACGAGTTTACAAACTTCGCAGCAGGTTCTTTGGTAATCTGTATACCGTTCGTAATCTTCTTCCTGTTCACACAGAAAGCAATGATGATGAGCATGGGAACAGCGGCTGTAAAGGAATAACCATCGAAAAAAAATAAAAACTGTGAGCAAGTGCGAACAGTTTTTTATTTTTTAACCGACATTAAGCCGCAAGGCTTAATGCCCCGAGAAAAAAAGCAACTGTGAGCAAGTGCGAACAGTTTTTTATTTTTTAACCGACATTAAGCCGCAAGGCTTAATGCCCCGAGAAAAAAAGCAACTGTGAGCAAGTGCGAACAGTTTTTTATTTTTTAACCAATGTACATTGAAGTTTTCAGAATATTTGCGATTAAGCATGAGCAAATGTTCTGAAAATAACAAACGCGAGGCTTAATGCCCCGAGAAAAAAAAGCAACTGTGAGCAAGTGCGAACAGTTTTTTATTTTTTAACCAATGTACATTGAAGTTTTCAGAATATTTGCGATTAAGCATGAGTGAATATTCTGAAAATAACAAACGCAAGGCTTAATGCCCCAAGAAAAAAAAGCAACTGTGAGCAAGTGCGAACAGTTTTTTATTTTTTAACCGACATTAAGCCGCAAGGCTTAATGCCCCGAGAAAAAAAAGCAACTGTAAGCAAGTGCGAACAGTTTTTTGTAACTTATTATTCCCCGGCTAGACTGGGGAATTTTTTTTGCTCATGCTAAAGGTTATGATATTGCCATTTGAAATATAACTTTTTGGGAATATAATCCTGAATAGTAGGAGCAATTTCAATGCGCGCTGAAGGAATACTTCCTAAGAGGCTAAGTGAGTATTCCTAAAGCCCTAAGTAAGTATTCCTAAGAGCCTTAGAGAGTATTCCTTAGGGTCTTAGGAAGTATTACTCAGCCTCTTAGGAAGTATCGCTACGGGTCTTAGGAAGTATTACTCAGGGTCTTAGGAAGTATTACTTCAGCTTTTATGACAGAAAGCACTGAAATGTCAAAACAACGATAAAAAACGTACCCAGTCCGTTGAGCAAATATAGTAACTATGTTTAAAAATAAGGGGCAATATAGTTGCTTTATTTTTCGTCTACGTATTTATTGCTCCAGTCGCCGCTTGTGCTTACTTCAATATTGCCACTGATGCTAAGGTTCTGGAATTTTAGCTCATCTTCGCTGAATTCTTTTTTGCAGCCTATGGCAAAGTTGCGCAGGTTTACGGTCATTAGCCTGTTGTGCGTGAACATCTTACCCTGCCTATGCTTTTTGTAGTCAGCAAGGACAAAGTTTGCGCCGCAGTCTGCAATCACAAGCTCCTTAGGGCGGATTGCTACAATGCGCATTGGCCCGTAAAAGTGCGAATTGCGCTCGGCATAATCTGGAATGTAAGCAGTGATTGATGTCCATTTTGTTACATAATTTTCGGCATTTTCAACATTTGTTGCACTTATTGTTCTTTGAGAATCTGTCCAGCCAATAACTTTTTCAACTTTAGACAAGTCCGAAGACAAAAGAACGAGCGCGCCGCGGCTGTATACTGTACAACCATCATTTAAAGTAAATTGATTTGCAGGATTTAAACTTTTTTCGTTTACAAGAACTGCCACTGTTCCGTCTTCAAGAACCGCCATGTCTGTAACTTCGCCGGAAAGATTAAAAGATTTTCCACTATGCTCAATTGTTTTGTTATTGTTATTAGAAAAGTCATCAATAGAAACAACTGAAATATCATACTTGGTTGTTGCATAATTATAGTAATTATAAACCATATAAACTTTATCATCCTTTACTGCAAAACATTTTACACTGCCAGCATCACTATTATTAACCTTTATAGTGCCTAGAGATGAAAAATTTAAATCTGATTGCTTTGATACATTTTTTATACAAGAAAGCTCAAAAACTCCCACTTGACTGTTATCATCTCCTATACGATAAAGTGTATCTGTGGTTGGTTCATAATATAAATCTCTATAATATGAATAGTTGCTTGTACTACTACTACTATCAGCTATCTCTGCTGATGATGGCTGTGTTTTTTTTATACATCTATAACCATTGCCGCTAGAATATAATATATAATATAAATTTGAATTTTTATCTTCTGAAAAACTTACAAAGTTACCTTCAAAGGAATTTATGACTGTATTTAAATTTGAATAGTCATATAATGTAATATTACATTTAATATCTATATTAAAATTAGCAAGAGCTAAATACTTTGAATAATACGCGGTTTGCCCCTCAAGAATCATTGTAATATTGCAGTCTGTGGTTTCGCCGGCTCTTACGGTAATCTCTGTGCTTCCGCTGCCTTCAAGGATGTTTTCGCCTGCGTTCCAGGCTTCCGCTGTGGCAGTGTATTTTCCCGGCTCCAGGTCGCCAAACTCTATTACCCCCCCCACAGCTCCTTTCTCGGTTTGGTCAAAGTCGTCGTCATTATAAAGGCGCACAATGAATTTGTCGGCGTTGTTTTTTCTGTAAGCGTATGTGGCGCGCCCGCTTCCCGGCAGGGCAACACGGACAGAGCCGTTTTCTCCAGTGCCGGAGCTCATGTTCATGCATGAAATAAATGCGAATAAAAATGCTGGTAAAATAGAAAAAATCAGTTTTTTCATAATGTTCCTCCTTTGTCAGGGATTCCCGTGTCGCTGCGCGGGAATGACAGTTTTTTTGTCAGTAAATGCTATCACCTTGTCATTATCCGGCTTGACCAGATAATCTGCACCGTAAAACAACAGTCCTTATAATTATGATTTAAAATATTCTTTTTGTCAGCATTTGAGGGCATTTTTTTAACTTTTTTATTGCGCAATCTGTTGCTCACTTTTTGTTTTGTGAGGTTTTGTTATAAAAATTTTCCTAGATTTTTTGAAATTTCCGTGATATTATTTTTATAAATCAACACGTGTAAATATCAAGGATTGGAGAAAAACATGATTTCATATTCTTTTGATAATAAAAGCCTTTTTAAGGGTGAAAAAAGATGGTTTCCGATTATGGGCGAAATCCATTATTCACGATACCCGGACAGCGGCTGGAAAGAGGCTCTTTTAAAAATGAAAGAGGGCGGAGTGGATATTGTGAGTTCCTACGTAATTTGGATTCATCACGAGGAAATTGAAAATCAGTTTGAGTGGACAGGCTGGCGCGATCTTCGCAAATTTGTTCAGACTATAAAGGAATGCGGGCTTTCAATGATTTTGCGCATCGGGCCTTGGAGCCATGCGGAAGTTCGCCACGGAGGATTCCCGGACTGGCTTCTTGCAAAATGTCCTGATGCACGCAATACGAATGATGAAAAATATTTTTCGGAAGTTGAGAAATTCTACAAGGCGATTTACGAGCAGGTAAAAGGCTTGCTTTTAAAAGACGGTGGTCCGATTATCGGAGTTCAGATTGAAAATGAATTCGGCCATTGCGGCGGACTTATAGGCGATTCAGGCGAAGCGCACATGAAGCGTCTTGAAAAAATGGCGCGTGAAACTGGCTTTGATGTTCCTTTGTATACTGCGACTGGCTGGGGTGGAGCTGTTACAGCCGGACTTTTGCCTGTTATGGGCGGCTACTGCGAAGCTCCTTGGGATCCGCGCATTACAGAAATTGAGCCTAGCGGAAACTACGTGTTCACTTACGAGCGCAACGACCATGCGATTGGCTGCGACTTTGGACTTGGCGAAGGAATCACTTTTGATATGACAAAATATCCATATCTTACTGCGGAGCTTGGCGGCGGACTTCAAGTTACTTTAAAACGCCGTCCGATTGCACAGCCAAAAGACATTGGCGCTATGAGCCTTGCAAAAATGGGAAGCGGTTGCAACCTGCTTGGTTACTATATGTATCATGGCGGACAGAACCCGGAAGGAAAGCTTACAACTCTTGAAGAAAATATTGCGACTGGCTCTTTGAACGACATGAGCATAAAGAACTACGATTTCCGAGCGCCTTTGGGAGAGTACGGACTTCCAAACGGAACTTACGGCGAGATAAAATTGTATTCACTTTTTGCGCATGACTTTGGAGAATTTCTTGCCTCCACGGAAACTGACTTGCCTGACTCAAATCCTATTACACCGGAAAACTTTTCTGACTTGCGCACAAGCTGGCGTTACAAAGAATGTGAGAAATGTGGAAAAAAACGCGGCTTTGTCTTTGTAAACAATTATCAGCGCAGAAGAAAAATGGCTGGGCATAAAAATGTTGTGCTTGCTTCCACAGAAAAAAGCGGCGCGGACATTCAGTTCCCGGCGATTGATGTTGCAGACAAAGACTTTTTCTTTTTGCCGTTCAACATGAAAGTTGCGGATGGACTTTTAAAGACTTCGCTTGCAACTCCGCTTTGTGTTTTAAATAACCAGCGCAAAGTTTACGTTTTTTATTCAGCTGCAAAACCTGCCGGCTCTTTGGCTGAAAAAGATTCCAGTGTTTGTTCCGCAAAGGACGCTTCCGTTTCTCTTTATCAGTTTGAAGGCGAGGTTCCTGACTGTGATATTGTAACGCTTTCAAGAGAAGATGCATTGAACGCTCATAAAGTTTCTGCAAACGGAAAAGAATATCTTGTTGTGACGGATTCAGTTTTGTTCCAGAATAACCAAGATGGAAAAACAGAACTTGAATTTGAAGACTGCAAGAAAATTTCATTCAAGGCATTCCCGGAACTTGAAAAAGTTCCAGAAGGATTTTCTGCAAAAAAATGCGGCGGCGGATTCACGGTTTATACTTTCGACCAGGACGGTGCGGAATCTCCAAAAGTTTCGTGCCAGAAAATTTCAGAAGATGAAAAAACTGCGGTCTATAAAATTTCCGTGGAAAGCTGGCAGAACGGACTTGACGATTTGTTTATTGACATTGGATATGCCGGAAACTGCGCGCGCCTTTATGAAAACGGAAAGCTTATTGACGACGGAATTTTTATTGGCGAAAATTATCCGTGGAGCATCGGGCTTAAACGCTACGGAAAAAATGCGCATGACTTTACTTTGGAAATTGATGCGCTCAAAAAAGACGCTCCGATTTTTATAGAAGAATGGCCGGACTTTGCTGGTCAGGGTTCGCTCAAAAAAGTCAACGGAATAAAGGCTAGAGCTTTTGTGAAAATTTCTGCCCAGCTTTAAAGATTAGGCAGTTTTAAAATCCGTCTTATTTTTTAAGGCATTTAAATTAGTCCTCCTCATCATCCCTGGATTTGCTTTTTGGTCATTGTGGCAAGTCCGGGGATGATTTTTTTGCATAGGGAGTAAAATATTTTAATAAAACTTGATTTATGAAATTGTTGTGCTAAAATAATTGGCAGATGTTTCATTACGGAGAAGAATTTTGAAGCTCAGCTTTTTACAGTTTGAATTCAACCTTGAATTTTTAAAGCCGGCCATTGTCAGCGCAAATCCTTTGTTTGTTCTTCGCGGAATGCTGGGAAAGAACCTGCGTTCAATGTGCTGCATTTCCAGGCAGTCGGTCTGCGGCGAGTGCCTTTACAGCAAAACCTGCGTCTATTCGTATATTTTTGAGACGATTCTTCCGTCTGATAATTCTGTTCTGCCCGGACGGAACAAGGGCTGCCATCCTTATTCGCTTTCTGTAAAAAACCGGGAACACAAAAATCCTTTGACTGAATATTCATTTATCCTCACGCTTTTTGGAAAATCTGTTGAATATCTTCCATATATATACGCGGCTTTTGTCCGTGCCGGAAACGACGGAATCTTTAAAAGCCGGGCACAGTTCAGGATTAAAAGCGTTGTTTCGGGCGGAAAAAATATTCTTATTGATGAAAATCATATTGATATGGAAATTCCTCCGCAGATATGGGATTCCAACGAGGGGTTGAAATCAAGGCCGCACGAGATTCTTGTTGAGCTGAATTCTCCTCTGCGGTTCAAGTTTGGCGGAAGATATGGAACAGATTTTTCCGCGCAGGATTTTATGGGCTGCCTTTACCGCCGCGCAAAGACTTTGTGCTCGCTTTACGGTGAGGTTTTGGAAGATGATTGTCAGAAATATATTCCGTCAGAATCGCTTGAAATTACAGACAGAAAAATCAGGTGGATTGACTTTAATCATTATTCCGCGCGCCAGAAAAATGCAATGGAACTTGGCGGAAGCGTGGGAAACTTTAAGATAACAGGAAACTTTTCAGACTTTGAGCTTTCTTTGCTGGAACTGAACAAAATTGCCGGAGCAGGAAAAAACACAAACTTTGGGCTTGGGCAGATAGATTATTGGAGCAAGTAGGAGAAAAAAGATGGTAGATGAAAATATAACAAAAGAAGAACTTGTAATTGCAGCTTGGCTTCATGACGTAGGAAAATTTGCCCAGCGGGCGGATATTCAGGAACTATACGGCAGCAAGCTTGAAGGCAGATATTGCAGGACTACAAAAGACGGACGTTTTACTCATCAGCACGTTGTTTATACGGAAGGATTTTTGAATAAGTATAAAGATGTTCTTCCTGACAATATTAATTTTGAGCATATAAAAACTCTTGCCGCAAGTCATCATAATCCTTCTTCTTATTTTGAGTGGATTATAAGCCAGGCGGACTGCTTGAGCAGCGGTTCTGACAGATGCAATATTTTGGGAATTGCAGAATGTGAAAATGAAAACCAGTTTGATGAGGAAAAAGAAAAGTTGAGGTTCTATGAAAAGCCGATGATTCACATTCTTTCAACCTTGCATTTGGACGGCCGTGCTGAACCTGAAAAAGCGTTTTGCAAAATGTCGGAACTTGAAGAAGATTCTGTGATTCCGGTTGAAAAATGTAAAACTTCAAAAGAAGAATATAAAGCGCTCTGGGAAAAGTTTGTAAAAGATTTTCAGAAATTGCAGGGATTGAATTATGACGAATTTCTTCTGTCCTTAAATTCTCTGCTTGAACGTTACTGGTGGTGCATTCCGTCTGCAACAAATTCCGATGCGGACATAAGTTTGTATCAGCATACAAAGACAACCGCCGCTTTTGCAGCCGCTCTTTATGAATATCACAAAGAAGAAAATTCTGAAAATGAACTTTCGTTAAGAACAGACGGCAAAAAATTTCTTTTTATCAACGGCGATATTTCAGGAATCCAGAATTACATTTTTGATTTGAAGACTTCTTCTGACAATGCAAAACTCCTGCGCGCAAAAAGTTTCCAGCTTTGGGCGTTGAGCGAGATTATTTCTCAGTATATCACAAGGCAATTTGGTGTAACTTATGCGAACATTATGACTTCCGCCGGCGGAAAATTTATCATTCTTTTGCCGAATACACAAAAAGCAAAAAAACGGCTGGAAGAGCTTCAGCTTGAGATTGAAGAGTATTTCTTAAACGAATTCGCCGGAAAACTGACTTTTATTGTAAGTGACGGAACTGTGGCAAGTTATAAAGACTTGCAAAAAGAAAATGTCATCTCGCTGATAAACAAAATAGGCGATGACGGCGATATTGCAAAGTCAAGGAAAATGCAGAAAGTCCTTAAAAAATGCGGCGCTGTTCTTGAGACGCAGTATGAAAATTTGCAGAAATTTGGCGAATGCCCGAAGTGTGGAATTTTTGCCGCCAGAAGTGTGGAAGGTTCTGACGATGAGCGGCAGTGCAAGTCATGCGAAAAACTTATTGAAATTGGAGGAAAACTTGTAAAGTCAGCAAAACTTGTCTTGAAATCCGAAAAATTGCTTCATTTTGGCGACATGATAAAACTTTATGAATGGGATGAGGATGTAAAGTTTTATTATTCCGTAAATGATTTCAAACCTAAATTTCCGCTGGTAACGTTGCCATATATCGCGCCAAAAACCGAAAACGATGAGCTTTTGACTTTTGAGGATATTGCAAATCTTTCTAAAGGAAACAAGAAACTTGCAATGTTCAAAGCAGATGTAGATAACCTTGGTCTTATTTTCAGCCAGTCTTTGGGAGAACGAATGTCATTTTCGCGGTATGCGGATTTAAGCCATCAGCTGCATTATTTCTTTTCCGGATTTTATTCCTGGTTTGTAAAGAATAAGACCGACCAGTTCGGCGAATTTTACAAAGATAAGATTTATACAGTTTTTTCGGGCGGGGATGATTTGTGCGTTCTTGGAACTTGGGAAAGCGTTTTGCAGTTTGCCCTTGATTTTCAGAAAGAGCTTAAGATGTTTACGAACAATAATCCTTCTGTAACGATAAGCGGCGGAATTGCGCTTGTGAATTCAAAGTTGCCGGTAAGAAATATTGCGGACGAGGCAGAGAAGAATCTGGAACGTTCAAAAAATCACATCGGAAAAAATGCGGTTACGGTTTTTGGAGCAACTGTATCTTGGACTGAATATGAAAAATACCTTTCGGACGGAAAATATTTTGCAGAGCTTATGAGGAAAAATGAACTTTCAACTGGAGTTATCTACAAATTTATTGATTTTGCAAACCGCGCGGAAAAAACATTGGGCGATAAAGATAAGATTGCAGATGTGAGCGAGCTTGTAAACACAAAAGACAGAATCTGGAAGAGCAATATGATTTATGTTCTTGCAAGGAATGTAAAGAATGATGAGCTGAAAAAAAGGCTTTTGGCTTACGGAGAGAATCCGCAGGAAATGGTAAAGTCCCGCATAGCGGTAAGTTATGCGTTGTATATGAATAGACATCTATAAAAACAATGCCTGTTTTTATAGATGTCGTCGAGTTTTAACGCTTGAAAACGTCAATCGTTAAAACATCGCAGTTTTTTTTAGGAGGAAAAAATATGGGAGACGGAAGAAATGGGAATCAGCAGTATTATGGAAACAGAAACGGCGGAGGATTTCAGAAGAACTCTTTTGAGGATAAATCTGAGACTCCAAATCCTGTGAAAATTACAAGTTTTTACAAGGCTGACGGAAAAACAGTTCAGGAAGATTTGTTTGATTCTGTTGCGCTGAATGTTGCAAAATCATTCAAAGGTAAAAACATCGGAGTTACATCAACCCAGTTAAGAAGAATTTTTGATGAAGTAAAAAGATTTGAGCAGATTCTGTCTCTTCAGGAAAATCAGTGGGAAAAACAGCTTCCATATATAAAGATGATAAAATCTAAAGTTGCGTATTCTGTTGCCCGTGCTGCAAAGCAAAAATCAGAGGAAAAAGGAGTTTATAAGAACTTGGAAGCTTTTATTTCATCTGGAATTGATTTGATAAAAACTCAGGAAGATTATCATATTTTTGTAAATCTTTTTGAGGCCGCTTACGGATTTTATTACGAACTTGCACCAAGTAATTGCAGATAATTTTTACAGGAGAAAATTATGAAACAGATAGACACAAAAAAACTTTCAGGAAAAATTGTTGTAAAGACAGGGCTTCATATTGGAGCTGGCAATGACAAAGTTGAAATCGGCGGAATGGACAATCCGATTATCAGAAATCCGCTTACACATGAACCTTATATTCCTGGCTCTTCGATAAAAGGAAAAATGCGTTCTTTAATGGAATGGAAATTTGACAAACTCAAAAGTACCGGCGGAAAAGTCTGTTCCTGTGGACTTCCGGAGTGTAAAGTTTGCCGTGTTTTTGGAAGCGCAAATACAAAGTCGGAAGAGGCAAAAGACAGAGGTCCGACAAGGCTTATAGTGCGTGATGCAGTCTTGACAAAAGAATGGAAAGAGAAATTCAGAAACGGAAATTCTATTGTTGAAGAAAAGAATGAAAACTCATTGAACAGAATCACTGCGGAAGCAAATCCCCGTCCGATTGAACGCATTGTTCCCGGCGTCGAATTCGACTTTGAAATTTCCTACCGAGTAATTGATACCGACGATGGTGGCAAGACTGACGAAAATTATTTTAAGGAAGTTGTCCTTGAATCTTTGAAACTTTTGCAGGATGACTATCTTGGCGGAGGCGGAAGCCGCGGAAACGGTCAGATTGAATTTAAGGATTTGGTTGATGAAGACAACAATCCTGTAAATCTTTAGGTTTGAGGTGTTTATGCAACTCTATAAAGTTTCAATAAAACTGAAGTCCGCATTTGTAACACCGTTAAAAGGCGACACAATCTGGGGACATATTGTGTGGGGAATCGCAAACCACGAGGACGAGCAGGCTGTGGAAAAATTTCTTGCGGAAGAAAAATCGGCAACGCCAAGCTTGATTGTTTCTTCTGCATTTCCAAAAGGAACAATCTGCAAGCCTTTTCCAAAGCATGAGGATAGAAAACCCAGATTGTCTACAGAAGAATATTCTCAAATAAAAAAAATCAAGAAAGAAAAATTTGTTTCTTCCGCAAAGTATTTTTCAGATTTTTCTGAAAATGAAACGAAATCTTTCATTTTTGAACGGGTTCAGACAATGCACAATTCCATAAACCGGTTTTCAAACACGGTGGAAGAGGGAAATCTTTTTGCAGTGGAAGAATTTTGGGCAAGTGGTCAGGATTTTGATTTGTATGTTTTATCATCATATTCTAAAGAACGGCTAAGTCAGCTCTTGGACTGGGCTTTTGAAAACGGATACGGTGCGGATTCCTCAACAGGAAAAGGAGAAATCTCTGTGGAAAATATTATTCCTGTGCAACCTAAAATCAGTTCAAATAAATATGTTGCGCTTGCTCCGTTTGTTGCGGATTTTTCAGAAATTAAAGAAAATTCTTTGCGGGCGAATACATTTATCCGCACAGGAAAAATCGGCGGGGCTTTTGCCTCATCAATGTGTCCTTATAAAAAGACAGTGGTTCTGTTTGATGAAGGCGCGGTTTTTGAGTCAGCAATACCGTTACAGTTTATTGGAAAACTGATTACAAAAGTCCATTCTGATGAGCGGATTTGTCAGTCGGGATTTGCACCGATTTTGCCGATAGGAGATGACGAATGAAAGAAATCTACAAAATAAAAATCGAGCCGATGACCGCCGTTCATATTGGAAGCGGAAACACATTGTCGCCGTTGGATTATAAGCTGGCAAATACAAGTTCTGGTAAAAGAAAATACGTCCGCTTTTCTTCTGATTCAATTCTGAACAGAGTCGCAACAGATGAAAAACTTAGAAATGAATTCGAGATGTTTTCTCTAAACAGTGACATGAAATCTTTGCAGAGTTTTTTTCATAAAAACATGAAGAACGAAGATGTTTCTTACCTGTGTCTGCCGACTAAAGAATTTGAAGAGAAATATGACGAGAATCTAAAAAAAGACCCGTTGCAGAATGCCTGCGAAGTCTTGGAAATGTACAGACCTTCCTTAAAGAGTTTCCCTGGAATTCCCGGAAGTTCAATAAAAGGAGCTATAAGAACGGCTCTTGTTGATTCCTGTGTAAAAGATGTTGAAAGCGGATTTGATTTTTACACGGCAAAGAAAAACAGAAACTTTGAAAATCAAATTCTGAGTAATAAAGATGCAAAAACAGATCCGTTTAGAGCAATTCATGTTGGCGACTGTAATTTTACAACACCGCTGACACAAGGTGTTGGAACTCTTCAGATTATAAATGGAGAAGCTGGACGTCTTTCAGAGAAAAATTCCACGCAGGTTCAAGCAGAGGTGCTTTTAGGTAAAATCGTTTCAAAAGAATCTGTTCCGCAGCTGTTTAGTCTTACTATTGATAAGGACTTGCAGAAAACAGGAAATGTTTCAAAAAGATTCTTCATAAAAGACATTATAAATGAATGTAATTATTTTTATGGTGAAAATTTTAAGCAGGAATATGAGTATTTTTATAAAAATTCGGATTCCGAAAAACTTGAATTGATAGATAAACTTTTTATGGAAATTAAAAACATCACGGAGAAAGAATCTGAGAATTCATTTATAATAAGGCTTGGAAGATGGAGTCAGTTTGAATTCGTAACTTTGTATGATGAAAATCATAAATTTGGAGCTTCCAGAACCGTTCTAAATTACGATGGCCAATATCTTCCGATGGGCTGGTGCAAGTGCACTAAAGTAATCTGACTTTCAGAAAGGAATAAACCATGACTCCAAACACAATTCTAAAAAAAATAAAGCTCGGCGAAACAGTTACCCAAGAATTCAAGCGTTGCGGAAATGGGATTCATTCTGATGTTTATGAAACTGTCTGCTCATTCTTGAACCGTTTTGGCGGAGATATTTTTCTTGGTGTTGATGATGACGGAAATATTGAAGGCGTGCCGGAAAATGCTGTGCGTGATTTAACTAGGAATTTTATAAACTGCCTTAATAATCCTTCTCTTTTTAATCCAGTCTGCACGGCAACTATTGAACCGATTTCTGTAGATGAAAAAATTGTTCTTTGGGTTTATGTTCCGAACGCTTCTCAAGTTTACAGTTTTAAGGGAAAAGTTTATGACCGGCAAGGCGACAGCGACATCGTTGTTACTTCTACAGACAAAATTGCCGAGATGTATATCAGAAAGCAGAATATTTTTACAGAACGCCGTGTTTTTCCATATCTTAAGCTTGAAAATTTGCGGGAAGATGTTTTTCAAAAAGCAAGGCAGCTCGCATACAACAGAAATTCAAATCATTCGTGGATGAAAATGGACAATATGCAGCTTTTGAAGTCTACCGGGCTTTACACACATGATTATGCTACAAATGAGGATGGTCTTACTCTTGCCGCGGCTCTTCTGTTTGGTCAGGATGAAGTGATTCAGGATATTTGTCCGACATACTGGACAGATGCGCTTTGCAGAAAAATCGACACAGACCGATATGATGACCGCGAGATTATTCAGACGAATCTGATTGACAGTGTTGACCTGCTTATGCAGTTCGCCAAAAAGCATACTTCTGATAAATTTTATTTGGATGAAAATATGCAGAGCATCAGCCTGCGTTCAAATATCTGCCGCGAAATGATTGTAAATTGCCTGATTCACCGTGAATTTACAAGCGGACGCATTTCAAAGTTTGTAATTGAAAAAGACAGAATGTATGTTGAAAATCCGAACAAGGCTCAAAATAAAGGAAAGCTTACTCCGGAAAATATTGAGCCTTTTCCAAAAAATCCGTGCATCTCAAAAGTTTTCCGAGAAATAACTTATTCAGAAGAACTTGGTTCTGGCTTTATAAAATTGAATAAATTTGTTCCGTTGTATTCAGGCAAAAATATACGCCCGGAATTTATAGACGGCGATATGTTCAGAATTGTAGTTCCGCTTGGAGAAATGGGCGAAAATGCTGATGTGCAAAATTTTGATAAAAATATGAATGATGGAAAACAAATCAACTGTGGTGAAAACTGTGGTGAAAACTGTGGTGAAAACTGTGGTGAAAATATTTCCGCCGAAGAAAAGATTCTTGATGCAATCAGGGAAAATCCGAAAATCACTCAGAGGCGGCTTGCGGCGGTTACGGGGCTTACGTTGCGCGGCGTGGAATGGAATATGGCAAAATTAAAAAATGAAGGCAAAATAAGGCGCCTCGGTTCTGACAAAAAAGGAACTTGGGAGATTGTGGAATAGCAGGAGGAAAAAATGAAAGAGACAATTCTTGTAAATTTGGTCAGTGAGCAGACAATTCCAAATGTTCAGTTTATAAAATGGTATTTCAATAAAAAGCAAACGCCTATGAAAATCCTGCTTGTTTCTACAAAAGAAATGGAGCAAAAAGAAAAGTCATTGTTTATAAAAAATGCATTGCATTTTTCTGATTCTTTTGTGGAATGGGAAACAATTCATACTGATGGAAATGATATTTCAAAAACAGAGAATATTCTAACTGATTATTTTAGAGATAATGAATATAAAAATATAATTGTAAATATCACAGGCGGAACAAAAATTATGTCTTTGGCTGCATTTGATTTTTTCAACAATAAGCCAAATACGGAAATTTTTTATCAACCGATTGGAAAAGAACTTCAGGAACTTTATCCAAATAAACAAAAATATGATATGTTTGAAGTACTTTCTTTAAAGGAATATCTGGATGCTCATGGAATTTCTTATAAGTATGATAACGAATGTGTAAAAGACTGGAATTATAACAAAACTGTTTATGATTTGTGCGTTGCTGATAACCGTGAGTTAATAAAAGGAATGATAGCCCTTCAAAATAATTCATATTTTAATAATGTTTATAAGAGAAAAGACTTTTTGGATTTCACTCAAATAGAAGAAGAAAAATTCATAGCCATAAATCATCCTGCTGCAACAAAAGAGAATATGATAAAAATCTTGCAGATTTTTGGATTTGATGTTTCAAGAATTGAACACAAGCATATTCGGTATATAACAGGTGGCTGGTTTGAAGAATATGTTTATCAGAAAATCTGTAATGAATATCACAATGTAGATGAAAAAAATGTTGCCTTGAACGTTACAATTCAAAAAGGAAATGATAAAAATGAACTTGATGTAATTTATTTGGATAAGGATAACAAGCTTCATGTAATTGAATGTAAAAGTTTTGTGGACGGCAATGAAGGCAATAGGGTTTTAAACGATGCTTTGTATAAACTTCAAGCCATAATCAAGTCTAAATTTGGCTTGTACGTAAAACAGCATTTGTATACAAAAAGCATAATAGAAAAAGAAACTCCTTTAAATCGTGCTAAAGAATTTGGCATTGATATAAAAGATGGAACACAACTTTAGGAACCGTCCACATGCCCAGAACATTTTGTCTTCTAAACCACGTCCTCACCCAAAAGCAGCTTGCCGAGCTTGGTGAAAAATTCAATTCCATAGAAGTTGTTTACCCGGAAAAAAATCTTGCGGAACTCTGGGCACAGATTCCGCCGGAAAAGTCCAATGAGGAAGTTGTTGGGTCTGTTGTTTCCTGGCTTAAAGGTGAGTCTGCTCCAGGCGATTTGTTCATAATTCAAGGTGAATTCGGCTCGACTTTCACGCTTGTGGATTTTGCCTTAAAAAACGGTCTTGTTCCGCTCTATGCCACAACCCGGCGCGTTGCAAAAGAATCCCGCAGCGGGGAAACAGTCCGCCGCGAATATGTTTTTGAGCATGTCTGTTTCAAAAAGTATCAGTATTTTGAATAAAAAACTTCGGAGCAAAAATGTCAGAAATTTACATTCTTTCAGATTACGGAAAAATGAAAAAAAATAAAAATCATGATACAATTTCTATTCTAGGGCGGATGTCATGAGCGATGAATTGTTTCAGAAAAAAGCAGAATTTCTATCTTGGTGCATTGAAGAATATGCCGCTGAAAAAAATCTTAACGGGCGGGATGTTGCGAATTTATTTTCCCAGAAAAAAGTTCTGGATTTTCTTGGCGAGCATTACGATATTCTGCATACACAGGGAAAAGCCTATATAATTGAAACAATTGAAGATTTCATAAAAACAGAGGGCGAATAATGAAAATATATCATGGCGGTTTTTTAGAAGTTTCTTGCCCGAGAATTTTAGAACCAAGCCGCGCAATGGATTTTGGAAATGGTTTTTATACAACAACAAGTTTTAATCAGGCAAAAAAATGGTCTTTGATAAAAAAAGACAGATTTCATTATGAAAAAGCCGTCGTATCCGCATTTGAAGTGGATAATGAAATTTTCAAAACTGCAAAAATTAAATCAAAAGTGTTTCCTAAGGCTGATGAGGAATGGCTGGACTTTGTAATGGCGAACCGTCAGGACATTCATTTTGTTTATGATTATGATGTTGTGATGGGGGCAGTGGCAAATGATAATGTCTATGCAAGCCTGAACTTATACGAAGATGGTTTTTTAAGCAAAAAAGAACTGCTTGACGAGTTGATTGCTTGGAAGTATGTTGACCAGATTTGTTTTCATACAGAAAAATCTTTGAACTATCTGGAATTCATAAAATCAGAGGAGGTGTTTCAATGATTCGTCCTAAAGTTACGCAAAAAAATGTCCATCTCTTTATTCCGGGCAAGGTGTCTAAAATCTGCTCTGAACTGGCACGAAAAGAAAATCTTTCTCTTAATGAATCTATTTTAAAATTTTATAATTCAGCTGCATACGAGACTTTAAGCCGTGAATCTTCAAAACTTTGGCAGGAAGGCTGGGTTTATGTGTATCAGATGATGAATGGCTGACAAAAGAAATTTTCGGAGCAAAAATGTCAGAAATTTACATTCTTTCAGATTACGGAAAACTTTCTAAAAAAGACGAGACTATCGTTTTTTCTCAGCCGGACGGAACGAGCACAATTCTTTTCCCGTTCAAGACCGAGCATCTGGTTCTTGTGGGAAAAGTTTCTATCAGCGCGGACGCATTGCGTCTTCTTACAAAATATAAAATCGGCACGACTTTTCTTTCTTCAAACGGGCGTTTTAACGGCAAGCTTTCTTTTGGCGACGGAAAAAATATTTTTCTCAGGCAGAAGCAGTTTAGGATTCTTGACAATCCGCAGAAGTCGCTTGAAATTGCAAAAAGCATTGTCTCTGGGAAAATCCGCAATGAAATCAGTTTTATGCAGCGGATCAAGCGGAAAAATTCAAATGAAAACGAGGCGGTTGAAAACGCAATCAGCTCGGTAAAGAACACGCTCTCCAATGCGGAAAAAACAGATGACATTGAAAAACTCCGCGGATATGAAGGTCTTGCCGCCAGAAAGTATTTTGAGGTCTTTAAATTCAATCTTCAGGATGAATGGGCGGAATTCAAGACAAGAAGCAAAAATCCTCCGCGTACAAATGTGAACGCCGTTTTAAGTTTTCTGTACACGCTTCTGATGTACCGCGTGGAAAGCGCAATCGAAAGTCAGGGCTTGGATTCCTGTTGCGGAAACCTTCATGCCGTGAACTACGGAAAGACCGCCCTTGTGTTTGATTTGATGGAAGAATTCCGCTCGCCAGTCTGTGATTCCGTCTGCTGCTCGCTGTTCAATCTTGGAACATTAAAGAGCGAAGATTTTGAGAAAAAAGAATTTTCAGCCGAAAGCGAAGATTATCCTTTGGAGCTGGAACAAGGAAAGGGCGATTCGGATTCAAATTTGGGAGATGAAGAGAATTCTCCTGCAAAGTATGGAATCCTTCTTACCAAAGCTGGAATCAAAAAAGTGATTTCCGCGTTCGAGGCAAAAATGAATTCTCTGATTTTGTATTCGCCGACAGCGCAAAAAATTTCGTACACAAAAATAATTTATCAGCAGGTTCAGCATTACAAGCGCGTAATCTGCGGCGAAGAAACAGAATACAAGGCGTACTATTTCAAATGATTTATTTTATAAGCTACGATGTTTCAAATCCCAAGCGTCTCAATAAAGTTGCAAAAACACTTGAAAACTTTGGAATCCGCATTCAGTTCTCGTTTTTTGAGTGCGAAATGGAAAGGGAGCAGCTTGAGGAGCTTAAGTCCGCGCTTTTGAAAATCATCAATAAAAAGGAAGACAGTCTGCGGATTTATCCTTTGTGCCAGGACTGCGCCGCAAAAACAACTTCGCTTGGAAACGGAAATATTTTTATTCCCAAGACTTTTGAGATTCTGTGAGGTTAAAATGGAAAAGCACTGGCTTATTGTTTACGACATCCGCGACACAAAACGGCTTGCAAAAATCTCAAAGTGCGTTGAAAGCTACGGCTGGCGGGTGCAAAAGTCTGTCTTTGAAAGCACTGCAAGCGATGAGACAATCGGGCAGCTTAAAAGCCGGCTTGAAAAACTGATGGATATTGAGGAAGATTTTGTACTTTTTTTTGAAGTATGCGAGCGTGATTTTCAGAAAAAGCAGATTTTCGGCAAAAATATTGAGAAGGACGATAAAATAACAGATGAGGATTTTGTGATTCTATGATAAAATATTCGGGCGTGCAGATTCGCTCTTTGACATAAAATCGCAGACTTCCGTTTTTATAAAAATCTGCCAAAAAAGGCTCAGGTTTGCGAATAAAATATAAATATTTATGATACAAGGATTTAGAATGATTAAAAAGACTGAAAATATACTTTTTGCAATAAAAATGCACGGAATTGCAGCAAACATAAATGGCCTCTGCGAAACACCTGTTGCAATTCCTTGCAATAAAAGATATTGTGAGCGGTAGTTAAAAACATAGACCTGATTTAAGGGATTAAGACCGAAAGACACATTCAGTGCCATCATCTTCCTCCGCGAACTGGGCGATAAAAACATAGACCTGATTTAAGGGATTAAGACCGAATCTACAAAATGTATATTCTTGCTATCATTCAACACGACAAGTTAAAAACATAGACCTGATTTAAGGGATTAAGACCTCTTGAAAGAGAAATCTGATATACTGGGAATGCCATAATCATTAAAAACATAGACCTGATTTAAGGGATTAAGACACTGCAAATAAGCGTCATGCTCCTTCTTATTCATCAAATTAAAAACATAGACCTGATTTAAGGGATTAAGACATTCAACTTTTCATTCATATTATACTCCTTGCCTCCCATAATTAAAAACATAGACCTGATTTAAGGGATTAAGACAGTAGGCGTCGTGCTCCTTCTTATTCATGAGGCTTGTCCCGCTTAAAAACATAGACCTGATTTAAGGGATTAAGACTTGCTTTCCGCAACAGGCTTTGTCTCTCTATTAAGAGATATGATTAAAAACATAGACCTGATTTAAGGGATTAAGACTCAAACTCCGGCTCAACAAGGTCAAAGCGCGCTTTACCTTTTAAAAACATAGACCTGATTTAAGGGATTAAGACTTACTTTTGTCAGCTCATCCTTTGATGTCCCTGTCGTTTTATTAAAAACATAGACCTGATTTAAGGGATTAAGACATCAAATTTTCCCAATCACTTATACGGTGAGCGACTAAAATTAAAAACATAGACCTGATTTAAGGGATTAAGACCCGCTTTTATGCGGCATAGCAATCAAAGTTGATTTTCCTGTTTAAAAACATAGACCTGATTTAAGGGATTAAGACATTTTTATATCTCTTGTCGAGTTTGCGCCTCTTGCTTTCTTTAAAAACATAGACCTGATTTAAGGGATTAAGACATGAAGACAGAGATAGTTAAAAATCTGCGGTTCGGTTCTTTTTAAAAACATAGACCTGATTTAAGGGATTAAGACTCACGAACTGGAGTAAGAGTCCCAAGGCAATACTGGTCTTGTTAAAAACATAGACCTGATTTAAGGGATTAAGACCAATAATACCCTAAAGGGAACCTTTCCCCTTTCTAAGTTGAAAATTAAAAACATAGACCTGATTTAAGGGATTAAGACCATCTTCTTACCTCCGAAAATCTTTATATTATGAATATATTAAAAACATAGACCTGATTTAAGGGATTAAGACCAGCCGGTCTGATACATGACCTTGAAATTTCAAAGCCTTGTCAATTAAAAACATAGACCTGATTTAAGGGATTAAGACATTTTTATATCTCTTGTCGAGTTTGCGCCTCTTGCTTTCTTTAAAAACATAGACCTGATTTAAGGGATTAAGACATGAAGACAGAGATAGTTAAAAATCTGCGGTTCGGTTCTTTTTAAAAACATAGACCTGATTTAAGGGATTAAGACTCACGAACTGGAGTAAGAGTCCCAAGGCAATACTGGTCTTGTTAAAAACATAGACCTGATTTAAGGATTAAGACCAATAATACCCTAAAGGGAACCTTTCCCCTTTCTAAGTTGAAAATTAAAAACATAGACCTGATTTAAGGGATTAAGACCATCTTCTTACCTCCGAAAATCTTTATATTATGAATATATTAAAAACATAGACCTGATTTAAGGGATTAAGACCAGCCGGTCTGATACATGACCTTGAAATTTCAAAGCCTTGTCAATTAAAAACATAGACCTGATTTAAGGGATTAAGACGTCTCTTGAGAGACTGATATTGTATGTTGGGAATGCATTAAAAACATAGACCTGATTTAAGGGATTAAGACTCGTCGTTAAGAACGACAACCTTTAGCTCTGGAAGAGCCCATTAAAAACATAGACCTGATTTAAGGGATTAAGACACAAAATCTGTAGTCATTTGGTATTGCAGGGCAAACGCATGTAAAAATTTTTTGTTTTAAATCTCTAAACTACTATTTAAAAAATGCACAAAATGGTAAAATTCCCCTTGGGTGGAATTATGCTTTTAAGAGAAAGTCTGGAAGAAATAGACGATTTTAGAGTAAAAAGGTGCAGGAAGTTTGAACTGGCTGATATTTTCCTGCTGGTTTTGTTCGGGCTGCTAAGCGGCATCAAGGACATTGAGCACATAGCTGAATGGGCGGAGGAAGCGGAAGAGTCCATCAAGGGGCTGGTGAAGTTTGAGTTCGGTCCGCCAAGTGCCGACACAATTCTCCGGGTTTTCAGAAATGTGAACGCAGATAAAATCGAGAAAGTTTTTATAAAGTGGGCTCATGGAATTTACGAGAAAGTAAAAATTGAACCGGACAGAACAATTGTTGCCATCGACGGAAAGACGATGTGCGGCTCAAACAAGGTCACGGGAGCAAAGGGAATTCACATTGTAAGTGCATGGGCAGATGAACTGTCCCTCATTCTTGGGCAGGTAAAGACAGATGAAAAGTCAAATGAAATCACTGCAATTCCTGAGCTTCTGGAACTGATTGATATAAGGGGAATGATAATCACAATCGATGCAATGGGCTGCCAGAAAAAAATCTGCGAGAAAATTAAGGAAAAAAAAGCAGACTATGTTCTTTCTTTGAAAGGAAATCAAAGCACGACACACGAAGCCGTAAAAGACTTTTTCTCTATGGATGAAAAGGAGCTTGCAAAATACGGAGTTATAAAAAGCGAAAAGGAATGTAATCCTGACCATGGACGAATTGAAAACAGGCAGTATTACCTGTGCACGAACCTGTCGTGGCTGGAGAATAAAGATGAGTGGCCGGGACTTAAGGCTGTTGCCATGGCACGGGAAGAACGGACTGTAAATGGAAAAACTTCCACAGACATCAGGTTTTTTCTAACTTCACTTGATAACATTGAACTTGTGAAAAAATCAATTCGACTACACTGGGGAATTGAAAACCGCCTTCACTGGTGTCTTGATATGACTTTCAATGAGGACTACAAAAGGCACCGAAAGGATCATAGTCCGGAAAACATGACAGTTATGCGCCGTCTTGCATTAAATATCTTACGCCAAGCAGAAAAACCGGAGAATAAAAAACAGGACAGTTTAAGCAAGCGCACGATCTGGTTTCGGGAAAACCGCCAGTTCCGCCAAACGGTTTTAAGGCTCCTTTAAAATTTCACACTTTCTGTAATTTTATCAGAAAGTGTTTTTACATGCGTTTGCCCTGTTTGGTATTGAGCTTCATAGTCAAGAATTAAAAACATAGACCTGATTTAAGGGATTAAAACACAATCAAAATTCCAGTAAAATTAAGATTTGTATTTGTCTGAATAAAAAAATTGCGGGTCAAATCCAAGACTGTCAATCACAATCGCCCTGACCGGAATTGCAATAGAGCTGCTGTCATTTTTTGTAAAACGGATTACAAAGTCCGCTTCATGACATCTGGTGTTTTTTTAGAGAAATTTATTCAAGGAGGCATGATAAAAATTACATCCGTGTAATTTTTATCATCACAGTTTGCTCAGGCGTTGCTTTCACAAACTGTGATTCTCGCCATCCTTGGCTCGCCGCTACGCGGAGTTTTATAAGGAGGCATGATAAAATGAAAAAGATTGTATTCGCAACAATTCCCATGCAGGAAATAAAAGAAGGCATTGTCTACAAATCTGAAGAAAACAAGGTGATTGAGTATGAAAAGCCCGTTCTTTTTACAGTGGACTCTCTGCTTGCAAAAACGCTTGAAAAAGGTGATGAGGTCAAGGTTGTAAGAATTGTTACTGAAGGAAAATTTTCTGATGATAATCTGAAGCTCCAAAAAGATGAGCTTGACAAAATCAATTCTGAAATCGGGGCTGATATTTCCTATGTCGAGGTGAGGGAGGCATATAGGGAGACAAATCAGGTCTTGCATTCAAGGTTCAGGCAGCTGGTGAATTCGCTTGAGACTGGCTGTGAAATTTATACGGACATGACTTTTGGACCTAAGACTTTAACGCCGGTTCTGTTCTATGTGCTTGGATTTGCGGAGAAATTCTTTGATGCGGATATTAAGAACATTGTTTATGGAAAGGTGGCTTTTGATAAAAACAAACATCCTGTTCCTGATACCGCCGAAATTTTTGATGTTACATCACTGTACTACCTGAATTCCATGGCTTCTGTAATGAAAGCTCCGGACGGAGCGTCTGCACTGGCAATGCTCAACACTTTGTTTGAGCTTTAGCGCTCTTGGGGTTGTTTTATGGAAGATTCAAAATCAAAAGAAGAAAATCCCGTCAATCTTCTCTGCAAAAAGTTTTTTACGCCTGAACTCTGCGACGGGCCTGTAACAGAAACTCCTGCTGCGCTTAAGAATAAGGCGTTTGCGGAGCTTTTGTCTTATGGCGATGAAATTTGTCGTAAAAAGTTCAGGGGAAAGGAAGATCTTTTATGCGTGGAAATTGTAAAAACGATTGAGGCGTGCTGGAATTCTTGGAAAAAATCTCCGTGTGCCTCATCATATTCAGGCTACTTTTATAAGGCGCTTTGCAATAATCTTGCAAAAGTATGTGTCCAAAAAGATGATGAATTCAAAGCGATGTCTTTTGATTCTTCTGTTGATAAATATGGTGAGCCTGTAACTTTACTCGATTTTGAGCCTGATGATGAAACTGCGAGTTTGGATGATAAAATCGATAATGACAGTAAGCTTGACAAGCTCCTTGATGGCATTGAAATATATACAAGAGCTGTAAGAACTGATGTCCGAAAATCACTCTGCGTAATGTTCACATACAGAATTCTTGATGATGCAGAATTTCCGGATTCTGGCTGGATAGAAGAGAAACACGAAAAATACTGTTTTATAAACATGGAGCTTGCCGGGGATTATTTTGCAAAACAGAAAGTTGCGAAATCTGAGAACAAAAAATTTAAATATACCCAAAAAGACGTGTCAAAGCTGTTCGGAATTCCTGAAAAAACGCTTTCTGACAGAAGTAGAAAAATAGACAGTTTCTTTGATTCACTGAGAAATAATGAGCAATGTCTTTAAAAGATGTTTGTCCGGTTTTCAATCCGTTCGGAATTACTCCGGGCGGATTTTTTTTATTTAAAAGTGTTAATTTTTCTAACAGAAAGAACTCTTTATATATAAAAGCATAAATAATACTGGAGGAGCAAATGAACGCAGTAAAAGTCATAAAGTTTTTGCCAAAAACGGAGCAATAACAGCTCTTGGTGAAAAACAATCAAAAATAAAAGCTTATGTAAATGGTTTAAAACTTAAAGAGAGGTTTGATATTATGAAAGAAAACTTGGTTATTGTGGCAATTTTTATTTGTATAGGTATTTCTATGTGTATCCTAGAAATTATACTAGATACTTGGGGGTAATATAGAATGGATTAAAAACACAGATTTTATTTAAAGGATTAAATCTTGTTCTGTATATGGGAGATTTTAAATGGAAACAAAGACAACACGCATAGGGATGGAAACAGAGATTGACAAGAACCTTAAAACTCTTGCAGAAACAAAAGCAACATGCTACTGTCTGCGGGAAACAGGTCAATGTGATTCTGATGACTGCTTAGCCTGTAGCAAGCTCAGTCTGTACCAGCAAGGTGTCAGGAACCTTCTGCCTGTTGACCTACTCAAGATTGATAACCTTGCTACAAAGATTATTCAGCGGAAACTTGATAATGACATTTCATTCCGTGCTACGTCAGCTTCGCGCTGGAAATATTTCTTCAACTGCCTGAAATGGATGGCTATAGTTTTTCTGTTTACAATTTTTATCCCTTTAGCGGCTGCTTACTTCTTGTGCACGTATGCCCTGGATACTAAGGGAGCTGTCTATCCTATCATAGATGACGAGACAGAGAGTAAGGTTTTCCGTGTGCTTAATGAAACACATAGGAATGTGTATGATATGAATAATGACCATGAGGTGAACTGTCAGGATTTCACAGTCATGTTCGTGTATCTTTGGGCTAAGATATATCCTGATGATTCAAGGGCTGCACAGATTGTGTTCAACAGGAACTTTAATACAGGCATGAACCACCTGTTTGTGTCGGTGCAGTCTGGTAAAAAGATATTTTATATTGAGCCGCAGGGAAATTCCGTATGCTATCGTATGGAGCATTTCTGGGGAAACAAATATGACCCTGGATTTAACAGGGAGATTACCAAGTCTTTCTGGTATAAGCAGATGGGGCTTCCTTATAATGGAGAGTGATTAATGAGCAAACATTGATGCATAAGTATTCGTGTTATGAGTTCTCCGTGCTGATTCTTCAACTCAATTCTCAGTAACTTTTGAGCTGTTTTTATGTCTTCATTGTTTCAGCTTTAATTGCAAATTATCATTATATAAACTACAATTGGGCGTATGGCAAAGACTGTAGACGATAAGAAAATTATTTACACAATGGATCGGGTTTCCCGCGCTTACGGGACTAAAGTTGTTCTTAAAGACATAAGCATTTCATATTATTACGGAGCAAAAATCGGCGTTATTGGTGAAAACGGCGCAGGTAAGTCTTCTTTATTTAAAATTCTTGCGGGAGTTGACAATGATTTTACAGGCGAAACTCATCTGCTTCCTGGATTCACAATGGGATATTTGGAGCAGGAACCTCAGCTTGAAGCAGGCAAGACTGTAAAAGAAATTGTAATGGAAGGCGTAAAGCCGATTACAGATTTGCTTGCTGAATTCGACAAAGTGAACGAGGCATTTGGAGACCCTGATGCTGACTTTGACAAGCTTTGCGCAAGACAGGCTGAGCTTCAGGAAAAACTTGATGCTGCGGATGCATGGAATTTGGACACAAATCTTGAGCTTGCAATGGACGCGTTAAGATGTCCGCCAGCTGACCAAGTTGTTGATGTTCTTTCTGGAGGTGAACGTCGCCGTGTTGCTTTGTGCCGCCTTCTTCTTCAGCAGCCTGATATTCTGCTTTTGGACGAACCTACTAACCACCTTGACGCAGAAACTGTTGCCTGGCTTGAACGCCACCTTCGCGACTACAAAGGCACAATTATTGCGATTACTCACGACCGCTACTTCCTTGACAATGTTGCCGGATGGATTCTTGAAATGGACAGAGGTGAAGGATATCCGTTTAAAGGAAACTATTCTGAATGGCTTGAAGCAAAAGAAAAGCGACTTGAGCAGGAAGAAAAGCAGGCTTCTGTCCGTCAGCGCGAAATGAAAGAAGAGCTTGAATGGATTCACGCAGGTGCAAAAGGTCGCCAGGCAAAACACAAGGAGCATATCACAAAGTACGAGCAGCTTTTGGCGGAAGAGCAGAAACGTGTTCAGCTTAAAGACAGCCAGATTTCAATTCCGGCAGGACCTCGTCTTGGAAGCCTTGTAATTGAAGCGAGCGGGCTTACAAAATCGTTTGGCGACAAGCTCCTTTTTGAAAACCTTGACTTTGCAATTCCGGCTGGTGCTGTTGTTGGTGTTGTAGGACCTAACGGCGCGGGAAAAACTACTTTGTTTAAAATGCTTGCAAAGGCCACCACAGGTGAAGGAGAAGAAACTCCGGATTCCGGCACGATAAAAGTAGGCGACACTGTAAAGCTTGTGTATGTGGATCAGATGAGAAGCAAGCTTGACCCGAACAAGACAGTTCTTGAGCTTCTTTCTGGAGGAGCTGACCTTATAAAGCTTGGCGCGGTGGACGAAAAAGGACGTCCTGTAAATGGAGCGTTGCGCGAAGTGAATGCCCATGCTTATTGCTCTTGGTTCAACTTTAACGGCGCGGAACAGAACAAGAAAATCAGCGTGCTTTCCGGCGGAGAAAAAAACAGGCTGAACATGGGGCTTATGTTCAAGGAAGCGGGAAATGTTTTGCTTTTGGACGAGCCTACAAACGACCTTGATATTTCTACAACGCGTTCGCTTGAAGAGGCCATCAACAGTTTTGCTGGCTGTGTTCTTGTAATCAGCCACGACCGCTACTTCCTTGACCGTATCTGTACTCACATTCTTGCGTTTGAAAACAACAGCGAAGTCAAATGGTTTGAAGGCAACTGGAGTGAATACGTAGAATGGAAGAAAAACGTCCTTGGAATTGACGATGACCATCCTCACAAAACCATGTACCGCAAGCTCACAAGGTAAGCGTACAACTGTAAAAAAAAAGGATGCCCGACTGGACATCCTTTTTTTTTGTGCCATAAAACCAATGTGATGCTACTTATTACTAGGCGGATTGTTGCCGCGACTTCCACCGCTTGGGTTTCCTGTTGTTGAAGGCATTCTTCCGCCTTCACCTGCGTGGCTGTTGCCTGGTTTTACAGTTGTCTTTCCCATTTGTATGCTCCTTTAAAATGAATTTCAGTAGTTGTATATTTTTGTTTTTGAATATTTTTATTAGTTTTTTGGAACTATAGATGTAATTGTTATTGTGCCAGGATAACAGGTTCGTTTCTCTGAAGCTGTATCTATATCTTGTGTTTCTATTACCGTTGTGACTGTAAGATGTCCTTTAAATTCATATATCGCATTATCAATATTGGTATTATACGTAGTATTACTAATTTTTTTCTCTTGACTGAATTGCGCTGGAGTCCTCGTTTCTTCTGTTAAAATCACACCTTGAATTTCTTTTATATCATCGCTTAGCTTATATATTCCGTAATAGATTTTAACATCTTTCTCTGGTGTTTTGAAAACATCATTTAAATAAAGATCATCGGAATTAGAATATTGAAAACTTTCTTTTAGTTCTGCTGATGTCATTGCAAAACCATAATGGCAATCGTATCCAGCATCTGTCATTTTTTTTATATCTTCAGAAGTGTAAAAAAATTTATATTTGTTGGGCAATACTCCAGAAATATTGTTTATATTTAGTGAATTGTATTCGGTCTTTAAATTTTCAGCTAATTCAATTTTATATTCACAACCTAATGAAACATCACTAAGATGAATAATGTGCCATTCAGATTTGGGTGAAACTTCTCCTGCTTGAGATTCTACACATCCTCCGTCATCGCAGCTTAACAATGCAGCCAGCATAAACATGCTTGTAAAAATAATAATAAGTTTTTTCAAAGTTTTCATAAAATAACTCCTTGTTAATTTTGTTGCTCTGTCTTACCCCCCCCCGGCACTTTGTCAAGAGATTTGTTTGCTTTTTAGAGATTTTATTTATTGCACAAGTTAACTTAATTAACTTGTTAAAGTAAGTTAATTAAGTTAATATTGAAGCATGAATGACATAGAAGAACTTAGGAAAAAAATGGAATCTCTTCCAGCTGGCGGAATTACGGCAAAAACGATAAAAGGAAAAAAATATCTTTATTATCAATGGACAGAAAACGGCAGGCAGTTTTCGCGGACTGTAAAAGAAAAAGAAGCTGAGCTTTTAAAAGCTCAAATAGAAGAGAGAAAATTTTTGCAGGAAAAATTAAAGGAGATGAGGAATTCTAAAATTCCTGTTTCTTCAGCAATGATTAAAAAAGTTAATGCCTATAACTGTGATGTCAGAATTGGAGAATCTCTAAAAATTTTTGCGGCATCTGTAAGTTCTTATAAAAAACGTTATATATATGAAGTTATAAAAAATTTTATATATAATGAAACGCATGATAAGGTATTTATTCTTTATGGTCTGCGAAGAACTGGAAAAACTACTTTAGTCCGTCAGATTATTTATAATATGCTGGAAAGTAATTTTTCTAAATCAGTTTTTATTCAGATAAATTCAAATAATACGCTTTCTGATGTAAACAAGGATTTAAAAGTGCTGGAAGCTAAAGGCTATAAATATGTCTTTATTGATGAAGTTACACTGATGGATGATTTTATTGATGGAGCTGCTCTTTTTTCTGATGTTTTTGCTACTAGCGGAATGAAGATAGTTCTTTCTGGAACAGATTCTCTTGGTTTTATTTTTTCTGAAGATGAGCAGCTTTATGATCGATGCATTCTTTTGCATACAACATTTATTCCGTTTCGGGAGTTTTATGATGTTCTTGGAATTCAAAGTATTGATGAATATATTAAATATGGCGGAACGATGAGCCGCAGCGGTGAAAATTATAATAATTTAATTTTTGGTACAAAGCAGAGTACCGATGAATATGTGAATACTGCAATTGCCAGAAACATACAGCATTCGCTTAAGAATTATCAATATGAAGATCATTTTAGAAATCTCTATGAACTATATGAAAAACATGAACTGACAAATGTAATCAACAGAATTGTAGAAGATATGAATCATCGTTTTACTATTGATGTTTTGACGCGCGATTTTAAATCCCATGATTTTGGCTTGGCGCAAAGAAATGTTCGTAATGATAGAAATAATCCTACAGATATTCTTGATACTGTTAATAAACCGAAGTTCTTAAAAAATCTTATGAAGGCTTTGGAGATTTTAAATAAACAGAATCAGACTGTAGAAATCAAGGATGTTCATCGCAAGGAAATTAAAGAATACTTGGATATGCTAGATTTGACTTGTGATATTCCTGTTGTTTCTATGACTGATTTGAATAATAGAGTTTTTTTTACTGTTTTTACTCAGCCAGGCTTGCGTTATTCGCAGGCGGAATCTCTTATAAAAAGCCTTATGATGGATGACATTTTTAAAAATATTTCCGCAATTGATAGAAAAAGAATTACAGATAAAATTCTTGATGATGTAAAAGGTCGTATTCTTGAGGAAATTGTTTTGCTGGAAACTAAAAAAGCTAATCCTGAAAAGGATATATTTAAACTTAAATTCGCTGTAGGTGAATTTGATATGGTTGTATATGATTCTGAAAATGTTAACTGTAAAATATATGAGATTAAGCACAGCAAAGAAATTTCCAAAGAGCAGTACCATCATCTTGTCGATACAAGAAAATGTGAACAGACAGAATTTCGCTATGGTAAAATTTTGAGTAAGGTAGTTTTATATAGAGGAAAAAACTCAGAAACAGAAGAGGGAATTTTGTATAGGAATGTGGAGGAATATCTTTTAGAACTTGGCAAACATTAAAGCTGTCTTTATAAATCCCATTGAAACAACTTTGTGGCTGGTTTATAATCTGCCAAGATTTTTTATGCGAGGTTTATATGGCAAAGCTTCCTTCTTACGCTCTTGATGTAAGGCTTATTGCGCTTGACTTGGACGATACTCTTTTGGATTCAAATCGGAAAATCAGTGATAAAAATGTGCAGGTGCTTCAGGAATGTGTTCGGCGCGGAATTTATGTTGTGCTTTGCTCTGGGCGTGCGGAAGATGGAATTCTGCCTTTTGTGCGCAGAATGGACATTGCGGGCAGCGAGTTTGGGAAATTCATAATTGCAATAAACGGATGCAGTGTTTTTGATATGCACGAGCGCAAGCAGATTTACACTTGCAGCGTTGATTCTTCTGTTCTTTTAAAGGCTAATTCCGAAGCTGAAAAAATGGGGCTTAGAAGTGAAGTTTATTCACCGGACACAATTTTCTATGCTGAAGAGACTCCCTGGACGCGCAAGGATGTTGATATGTGCGGTTTGAAAGGCAAAGTTATAGACGACTATGAAACTTTCCTGCGTGAAAAAAAATTTCCCAAAATGCTTGTTCCGGGCGAGCCTGAAACTCTTCAAGTGCTGCAAAAAAAACTTAAAGATGAACTTGGAGATTCTGCCGTTATTTTTACAAGCAAACCGTACTTTCTTGAAATCCTTCCGCCGAACTGCGGAAAAGGAGAATCCATCAACTGGCTTGCTGACTACATTGGAATTCCACGCTCATCTACAATGGGATTCGGAGACAGCATGAACGATGAAAGCATGATTGCAAAATGCGGCTACGGCGTGTGCATGAGCAATGGAATTGACTACATAAAAAACGCCGCTGACTTTATCACTGAAAAAGATAACGATTCAAGCGGCGTTGGCGACTTTATAGAAAAATATGTTTTGTAATTTTTAAGATTCAATGTCCGCTTTTTGCAGAAGCTCTGTTTCCCATTCGAGCAGGGCTTTTTCTTCTTGCGTCCCGTTTCCTTTTACATCGCACATAATTCTAAAGACTGGCTCTGTTCCGCTTGGACGCATCCAGATAAATGCGACTGGCTGATTTTCACTGTCCATAAATTTTACTTTAAGTCCGCCGTTTGCGTTGTTCCAGTTTTGATCGGCTGCAGTTTCTTTTGTGCCGTTTGTCGTGAATGCTTCGTAGCTTGCGATTCCGTATTCATTTTTGAGCTGCTCTTTTTTTTCTTCCCAAGACGAAATGAATTCTTTTTTGAAATTTTCCTTTAGCTTGCCTTTGTCTTGCATTTTTACTTGAAGAACTGCGCGGCTTTCGCTTACGCCAGTTGTTGTGTATTCGGGCAGTGTTGAAATAACGTCATCGAGTGTAAAGTTGTCTTTGTATTTTTTTTCTTGGCCGGACATCTTGCACCACAAATGGAACAATCCAATCTTGTTTTTTGTGTCCCGCAGCGCAAGAAGCTTTACAAGCGCAAAGATTGTAGCGACTGGATCCCTTACCGCAGAAGGGTATGTTATGTTTCCGCCGTTGCTTCCTTCCCCGAATATTCTTACGTTGAAACCTTCGCTTCTTTTTTCACGTGCAAGGTTCACTACATTGGCTTCTCCAACTTCCGCGCGGAATAGTTTTGCATTCAGGCTGGCGCAGATTTCGTCAATTCTCATGGAAGTAGGGCAGTTTACAGCTACTGCAAGATTTTTAGCGTCAGGATTTTTCCAGTATTCAAATGCAAGTTCCGACATTACACACAGCGCGAACACTTCTTGTGCTGGCACTGTTTTTGCCTCTTTTCCGTTCCAGTAGACAATGTTTCCGCGGTCGCCGTCGCAGTCCGGCATATAACCAAGCAGGGCTGATTTGTTTCCTTCTTTCTGAAGCTCATTGATTTTCTGCGCGCAATGCACAAGATTTTCTGGCTCTGGAATTATTGCGTGGACAATTTTATCTTCATTGAATGGAATAAAACCGATTCCGCTTTCCGGGATAAATTTTTTATCTATTGAAGTTGCTCTGGCGGAACCGTTCATATCGCACACAATGCTAAGTGGATTTTTCTGCGCTGCTTTTTTTAAAATGCTGAACAGCTTATGCTGAAATAAAATTTTTGGACTTCCGGCTATTACGGTCTTTATAAATTTTTCGTAGGCGGCAAGAGACTTTTTTTTATACTTGGCGCATTTTGCGTACACATTTTCAACTTGTGTCTTTTGCGCCTTGAATGCAAGTGAAAGCGCGTGTTCTTCTGCTCCGGCTGAACTGCATTTTGCTGCAAAGTTTTCCGCGAGTTTTTTTGATTCCCCGGCTTCAAAAACGCCTCCGTTGTTCAGACCGAATTTTATTCCGTTGTGTCCTATTGGATTGTGGCTTGCTGAAATGTAGAGGAATCCGTCATGCTTTTTTGAATATGCCATGATTTCCGGGGCGGCGGCAGTTCCAAGAAAAACAACTTTTATTCCGCAGGCGCAAAGTCCTTGAATTACATTGAGCGCGATTTCTTTTCCTGTGGGGCGGGTGTCTGTTGCCACAACAACTGCCGGATCTTTTTTGCCCGTCTTTGAAATTATATATTCAGCGAATGTTTCTGCAATTAAAAGACAGAGAAAACTGTTTGCTTCTCCGATTTTTGGCGAAGTATCTTCCGCATCCATGCTTTCTGCAAAAACTTTTCTCCAACCGGACGCCGATAAAATCATATTGTGTTCCATAATATTTCTATTATAACGCTTTTGCCGCTAGTGTGGAAGCGAACATATAAATGGGGTATTAGGGCACTAGCCTTAAGCGGCGCAAGTAAAGATTGATGGTATGGAGGAAAGAAAACGGCGATAAAATCGCTTCGCTTACGAATTAGTTGGTTTTTCTCCCTCCAAAAACTTGCGTTGCACATTGCCTTTGTTTTCAATATAATAATCCGCATTATGTCAGAAAGAAACGAAAAAGAACTTTGCCACTGGGCAGACCAGCAGGCTTCAAGAATTATCAAGCAGAAAGGCGACCTTGACCTTTACACCTGCGCTTCTGGAATTACACCGAGCGGAACAGTTCACATTGGAAATTTCCGCGAAATTATTACTGTAGATTTGATTGTGCGCGCCCTCCGCGACCGGGGCAAGAATGTGCGTTTTATTTATTCCTGGGACGACTACGATGTTTTCAGAAAAGTTCCGGGCAATATGCCTCAGCCGGAAGTTCTTGAAAAATATCTGCGCTATCCAATTACAATGGTTCCGGATACTTTTGGAAGGGACGAAAACTATGCGCGCCATCACGAAGTTGACATTGAAACGCAGCTTCCGCGTGTTGGAATCCATCCAGAATTTTTGTATCAGGCGAGCCGTTATCGTGCAAACCGCTACGCTGAGGGAATGAAAAAGGCGTTGCAAAACCGTGAGCTTATAAAAGAATGCCTGAACGAATACCGCGATGAGCAGCACAAAATGAAGCCGGAAGATGTTTACTGGCCAGTAGCTGCTTTCTGCTGCAAATGCAATAAAGACGAAACAGAAATTCTTGGTTACGACGGTGAGTACGGCGTTACGTATAAATGCAAGGCTTGCGGACATGAAGAAAAAGGAGATCTTCGCACTTCAAAAGAATTCAAGCTGGGCTGGCGTGTTGACTGGCCTATGAGATGGAACGAAGAAAAAGTTGTATTCGAGCCGGGCGGAAAAGACCACATTTCTCCGGGCGGAAGCTACGACACTGCAAAACTTGTAAGCAAAAAAGTTTTCGGTTGGGATGCTCCTGTTACAATGAAGTACGACTTTGTAAAACTCAAGGGCGTTCCTGGAAAAATGTCATCCTCAAAAGGAAAAGTAATTTCTCTTGTTGACGCTCTTGAAGTTTATCAGCCGGAAGTTTTGCGCTACATTTTCGCCATGAACAAAGTTGACCACGAGTTCAGTATCAGTTTTGATTTGGATGTTGTTACAATATACGAAGCTTACGACAAGACAGAGAGAATCGCCTGGGGAATCGACAAGGCAAAGAACGAAGATTTGTTCCTCAAGGAAAAACGCATTTACGAGCTTAGCCAGATTGAAAACGGAATGCCGAAAGTTCAGCCGTACCAGATTGGATTCCGCTTGCTTACAACTTTGCTTCAGACTTATTCAGGCGACATCGATGCTGTTATTGCTTCTCTCAAAGATGTAAAGGAAGAACAGAAGGAAACTTTGCGCCGCCGCTGTGTTTGCGCATGGTACTGGATAAAAGAAAGCGCTCCTGACTGCGCTCCGGATTTCTGCTTCACTTTAAGAGAAGACGGTTCTAAGGCTGAAGATATTTCGGGTGAAATGCTGACTGCTGTGCGCCGTGTGCGTGATGAAGTTGTTCCGCGCCTTGATACTTTTGCGGTTGACAAGGAATGCCAGCAGGCGATGTACGACATTGCGACAGAACTTGGACTTGAGTCAAAAGCATTGTTTACAGCTTTGTATCATGCCTTGATTGGAAAAGATCAGGGACCGCGCCTTGCAAGCTTCTTTAGGATTATCGGAAAAGAAAAACTTCAGAAAATCCTGAGCGTATACTAAAAAAAGTTTGTCCCGATAAATTAGCTGTCTTGGGTTTTTAAATGAAGAAGAAAATTTATTTTTCACTTGCGCTGAATATTTTGATTACCGCATTCGAAATTTCCGCTGTGATTCTGTCCATAATTGAATATGGCGGATTTAGTTTCTTTAAATTTTATACACAGGACAGCAATATTCTTTTGGGGATTTCGTGCGCTGTTATGGCATTTTGTAAAATCCGCTTTTTATGTTCAGGCAAAAAAATTTCTGATTCAGTAAAATTATTTACTTACATTGCGGTTTGCTGCACAACACTCACGATTACAGTTGTCCTTGCCTTGCTCATTCCAAATGCCGGCGGATATACAATGAAGAATTTCAGCCATTATATGCTTGAAGGTTCAGGGCTTTTTATGCATTTTGTTTGTCCTGTTCTGGCATTGGTTTCTTTCATTTGCTTTGAAGAAATTCCGCTGAAATTTTCGCATACTGTTTGCGCTATTGTTCCCACGCTGATTTATGCGGCTGTTCTTTTTGTCTTGAATATCGCCAGTGTTTTGGTTGGTCCGTATTTTTTTCTTCACGTTTATGAGCAGAGCGTTCTTGCTTCTGTGGGATGGACGTTTGTTGTAATCGGCGGAAACTATTTGATGAGCGTTGGAATCTGGGCAGCGTCTAGAAAAAAATCATTTTGAAAGTTGCATTTTGCGTTGCAGTTGCGAATGATTTCTTATGTATGCTAAAATGAGTTTATGTTAAAAAATTTTCTTTGGGTGTTTTTTATTTCGATGGTGCCGCTTATTGAACTTAGGGGTGCGATTCCTGTTTCGCAGGCGTTAAAATTGCCGGTGATTTCTTCTTATGTTGTCAGCATAATTGGAAATATGATTCCTGTTCCTTTTATTTTCTTGTTTGCAAGAAAATTTTTGGAGTGGGGACAGGATAAACGTCTTGTGGGCGGAATCTGCCGTTTCTTTTTATTGCGAGGAACTTCTGCCGGTGAAAAAATGCAGGCAAAGGCTGGACGCGGACTTTACTTTGCGCTTTTTCTTTTTGTAGGAATTCCGCTTCCGGGAACTGGTGCTTGGACTGGAACACTTGCAGCTAGCCTTCTGGACTTGGACGGAAAAAAGACATCTCTTGCCGTTATGGGAGGCGTTTTGCTTGCCGGCGTGATTATGCTTGTTTTGACATTGCTGGGAGTCGGAGCTGCAAACGCAGTCGCAGGATAAAAAGTTAAATTAAAAAAGCTGCCCGTTTAGGACAGCTTGTGTTTGCTTATGCCTGCAATGCTGTAACTGCTACTGTTGCAACAATGTCGTCAACGTTGCAGCCACGGCTAAGGTCATTAAGCGGTTTTGCGAATCCTTGGCATACAGGTCCAATTGCCATCCAGCCGCCCATTCTCTGGGCAATCTTGTAGCCGATGTTTCCTGCATTGATATTTGGGAATACAAAAACATTTGCGTGTCCTGCAACTTTGCTTCCCGGAGCTTTTAGCTCGCCGACTTCAGGAGCAACTGCGGCGTCAAACTGAAATTCTCCGTCCAATGCCAAGTCCGGTGCCTTTTCCTGCGCAAGCTTTACAGCTTCCTGAACTTTTGGAACGCTCTTAAAGAATTTGTCATCGTTTCCACTTCCTTTTGTGCTGAAGCTTAACATGGCGACTCTTGGCTCGATTCCTGCAATTTTCTTTGCAGTGTCGGCTGTTGCAACTGCGATGTCTGCAAGCTCTTCACTTGAAGGCTCGATGTTGATTGCGCAGTCAGCAAGAAGTGCAACGCCTTCCTTTATGTATTTGTTTCCGCATTCAGGTGCAACCATGATAAAGCTTGATGAAACTGTCTTTATTCCAGGCGCGGTCTTTATAACCTGAAGTCCCGGGCGCAATGTGTTTGCTGTTGAATGGCAAGCTCCGCTTACAAATCCGTCCGCATCTCCTGCCTTGAGGATAAGAGCTCCGAACATTGTGCGGTCTTTAAGAATGTAGTTTTTTGCATCTTGAACTGTAGGATATTCTGCCTGTCCAGTTTTTTTGTTGATTTTGCCTTCACGTGTCTTGAATAAAAGTTCCGCGTATTTGTCTGTATCAGGGCTTGTCGTTGGATCTACAAGCTCAATTCCTGAAAGGTCAACTCCCGGGGCTGCTTTTGCGCATTCTTCTGCGTTTCCAATAAGGATGATTTTTGCAATTCCTTCCTTTACGATTTTTGCAGCGGCTTCAACAACACGCTTGTCTTCGCCTTCGCAAAGAACGATTTTTTTTCCGGCCAATTTAGCCTTTTCCTTTAACTGTGAAACAAAATCCATAATGCACCTTCTTTAATTGTTTTATTTGAAAATCGGGCAACCGGAATTCGAATCCGGGACCTCGTGCCCCCCAGACACGCACGCTAACCAACTGCGCTATTGCCCGAAAAGCACTGCAATTATATCAAATCCAAAACTGATTGGCAACTTGAGAAGGAAAACGGTTCTGGTAAAACTTCAATGTAAATTTGAATTAAAATATGAATTTTTTTCTAAATATATATTGTAATGAATTTGACATTATAATAAATTCAAGTTATATTTTAATTGTAGTTGGCAGGTTCAACTATCATGCGTTTGAGCTGAAAGAACGAGATAGGAATTGCGTTGTTTCAGTTAGCAGTATAAGGGTTATGCATTTACCAAGAGCCTATCTTAGGTTGCCTTAGTTGAGTAGCTGACAGAAAATGCTTATTTTCAATAAAGCCTTGCTTTTATGCAGGGCTTTTGTCGTTTTATGGAGTTTTTATGCCACTTTCTTATTATTGCGAACTTAAAGATATTGCAGATGCTTTCGAAAAACTCCTTGATATTGAGTATATTTATACTTTAAAAAGTAAATCATCTGAGACAGGTATAAAAGAGTTTCGTCTTAGATTTCTGAGAGAGCATTTGTATCATTTATCAGGTCTTCATCATTTTGAAGATATAATAAAGTTAAAGCTCTTTAGAGAACACAAACGTAGCGGTAAAGATTTTTTCTATGATTTAAAACTAGGATATATAACAACAGTAGATATAAAAGATTCAAAAGAATATACGCTTGAAAAGCAAAAAAGATTGTATTATCTATTGAATCTTGAACGCTTGTTAGATACAAATAAAAAAGTTTATAGTTTCGATGGCATTATTCATGGCAAAGGTAAGAATAAAGAGTCCAAAATAAAAGCTGAATTGATTTTAAAAAATATTGAAAATATTTCTGATAATGTATTTGTTTTTCTTAATAAAGGTTCTTGTGAGAATATTTATTCTATAATATCGATTGTTTGTTCTGAGATTGATTATTCGAGAGGACAGCATGAAGAATGTATGTTGATTAAGAAAAAGTTCTTAAAAAAGAATTTTGTAGAAACACTTTTTATACATCCATCGTATTTTAGAAATCATCTTGAACTTGTAAAAAATGAGCAAGAATATATAAGCAGAACATCAGAACTTCAGGCTATTTTGAAAAATAAATTGTTGTAGTAATTAATCAAATAATTCTCTTTGGTCGAATTTCTCGATGTAACTTTTTTATGCAAATCCAAAAGTGATTGGCAAATTGGGTAAAAAAACGGTTTTATTTTATTTCTCGGACAATTTCTGAGCCGATGATTTTTTTCAGTTTAATTCCTATGATATTATCAGAATATACTGCTTTCCAATGGTTTTCAAATATTGGACTGCTTCTGTCTGCCTCACCTAAATTTGATACTTTGTATATAAGAATTCTTTCTTTGTCGCAGATTCCCATCAATTTTGAATGTAACATTCTGGCATACGAAAGGCATTGGCTGAATGCTTTTTGCTGTTCAAGCACAGATGACATGTCGTATTTTGCTTCTATTACAAAGGGCGCGTTTTCAAAATGTTTTTCACCTTTTGCGAAAAACACAAAATCAGGAATGGCTTTTTCATTTCTTCCAGCTTTTAAAGTCAGCTGCCTTGTCCAGTCTGTTTCCTTATATCCAATTTTTTTGAGAAAAGGAATCAGTATATTTTCTTCAACATCTTTTTCAATTTTTATAATGCCGAAATTTATATTTGAACTGTTGAATAGCTTGGGAAGTTTTTCAATTTTGTAGCTTGAATCTTTCTCGCGGAAAAGACGCAGGAGATTTTCGTAATCCTCTGCACTTAGTTCTTTGCCGTTTAGTCCCTGAAGATTTCCTCTTACTATTGGAACTTGTGAAAAATATTTGTCATTTTTCAAATCATGTATACTGACGTGAGGCACCTTTATTCCGTTGCATATTGTTGATCTGCAATGATAGTAATCGAATGGATTGAAAAAGCCGCCTGAATCTGCACGCCATATCGAGTGGATGTAACTTCTTGGAGATTTGCAGTACATTACGATTATATCACCACGCTTTGTGTGTTCATTGCACGCCCATATATTATCTTGATTATAAGATGTGTCTTTTCCTAAATTGTCAAGATAGTAAAAATCTTTTCCGCCTGCACCTCCGCCTGTAAACCAAATATTTGTAGGTTCTGGAAGTTCTTGGTTTTTATTTTCTTCTAACATCATAGGAGCAAAACCGTAAAGGCAGGCACAAAATTCTTCATCGTTAAGATTGTTGTAATCGGCAAAATTGTGAAATGCGTCGTTCAATTGTAAATAGTAAGCGACATAATCCTTGTAATTTTTTGACTTTGGAATGTCTGGTATATTGCAACCAAGTGCATCGCAGTGTTTTTGTATTATGTCAAATCTTGAGGAAAAAAGAATTGGAAAGAATGATGATGTATAAAAATAAAACAAGAATAATGAAAAACAGTCCATTAAAGCTGCTTTATCTCTATAAGAATCTGATGTGCAAAAAAATGTGTCATCAAGAACAAATTGTTTTTTCTCATCATCTGTATGACAGTGTTTTATGCTATAGTTGAAAAAAAGATTATTCAGTTTTATTTCTGTTAGCGATTTGTTGATTTTTGGTAACTTGATATTTCCTAAGCGTGTATTTATGCGTAATGTATTTACAACACAGCAAATATATTTTATATGATCTGAATCACAACATTTTAAATAATTTAATAAGTTTTCCATTTTTTTAAATGGATTGTCAGGATAATTTTCATTAAGTGTGAATAAATTCAGCAATTCTTGTCCTTCAGCAGATTTTTTATATAGTTCCCATAGTCTTTTATTCATAATTATTAAACTCTCTATTAAGTTTGCAAGGTTTCAGTCTGGAAATTATACTTCAATAAATCAATTGTAGCACATTCTATTTTTGCTGTATATGTAAAGATTTTGTTTTTTGTGCGCCATTCCTCCCCTGATTGTTTGATTTTTTCATTTGTGTTAATATGTTTGTAAAATTCTTGCCGGCATGGAAATACCGGTTTTTCGAGGTGAAGTATGGCAAAGAATATTGATTGGGCGAATCTTCCTTTTGGTTATCAGGTAACAGATAAGAGATTTGTTGCTAACTACAAAAACGGCGCATGGGACGCAGGCGAGCTTACTTCCGATGCTACTGTGCATATTTCTGAGTGCGCTGGAGTTCTTCAGTATGCCCAGACTTGCTTTGAAGGTCTAAAAGCGTATACAACAAAAGACGGCAGAATTGTTACTTTCCGCCCGGACTTGAACGCTGACCGCATGGCTTCTTCCTGCGAGCGTCTTGAAATGCCGGTGTTCCCAAAAGAGCGTTTTGTTCAGGCTGTGCTTGATACTGTAAAAGCGAATATTGACTGGGTTCCTCCTTTTGGAAGCGGCGCGACTTTGTATATCCGTCCATATATGTTCGGTTCAAATGCTGTAATCGGTGTAAAGCCTGCTGATGAATATCAGTTTAGAATTCTTGTTACTCCTGTAGGTCCGTATTTCAAGGGCGGAGTCAAGCCGATTGTTGTCCGCATTTCAGACTTGGACAGAGCCGCTCCTCATGGAACAGGCGACATAAAAGCCGGCCTTAACTATGCGATGAGCCTTCACAATATAATGGACGCACACAGAAACGGCTTTGCAGAGAATATGTATCTTGATCCTGCGACACATACTTATATTGAAGAAACTGGCGGAGCAAACATTCTCTTTGTTACAAAAGACGGAAAGCTTGTTACTCCAAAGTCAAACAGCATTCTTCCTTCAATCACACGCCGCTCTTTGATTCAGGTTGCAAAAGATTATCTTGGAATTGAAGTTGAGGAGCGCAAGATTAACAAGAACGAGCTTGCGGACTTTGCAGAATGCGGACTTTGCGGAACTGCCGCTGTAATTTCTCCAATCGGAAAAATTGTTGACCACGGAACAGAAATCAATGTTCCAAGCGGAATGGAAGAAATCGGACCTGTTCTTAAAAAGCTCCGTGAAACTTTAACTGGAATTCAGATGGGCGAAATAAAAGCTCCGGAAGGTTGGATTTACGAAATAAAATAAACGGAAAATATTCAGCTTGTTGCGGTAAATCCCTGGCTACAGTCAGGGATTTTTTTATGTCATTGTTCTATGCTGAATTTTTTCTTTCTGATAATCAGGTATGAAGATATTACTGCTGTTCCGGTTATTATCCAGCTGATTGGATAGATATTCATTATTGTTTCAAACGAAGGAAATTTTTTGAATACGGTTGCAAGCCAGGTAAGCCGCAAGAAACATGAGCCTGCCAATGTAAGAATTGCCGGAAGCATTGAGTATCCCATTCCGCGCAAAGCTCCTGCTGTAATTTCGTAGCTGCTTGTAAGAAATTCAAGGGACTCTACATGAACTAGTCTTATGAGCGCAAACGCAATTACCGCTTCATCCACGGTGTAAACTCTAATCACTGCTCTTCTAAAGAACACAAACACAAAGCACATTGCTCCGGAAATAATCACGCTGCATAGCATTGAAAGCCTGTAGATTTTTTTGCATCTGCTGAATTTTTTTGCACCGTAGTTCTGGCTTGTGAATGTTGTGGCTGCCTGAGTGAACGCGCTTACGACAAAGTATGAAAAATATTCAAAGTTAAGCGCCGCCGCCGAGCCTGCCATTGCGTTGCTTCCGAATGAATTTATTCCGCCTTGAATGCAGATGTTTGAAAAGCAGAACACCATTCCCTGCAATCCAGCCGGAACTCCTATGCGTGCGGTTTTTGCAAGCTGGATTTTGTTTATATGAAGTTTTCTTAAATCAAGCCTGAGTCCCTCTTCTTCATTCAGCAGAAAGAAAATTATCATGGTTGCGCTTACGTAATTTGAAATTACAGTTGAAATTGCAACTCCCGCAACTCCCATTCTGAATACGATTACAAACACAAGGTTCAGGATAACGTTGAGAATTCCGGCTGCAATCAGGCAGTACAAAGGACGGTTTGAGTCTCCCTTGCTTCTTAGAACAGCCGAACCAAAGTTGTAAACCATGACCGCCGGCATTCCAAGAAAGTAAATCCGCAGGTAAAGAGCCGCAAGAACTAGAACTTCATCGGGCGTTCCGATTGCTTCAAGAATTGGCTTTGAAACAAGTGGTCCTATTACCGCAAGAAAAATTCCGCTTATGAGTGCCACAGAAATTACTGTATGCACCGCCGACTTGATTTCGTCCTTTCTGTTCTGGCCGATTAAAGTTGCAATCAGAACATTTGCACCAATCGACATTCCAACGAAAATATTTATGATTAAGTTGATTATTGGAGCGTTGTTTCCGACCGCCGCCAAAGATGTGCTTCCAGAAAATCTTCCCACGACTGCTACATCCGCGGAATTGAAAACTTGCTGAAGAATGCTGCTTGCCGCAAACGGAAGAGAGAACACCAGAATCTTTCCAAGAAGCGGGCCGTTAAGCATGTCAACTGAATTTTTTCCTGCGCTCATTTTACGACTTCTCCAGAACAAAAAGATATTCGGAAACGTGGATGTTTCTTGCGTTGAGGTTTCGCGAGCCTCTGAATGTATTATACGCGATTTCAACGGTTTTGAGTTTTCCGTATTTTTCAAGCATTGATTTCATTTCGCCGAATTTTATAAATCCCTCTGAATTATATGAGATTATTATGAATTTCGCATCAAGCGCACTGATTATTTTTTCCATTGAATTTAATGCGCTGTTTTTTTTGTTGAATATTGAGCGGTTCCAGTTTGCGGGAATTCCAGAAACTTTGCTGAGCTTTGTGTCCGGTATTTTGTTTTGCGCGATTATGTTCAGCATGAAATAATTTGAGCCGTAAGGATGCTGGTTGTAAGGCGGATCTAAATATGCAATGTCAATTTTTTTCAGTTTGGAAGAAAGCTCGACTGTGTCTTCTTTGTAGATTTCAGTTTTTGACTTGAAGTTGCTGAATACCGGAACTGGGAGTTCCACTTGTCCCATGATTCTTGAAAGCGCGTTTTTTCCTGTTCCGCCAAAACAGCCAAGCCCGGTGTTTTTGTTTTTGTAGAATCCCTTGAAAATTCCAGAAGTGTTTACGTGGACAGAAGCTTCTGTTAAAAGCGGCGCAATAAAAAATTTCTTGTAATCATCGCAGTCAACAATCTTGTCTATTAGCGCACGGTAAGAGTCGATTCGTTCCGCGTTTTCCCTTGTGTAAAAAGCCCGCTCGCCTTCCTTAATGTCATCTGTGTTTTTTGGCGCGTAGTTTCTGCAGATTATCCCTGGGATTTTCTGCTCGAAGAATTCTTTTTCAATTGATTTTCTGTAGCTGAAATATTTTTCGCTGTCAAAGTCTTTCTTGTTGAAAAGGTAGCAGCTGTTCAGGATTGAAGAATAGTCTTCCAAGTCATTTACGATTACTGTTGAAGAATGCTGCTTGAGCATCCGCGCGACAATTCCCGAGCCTGAAAATAAATCCGCGCAGACAAGCTTTTGCTTTTTAAGCTTTGATTTTATCAGTTCAATTTCGGCTCGGATATTTCCAATCAGAATCCGTTTGTTTCCGATGTAAGTTATAATTTGCGTTGTCAGGTAGTCTGTGTTTTCTGCCATTTTCTGTTCCTCGCAAATTCAGCGGAATGGTTTACAGTTTCTGTTTTGCTAAAGATTTAAAAAGAAAATTTCTGTGCTCTAAGATACTCCAGAAAACAAGGAACTTCAAGGGATTTTTACGCGGAAAAATTGCTGTAAGGAGGATGGCAAAATACAATGTCATTCCTGTGCCACGACACAGGAATCCCTTTTACTCGCCGTTTATAATGCCGTCGGTGCAGATTATCTTTGCGCCGGTGAGCTTGTCGTTGTCGGTTGTGCTGATATTCGTTTTTAGTATCTCCCACTGTGCTTGTGGGCCTTTGTAGTACACGGTTTCTAGTTTATCACATTCAAAGAATGCACCTTCTTCAATGGAAGACAAACTTGCAGGGAGAGTTATTTCTGTAAGCCGACTTCCGATAAAAGCTTCAGTTTTAATAGTTTCTACATTATCTGGGATTACAATCTTTTTAAGATGGTAAGTTGCTCCAAAAGCGTTTTTTTCAATACTCTTCAAAGAATTTGGCAATGTTATTCCCGTCAATTTGGCAGAAGCAAAAGCACTCTCTGAAATTTCTGTGATTTCGACTGCGGAAAGGTCAAGATTGATATGGATATAGCTAGGATTAGCAAATACTGAATCTATTTTCTTGCTTATTTCTTTCAGGATATTTTCATCAGTCAGTTCTTTGCTGGTAATTTTCACTGTGCAGACATTCGGATTTTTCCTAGTTCCGCCTTCCAGTCCGCCAATTACAGTCGTGGCATTGTCGGCAGTTACTAATTTTCCCCACACGGCATAGAGCGTAACATCCGCCGTGCCGATTGTGTACCCGGAATTGTCATCGTAGGCTATGTTTCCGCCGGCGGATGTCGCCCAGCCAAGAAAGTCCTTTTTTTCCATAGTGAATTCATTTGGCGAAAGATTTTGAGGCTCACCGTAAGTAAAAATCTGGGGATTCATTGTACCGCTTCCGCCGTTCGCGTCAAATGTTACGGTGTAGGTTACTTTTGGGGTTGCCGGATTTGTTACCTGACCGCTGTCATCATCCGAACTTTGCACAGCAGACTCGGATTGTTGAACTGCCGCAAATGCGTCATCATCCGAACCGCCGCTTGAGCCATCCGAACAGGAAGTAAATGCAAATATAATGCTAAGAGCAAGAATACAGGCTACGATCGCATGGGGGGGGTAGTGAAGTGAATGTTAAATTTCATTTTGTCTCCATAAAATAGATTTGTTGTATATCTATAATTATAATTATAATGAGTTTATTTGAAATGACAACTTAAGCGGCAAAAAAGTTAAAAAAAAATCCGCATTGCAAAGGAGATACTCCGGTCGAGCCAGAGTATGACATAACGGCAAGTAATCAACCTTGGTTACAAAATCAGGGCAACGCATTATAAATGTATTCAGCATAAAACTGGCTCCAAGTCACGGTTTCCTGGTTCAAAATCGCGCAATAATGCGCTACACGCTGATTGTTGCAAAGTAACTATAGAATTGCCCGCTCACGCGGTCGCAGCAATCAGAGTGTTTTTGCCCCAGAAACCGTTCCTTCGCGCAAACTTTACTTAAATTATTTATAATGCGTTTGTCCTGGTTACAAAATTCATCTTAATTGACCTATGTTCCATAAAACGGTATTATATGCGTAAAATCTCTGCATAAATCTTCTGCTTTCAAAAAAATCTAAATAAGGGGTAAGAATAATGCCGTATTCTGAGCCAACTGATCTTGCTGTTGTAGCGTGTCCGGGCGGAGAGTCTTTCGCCAACGAAGTCATCACACATTTGCGCCATATGTACAAGCACCGTTTTTCTTTGAAGAGCGATGTCATTTCAAAACGCTACGGACTTGAAAAGGAAAATATCGTTCAGCAGATTAACTTGAAGAATGATATCGAAACTAGCGATCTTTGCATCCGCGGTGTAACAGACAAATACCGCGCGCCGTTTTTTAAGGTCAACGCAAGGTTCACATATTTTGCAAACGGAGAATTCAAGACAGAACTTTTGGATTGCATCCGCGGAAAAGATGTTTATATTTTTCAGGATGTTGAAAACCACGAAAAAATTGCTCTTAACGACGGAAAAAACGTTCTTAGCCTAAGCGTAAACGACCACGTTATGAGCCTTCTTGTTACAATCGATGCTGTGCGTCAGGCTGGAGCGCGCCAGATTACTTTGGTTTTGCCGGCTTATCCTTACAGTCGTCAGCATAAAAAGAAGAGTCGCGAAGGTCTTACAGCCGCTCTTTTGGGACACATTTATGAGATGATGGAAGTTAAGCGCATTATCACGCTTGACCTTCATTCACGTGAAATTGTAAATGCGTTTGCCCACACTCACTGCGAAAATCTTCATGCTTCATATCAGATTATCCGCGAGCTTGCACGTGTAGTTGATCTTACAAAGGAAGATCTTGTTGTTGTAAGCCCGGACACTGGAGCGATTGACCGCAATAAATTCTATGCGACTGGACTTAAAAAGCCGCTTGCTATGATTTACAAAGAGCGCGACTATTCAATCGTTACTCAGGATGCAAAAAATACAAACATCAAGAGCATAAAGCTTTTGGGCGATGTAAAGGGAAAGGTTGCTTTCCTTGCAGATGATATGCTTGGCACAGGCGGAACTTTGCTTAAGGCAATGGGATTTTTGCATGAGCAGGGCGCGACAAAAGTTATTGCCGCAATCAGCCTTCCGTTCTTTACAGGAAATGCGATTGAGCAGTTTGATGAAGCGTACAGCAAAGGTTTGTTCTATAGAATAATTGGAACTAATGCGGTTTACCATGAAGAGCTTTTAAAGCGCGAATGGTACATCAGCACAAATGTTTCTGGTCTTTTTGCAAATGTAATCACAAGGCTTCACCACGACCAGTCTTTGAGCGACTTGCTTGATAACCGCACAATCATAGACAAGCTTATAAAAGTTTCAACTCCTGCTGAAAAAAGCGAGTAATATTTTAAAACGGCATATTTCTTTTTGATGAATGATTTCTAAGAAAAGCAGTATGCCGTTATTGTTTTTGGAAAATTGTTTTGTTATGGAACAAACTGTTCTTGCCGTTGATATTGGAACATCTTCTTTAAAGGCTGCCTTTGTTTCTGAAAAAGGAAAAATCAGTGCGTTCAGCCGCCGTCCATTTTTGCTTTGCAATACGGAACACGCTTCAAAGGAATGGCTTCCTGCCTTTCAGAATGCTTTGCAGGATTTAGTTTCTCAGTCGCCGGAAATCCGTCCAAGCGGAATCTGCGTAAGCGGAAACGGTCCTACTCTTGTTGCCCAGTCAGGCGAAACTCTTTTATGGAATGAAAAAGTTGTTCAGTTGAAATCCAGTTCACTTTTTATTCCGCGCTTGCTTGCGTTTAAAGACAAGTTTTCCGATGTATGGAAAAAGAGCGGGCTAGTCTACAGTGGTCCTGAATATTTTCTGTGGCTTCTTACCGGGGAGTCTTGTACAATTCTTCCTGAAAAAAGATTTGAGTCCGCATATTGGAACAAGCAGCTTCTTTTGGAAAGCGGATTTTCAAATGATGAAATAAACAAACTTCCTTCATTTACAGAGCCTTCTCACAAGGTTGCCGGACTTTCAAGAAAAGCGTCTTCATTTTTGGGCGTGGAAGAATTTGGAATAAAAGAAGGGCTTCCTGTTTTTTGCGGCACTCCAGATTTTATTTCTGCGCTTGTTGGCACTGCGACTGTAAAGCCGGGCGTTTTGTGCGACAGGGCAGGTTCAAGCGAAGGTCTTAACTTCTGCACGGCTGTTCCTCTTGAAGGTGAAAAAATAAGGACGCTTCCTTCTGTTGTTCCGGAACTTTGGAACGCTTCTGTTTTGCTTCCTGATTCAGGCTCAAAGTTTGATTCTTTTAAATTGAAAATTGAACGCGAGCTTGGAAGCCAGATTGAATATTCGGTTCTTGTTCAGGAAATAATAGGAAACGACGGAACAAATGCTTCTTTAGATCAAGGCAAGTATCTTATGATTCAGACTGCGCTGAATTTAAAAGATGCGCTTGGAATTTTAAAAGATGCCGCTGCAAAAAAAAGAATTCCGTTTCCTGATGAAATGCGAGTTGCAGGCGGACAGGCAAAAAGCGCGCTTTGGAATCAGATGAAGGCCGACATAACTGGAATGAAAATTTCAGTTCCTTATTGCCCTGACGCAGAACTTTTGGGAGATGCCGCGTTTGCATTTACAGCGTTGAAAGTTTTTCCTAATTTGGTTTGCGCATCTGAATCCTTGTTTTCCAAGGCGGAAACTTTTTATCCGCAGAACTACTAAAGGCTTGGGCGCACGTGAAGCTTTATTCAATTCCTAGGAAAATTAAAACTTTTATTTTTGACATTGACGGAACTCTTTACACAAGCCCGGAATTTGTTGCGGAGCAGGTTGATGTTCAGATTCGGCATTACGCGCACATAAACGGCATTTCCGAAGATTCCGCAAGAAGCATGATTGAAGACTACAGAAAAAAATGGAGCGCGGAACACGGTGGAAAAAAAATCAGCTTGGGAAACACTTTTCCTGCGTTCGGTGTGGATATTGAAACTAGCATAAAGTGGCGCAATGAGCTTTTGCAGCCGGAAAAATTTCTTTCGCCAGATTTAAAGCTAAAAGAATTTCTTGGGGAGCTAAAAAAATCTTTCAACTTAATTTGCGTTACGAACAATCCTGTAAAAGCCGCAAGAAGAACTTTGGATGCAGTTGGAATTTCAGATCTTATTCCAGAAGTAATTGGACTTGATACTTGCATGAAGTCTAAGCCCGCAAAGGAAATGCTTGAGCTTGCCGCAAAAAAGACTTCAAGTGAATTCAGCGAGTGTGTTTCTGTGGGCGACAGATTTGACATAGACATTGCGCTTCCGCTTGAGCTTGGCATGGGCGGAATCCTTGTAGACGGCGCGCATGATGTAGTAAAAATCCTTGACGAAATCTCTGATAAAATCTATTGACTAAAAAAATTCTTTGCTGTATAAGTTTGAACTTCGAGGTGTTTTATGGCTCAAGAAAAACTTATTGACAAAGTAAACGATACTCCGCTTAGAAAAATCGCTTATCCGCTTGTAATTGAAAATCTTCTTTTTCTTGCATTTTCCAGTATTGATGTTTTTATGTTGTCTGGATATTCGGACAAGGCAGTTGCAGCTGTCGGTCTTATAACCCAGTACACTTGGTTTCTTCTTGTCTTGCTGCAAGTGATTCCAAACGGCGCGACTATTTCCCTTACAAACTTTTTGGGAGCAGGGCAGGTTGAAAAAGCCAAGAAAATTTCCCGGACGGCATTGCAGATGGTAATTGTGTTCGGTTTGTTTTTTGGTCTTGTGTTCGCGTTTTTAATTCCGCAAATTCTAAAAAAATACAACATTGACGATGAAGTGCGGTTGTTTGCAAGCCAGTACGCTTTTATTTATTCAGCGTTTTCTGTTTTCAGCGGAATCTCTATTGTTCAGTCTTCTATTTTGCGCAGCTACGGACACACAAAAGACGCTATGGTTGTAAATGCAATTGCGAACTCTTTAAATATCGTGGGCAACGCTCTTGCCTTGTACGGCTGGTTCGGTCTTCCGATTTTAGGCGTTAAAGGCGTTGCAATTTCCACAGTTGCAAGCCAGTTTGCAGGAGCTATTATTCTTTCTGTTAGAATCGCTTGCTTAAAAGATTCAAAGTATTCAATAAAAAATCCGTTTAAAATTGTAAAAAGCGAATGGAGACAGATTCTTAAAATTGGAGTTCCTACCGCAGGCGAAAGTGTTTCCTGGAATTTGTCGCAGCTTGTTATAATGATAATAATTACAACGTTTGGAACAGAAGCTATTGCCGCGTTCACTTATCTTATGACGATTTTGCGTTTTATATACATGATTGCTATTTCCATAGGAACGGCTTCTCAAATCAAGACCGGACATTATTGCGGCGCAGGACTTCAGCAGACTGCGTACAAAAATGTTTTTTGCTATCAAATTTCTGGAAGCGCGGTGAGTCTTTTTTTTGCGACTGTGATTTTTATTTTCCGCCATCAGATGATTGCATTTTTTACTACGGACGTGGCGATTACTTCTATAATACTTTCTGTAATGCCGGTAACATTTTTCCTTGAGCTAGGGCGTTCCATAAATGTTATCATTATTCCGTGCCTTATGGCTTCTGGAGACATTCACTTTCCTGTTGGAGCCGGAATCTTTTCAAACTGGATGATTTCAACTTTGCTTTCTTATGTCTTTGCTGTTTTGTTTGGCTGGGGATTCATTGGAGTTATAATTGCTATGGCGTGCGATGAGCTTTTCCGCGGAATTCTGATGATTTTTAGATGGAAGTCAAAAGTCTGGATGTATAAAAAGGCTGTGTGAAAATTTTATTAAGGCAAATGACAAAGCCCGTGCAAAAAACTTGCACGGGCTTTGTCATTTTAACAACACTGTAGATTTACTTTTTCCAAGGGTTTTTGCGGATGAATGTTTCGTCACGATCGTAGCCTACGGAAATAATGCTTACTGGTGTGCCGGTAAATGCTTCAATGAATTCCACGTAAGCGCGCGCATTCTTTGGCATTTTTTTATAGCTTCTGCATTCTTTGAGCGAAGTTTTCCAGCCTGAGAATTTCTGAAGAATCGGCTTTGCGCTGTTAAGCTGGTCGATGTTTGCAGGAAAGTCTGTTACAATTTTTCCGTTTATTTCGTAGCCAACGCAAGCTTCAATCTGATCCATTGCATCGTAAATATCAAGGTGTGTAAGAACGAGGCTGTCCAAGCTGTTTACACGGCAGGCATAGCGCAATGCAACCAAATCAAGGTAGCCGCATCTTCTGGCTCTTCCTGTTGTAACTCCGTATTCACGTCCTGTGTCGCGCACATACTGGCAAAGCTCGCCTTCGCTTGTGGCGTTGAACTCTGTTGGCATCGGACCGTTTCCTACGCGTGTCTCGTAAGCCTTGAAAACTCCAAGAATGTGGTCAAGATTGTGAGGACCGATTCCGCAGCCTGTAGCAGCTCCCGCCGCGCAAGAAGCTCCGGAACTTACATAAGGATATGTTCCAGAATCAATGTCGAGCATTGCGCCCTGTGCGCCTTCAAAAAGAATGTTTTCCTTGCGGAATTCCCACATCTTTTGTGTAAGGTCTACACGCATCTGCAAAAGCTGTTCTTTGTATTTGTCAAGATAGTCAAGGTCTTCTTTTTCAAGGTCAGCAAGCTTTTCTGTCCAGTCCAAGTCTGCAAGCCGAAGTCCGTCGCGGTGCGCTTTTTCGCTGTATGCGATTCCTATTCCGCGTCCAGTTGTTCCGATCGGACGTTTGCGGGACGCATCTCTGTCTTTGTCCATCTGGCGGTATCTTGGAAGAATAAGGTGCGCGCGGTCAGAAATAAATACTCTGCCTTCCCAGTCCACGCCGTTGTCTTTTATCATCTTAAGCTCTTCGAACAGGGCTTCCGGGTCGATTACCATTCCTGCTCCAAGAAAAACCTTTTTGTCTGAATAAAGGATTCCGCTTGGAACTTGATGAAGCGCAAATTGTTTTCCATCTACAACAATTGTATGTCCTGCGTTCGGACCTCCTGAATAGCGGACAACATATTTTGCGTCTTTTGCAAGGTAGTCTACAATTTTGCCTTTTCCTTCATCGCCCCACTGAGCGCCAATGATAACAACATTCATTTATAATTCCTCCAAGGCTTTTTGCCTAGAATTTTTAATTTAGTTTCAGCTGTGAATAGAAGTGTTGCGTACTGTAACGTCGTGCGCGCTTCCTTCGCTGATTGTTGTAGATGAAACAAGTGTAAGTTTTGCTTTTTGCTGAAGTTCTGGAATTGAAAGCGCGCCGCAGTTGCACATTGTGTGGATTACCTTGCTCATTGAAAGTGAAACATTGTCGTGCAAGCGTCCGGCATAAGGAACATAAGAGTCAACGCCTTCTTCAAACGCCATTCCCTTTTTTCCGCCGAGGTCATAACGCTGCCAGTTGCGCGCCCTGTTGCTTCCTTCGCCCCAGTATTCCTTTACGTAGTTTCCGTTGATTATAAGCTTGTTTGTAGGAGACTCATCGAATCTTGCAAAGTAACGTCCGAGCATTACAAAATCCGCGCCCATTGCAAGAGCAAGTGTTATGTGGTAGTCGTGAACGATTCCGCCGTCTGAGCAGATTGGAACGTAGATTCCTGTCTTTGAGTAGTATTCATCGCGCGCTTTTGCAACTTCGATTGTAGCTGTGGCTTGTCCGCGTCCAATTCCTTTTTGCTCGCGTGTAATGCAGATTGAGCCGCCGCCGATTCCGATTTTTACAAAGTCCGCGCCGTTTTCTGCAAGGAACATAAATCCTTCGCGGTCAACAACGTTTCCAGCTCCAACTTTTACATCTTTGCCGAATTTTTCGTGGATGTCGTGGAGAGCTTTTGCCTGCCATTCTGAATATCCTTCGCTTGAGTCAAGGCACAAAATGTCAACACCAGCCTTCAAAAGAGCTGGAACTCTTTCCATATAGTCGCGTGTGTTGATTCCTGCTCCAACAATGTATCTGTGGTTAGTGTCCATAAGCTCATTTGGATGAGTTTCGTGGTTGTCGAAGTCTTTTCTGAATACAATTGAAACAAGATGATTTTTGTCATCGATTATAGGAAGCTGATTTACTTTGTGCGCCCATATTAAATCGTTTGCTGCGCTCAAAGTGATTCCGTCTTTACCAGTAACAAGCTTTGCAAATGGCGTCATGTATTCGTTTACTTTTGAGTTTGCAGGAACATGGTCGATTCTAAAGTCGCGCTCTGTGATAATTCCTTCAAGCTTTCCGTGCGCAGTTCCGTCGTCTGTTACGGCGATTGTGCTGTGTCCGGTTTGTTCTATTAAAGATACAACTTCTTCAAGAGTCTGATCCGGGCGGATATTTGAGTCGGAAGTTACAAATCCTGCTTTGTATGATTTTACGCGCGCAACCATTGCCGCCTGGTTTTCGATTGTCTGCGAACCGAATATAAAGCTGATTCCGCCTTCTTTTGCAAGGGCAATTGCCATTTTGTCATCAGAAACCGACTGCATGACTGCGCTTACCAAAGGAATGTTCATTGAAAGCGAAGGTTTTTCGCCTGATTTTTTGTTGAATCTTACAACAGGTGTTTTCAGTGAAACATTTTCTGGAATGCATTCTGCGGATGTGTAGCCGGGAATTAACAGATACTCACCGAATGTGTGAGACGGTTCTTCGTAAAAGTATGCCATTTTGCCCTCTTGAAATGAAATTTGGCAGCTATAGTGCCTTAGAAATTTCAGCATATTATATAAAAAATGCCCTGTTCTGTCTATTCTTTAGTTATGGAGGAAAAAAACAACTAGCTCGTAAGCGAAGCGATTCAATCGCCTTTTTCTCTCCCTCCCTGCCACCATCCTTTCCTTGCAACACTTAGGGCTGCGCCTTAAGAACCTGCTTGAATTACAATGTATTTTGTCATTATCCTACTTGACCCGATAATCTATTTGTTGTTGTTAAGTGGACTCCCGTGTCGGGGCATGGAAATGACAATTCGCTGAATATGCGGTAAGAAAAAATGCATGCGAATTTTATGTATAGAGGCAGTTCTATACAAACAAATCGCTTGACAATGTTGACTGGGGGGGGGTATTATTATTTTGTTTTTTGATTGCAAAGATGCAATTGCGGCAGCATCCCTGGAGGCGGGATAAATTTTAGTTGCAGTTGCAGGGGGGATATATGCAAAAAAAACTTTTTTCGAGCCTAAAGGCACGCCTTTTAGTTTCCATTCTTTCAATAATTATTGTTTCAAATTTGTTTCTTGTTTGCTTTTTATTTGTAAATTCACGAAACGAACTTATGAAATCCCTTGCTGAACAAAACTCAAGCTTCACGTATTCTACCGCACTGCAGATTCACAACATAAATGACAGGGAGTACAAAATGCTTGATTCCCTTTCAAAACTGCCGCTTATTCGTGATGAATCTGTAGACATTAGAAAAAAATGGGAAATGATAAATGCCATTAGCAAGGAAGATTCTTCTTATATTGGAATGGCAATTTATGATGAGAAAGGCATAGGTTATACAACTACAGGAAAATATCAGGACTTGCACACAAGAGAATATTTAACAAAAGCCCTAAAAGGAAACGTTGCTATTCTTGATCCAAACTGGAGTCCCGTAAATGGAAAGCTTTCGACTTTTTACGCTGTTCCTTTTTATGGTCAGGACAGCCGGCAGGCAGGTGCTGTTGTAGATAGCCTTGGACTTTGCCAGACAGTTTCTGAGATGATTATGGGAAAAAATTCTCATCCTTATGTAATTAATATTAAGACTGGAAAATATGTGGCGCACTCCGATGTTGAGTTTTTAAAGCAGGAAAAAAGCCTTTATGACAATGTTCCGGCAGAGCTTGAATCTGTTATAATGAAAATAAAATCTGGAGAATTTGGCTCTGAATTCTGCGTTGATAAAAATACAAAAAAAGAATACAGCGTTTCTTATTATCCTGTAGGCGGATATACTGACTGGACTGTAATCTGTTCTGCTCCTGCTGATGACTTTTTGGGTGGACTGAACAGGCTTTTTTTGCTTGCTGTTGTGATTTTCTGTGTATTTACGTTTTTTGCGGTTTTCATAGTTTCAGCATTCGTCTTGAAACTTTTGAAGCCGCTTAATGTTTTAAAATCTTCTATAAAAATGATTGCTTCTGGAAATGGAGATTTGACAAAAAGAATCGAAATTTATTCAGATGATGAAATTGGTGAGGTTGTTTCCGGATTCAATGAGTTTATAGAAAAATTGCATAAAATTATAAGCGATGTAAAGGCTTCAAAGGATAGGCTTCTTTGTTTTGATTCAAAGTTGCAGTGTTCGGCAGAAAACTCAAATTCTTCTATTTCAAATATTGTTTCAAATATTGATATAGTGAATGAGGAAATTTCAAAGCAGTCAAATTGTGTGGATGCTACAACTGATTCTGTACGCGAAGTTGCGGACAATATAAGCAGGCTGGATAGTCTTGTGCTTGAGCAGGCAAAAGGCACAGAAAATGCATCTGCCGCTGTTGAAGAAATGGTTGGAAATATTCATTCTGTAAATAATTCTGTTGAAAAGATGGCTGAAAGATTTGAAATGCTTCTTTTGGATGCTCAGAACGGCTCTTCTATGCAGGACAATGTTAGTGAAAAAATAGCGCACATAGCGGGAAAATCGGCAAGTCTTCAGGATGCGAATGCTGTTATTGCATCTATTGCTGAACAGACGAATCTTCTTGCTATGAATGCCGCAATTGAAGCTGCTCATGCAGGAGAGGCTGGTAAAGGATTTAGTGTTGTTGCCGATGAAATTAGAAAACTTTCAGAAACATCTTCTTCCCAGTCACATAGTATAAGCGAGCAGCTGAGCGGAATACAGAATTCTATATCAGATGTAGTTTCTGCTTCGGAAGAATCCACAAAGTCTTTTGATTCTGTTGTTGAGGAAATAGAAGCTACAAACCAACTTATGCAGGAAATAAAAAATGCGATGCTTGAGCAGCAGGAAGGTTCTTCGCAGATAAACGAATCTCTTGCGATTATGAGAGACAGTTCCAATGAATTCAAGTCTAAATATGAAACGATGAATGAAAAGAACAAGTCTATTCTTGAAGAGGTATCAAAATTAAAAGAGGCGACTTCTGTAATGAATATCCGAATCTCTGAAATGGAGCAGGATATTTGTTCTGTTTCTGATACTGGAAAGTCTTTGTTTAAAATTTCAAATGATATGAGCGATTCTATAAGGAATATTGGCAGTAGAATTGACGAATTTAAAGTTTGAATCTAAACTGTCTCTGGAAACTTTAGTTTTTAGAGGCAGTTTAGAAATAAAAACTTGTTTTTAAAATAAAATCAGGGAACAGATTATGGGAAAGCAGAAATTTTCTATAGAGTTTAAGCTTGAAGTTATAGGAAAGTACGAGATGGGAACTTGCGGCTACAAAAAGCTTGCAAAGATGTACGGACTTTCCCGGGACACTGTGCGCAGCTGGGTCTTGAATCCAAAGTTAAACCCTAAAAAGAATTCAGAAGAAGAAACTACTGAGCAATAATTTTTATCCTCTTTGTTTTAGTGCGGAAAGATTTTTTTCTAGCAAAATAAGGCGGTTCTTTAGCTCCCGTACTTGATCAAGACTTTTCATTATCTTGGACTGCATATATGTGTCCGCAAGTATTCCGTCGAAAAGAAAATCCGCGAATGTTGCAAATGTCATTGTGTTCATTCTAAAATCCACAGGAATTACAACCTGCCTAAGTTCCGCCTGAAGTTGCTGCAAAAGAAAACTTATCTGGTTCATTATGTCTGCCGCCGTATTCAGCTTGTAATGCTTTATAAGGTCAACGAGCGTTCCTCCACCGAACATATCAAGAAATCCCCAGTTGCGCGCGCTTTTGAATTTCTTTTCCGCCGCTTCTACAAGTGGAAGTATTTGCCGTATAAGTGCCAATGCCCGTTCGAGCCTGTTTTTTTCAATTTCGTCCATAGCCTTAACTATAAAATAAATAGAAGAAACTTGCAAATTTTATCAATCCCTATGGAAATTATTCATCAGGCGGCGGAGTGGTTGTTAGCTAAGCCAGAACTGTTTGATGTAAACATTTTTCTGTAGTATTTTGAAAGAAAGTAAATGCCCTATTCTCCCGGTCGCCTCCATATTTTTGGGTTATAAAGTCGTCCAATGTGTTGCAAACGAATGGGATGCTCTAATTTTTAACTCTTTAATATAAATTCCGCAAAAAGAATTTGTGCCTGTGCTTACGAGAGCTATAATGCAAAATCGGCGCTACAGTCAAACTGTATAACAGGCACAGACTTTAAAAATACGCTGTACAGTTTGTCTGTAGTTGTTATACAGCCAAACTGTACAATAAGCACAGCCAAACTGTAGCGTCGTCACAGGAAAACTGTATAGCTTATACAGACTGTCCTGGATCTTGTCTCTCTTTCATTGTCGTGCTTGACGTGATAAATTTACGCCCTCAGGCATCTTCTTATTGTGTTGCGGGAGACACCCACAAAATGCGCGATTCGGTTTATGCTCATGCCCCAGCGGTGCATTGTCTTTATCTGGAATTCCGCGCCGTCCAGAAGATGCCCGTTGTTTTTTCTTCCCTTGGGACGGCCGAGATGCACGTTCTGCGCCCTTTTGAGCGCGAGGGCTTCCTTTGTGCGTTGGCTTATCAGGTTGCGCTCGATTTCCGCGCTAAGTCCGAACGCGAACGCAAGAACCTTGGACTGAATGTCGTCTCCGAGGCGGTAGCTGTCCTTTATCGTCCAGATCCGCGCGCCCTTTTCCATAATCAGGTTCAGAATCGACATAATCATAAAAAGACTTCTGCCTAGACGCGAAAGTTCGCTGCATATAATCAGGTCGTCTTTGCGAATGTGCGAAAGAAGCCTGCCCAGCTCGCGTTTGTCCGGCGTGAGCGTTCCGCTGATTGTCTCCTCAATCCAGGCTCCCACCTCAAGCGAATTCTTTTTGCAGAACCGCAGAATCTCGAACCGCTGGTTTTCCACCGTCTGTCTGTCCGTGCTGACCCGAATGTAACCGTAAACCATAATGATAAGATAATCATTTTTAGATGGAAAGGAAAATTCTTGTTAATCTGTGCAGTTTTTGCAAAAAATGGTATATATTATATGTGCATGGCAAGAAATGAGGTGAAAAATGAATATAAAGTGTCCTAACTGCGGGCAGCTGATTGCACTGGAGCAGAATGTTTATGATTCGATTGCGAACGATGTGCGCAACGAGCAGTTTGAAAAAGAGCTCGAAAAACGCGCGGTATCCTTGAGCAAGGAAAAAGATGCTGCGGTTCAGCTTGCGGTCTCAAAGGCACAGAACGAAAAGGAAAAGGAAATTGCGGCTCTGGAAGCTAAGCTTTCAAAAATTGCGGCGGAATTTGAGGCGGAAAAGCAAAAGTCAAAATCGGAATTTCAGGCTGCGCTGGCGGAAAAAAATCAGCAGATTACCAAGATTTCCGCGGAACTTGGAGCGGCAAAGGAAAAGTCGCAGTCGGAGATGAAAATAGCTCTTGCCTCAAAGGAACAGGAAATCGCGCTTTTGAATGAAAAGATTAGTTCGGGCAAACGTGATTCTGAGATTGCAGTGAAATCCGCAGTTCAGGACAAGGAAAAGGAAATAATTCAGCTTAAAAGCGACTTTGCGGTGCTTGAAAATAAATCGAAAAGCGAAGTGTCTTATATAAAAGAGCAGTTTTCGGCGCAGCTCAAGGCGAAGGACGAGGAAATTGCGTTCTACAAGGACTTCAAGGCGAAGGAATCGACTAAACAGATTGGCGAGGATTTGGAGCAGTTCTGTCTTACTGAGTTCAACAAGAACCGTGCGCTTGGTTTTCAGAATTCGTATTTTGAAAAGGACAACAAGGTTTCGCGTGCTTCGGGAAGCAAGGGCGACTTTATTTTTAGGGAAGCGAGCGGCGACGGTGTGGAATTCATTTCAATTATGTTCGAGATGAAAAATCAGGCTGACGAGACGGCGACTAAGCACAAGAACGAGGATTTCTTAAAGGAGCTGGACAAGGACAGGAACGAGAAGGGCTGCGAGTATGCGGTTCTGGTTTCTATGCTTGAAAGCGACAATGACTACTACAACACTGGAATTGTGGACGTTTCGTACAAATATCCAAAGATGTACGTAATCCGCCCGCAGTTTTTTATTCCGGTGATTACTTTTCTGCGGAACGCTGCTATGAATACTCTTGAGTCTAAGCGTGAACTTAGGCGTATTCAGGAACAGAACATGGACATCACTCACTTTGAGGAAGACTTGAACAAATTCAAGGACGGATTCAGCCGAAACTACGACCTTGCAAGCCGTAAATTCATGAGCGCAGTTGAACAGATTGACAAGGCGATTTCAAATCTGCAGAAGATGAAGGAGGATTTGCTTAGCTCCGAGAATAACTATCGTCTTGCGAACAACAAGCTTGAAGATTTGACCGTGAAAAAGCTTGTGAAAAACAATCCCACAATGAAGCAGAAGTTCAACGAACTGAAAGGGGAATGAAATAACTACTTCCCCTGCCACTTACCCGAATTTCGTTCCCAGAAAACGCCGTCGCTGTAGCCCTGGATGGACTTGTCGGTTTCCGCGAGGGCAAGGCGTTTTTCTGCCCAAAGGCAATATTCTTCGTTCTGTTCGATTCCGCAGAAGCGCCGGCCGAGCTTTTTTGCCACAACGCTTGCAGTGCCGCTTCCCAAAAACGGGTCAAACACGATGTCGCCGGGGCGCGAGCTTGCAAGAATCAGCTTAGCGTAAAGTTTTTCGGGCTTTTGCGTAGGATGGTCGGTGTTTTCGGGCATTGACCAGAACGGAACTGAAATATCGTCCCAAAAATTGGAAGGATACGTAAGCCGGAAGTTTCCCTCCGATTCCTCATCCCAGTCCTTCGGCTTTCCGTCAGCCTTGTACGGCGCAAGGACTTTCCGCTTCATCTTTACGGCCTCAACATCAAAATAATAGTCGGCAGGATTTTTTACCGCAAACCAGATGTCTTCCATTCCGTTCTTCCAGTTTGACTTTGCTCCGCGTCCTTTTTCACGCTGCCAGGTAATCCTGTTCAGAACTGTAAGTTCCCTTTCAACAGCACGCTGAAGAGAGGAAGTGCATTTCCAGTCGCCGCAAATATAAAGCGAGCCGTTGGATTTGAGCTTTTTGCACACAGCCGGAAACCATGTCGCCAGATATTCGTCATAGCCTTCCTGCGAGCGCGAGGCGAACTTCATTCCGTTGAAATTTTTGGAAAGATTGTACGGCGGATCAATGATAATCAGGTCGGCGAATCCGTCCGGTGTAAACTCAAGCATTTTCAGAATATCGCCGTTCAGTGTGCGGTTCACGATGTCCGTTTCCGCAGAAATATTCGATTCGGTGAGCAGGCGGCTTTTCAAGTCTTCAATTTCCTCTGGTTCAAGCGTCAATGTCCTGTTGTTTGCCGCGCGTTCTTTTTTTTCCATCAGACTGTCCGTTTTTTTAGTTTATAATATTCTCTATGGACACTATAAAAGATTTTTATAACTCTGTCATTGCCGAGCATAGACTTGAACTCTAGCAATTCTCTATGGACTGTCCATATAGGCCTACTATGAGGTGTGCATAGCGTTCGCTATGGTGGGGGCGTAGAAGTGCTCTATGGGATGTTCGTAGTGGACGCTATAGGGTGTCCATAGAGAGCTACTATTGATACTCCATAGAAGACGAAACGGAAGAAAAGGCAAGTCCACTAGGCGTTATTTATCGTTCCCTTAAGCTCCACTTAATTCTCATCAGGACAAAGTCGCGCATATCCTCATAGAAGTACATATTGGGCGGAGTTATGCCGATTTTTTGAAGAGCCTGTTGAATCAGCGGATTTTTGTAGCAGCGAACATCAGGGCGTTCAGCTGGAGCTTGTATGCTTCATCGGCGGAAAGGGTGAGCATTGCGGAAATCTTAAGGAAAATCTCTTCTTTTGTCGTAACGTATTTATAAAGATTTGCACGCGACCAGATGAGTTTGTCCGTAATCGTCGTGATAGCAATTTCGGTGTACGGCATCTGCGCAAAAAGCGAGTCCGCTGCTTCCTTTATCTGGTTTAGCCTTTCTTTTTTTTTTATCACTCTGCTTATTCAGTCTCTTTATACTCCAGTAAACCTATATGGAGTTTCTTGGTATACGTAGTAGTTCAGCCAGTTTGAATAGAACAAGTGCGCTGTGCTTCTCCATTTTGAAAAAATCGGCTTGGAAGGATCATTGTCTGTAAAATAATTTTCCGGCATTGATGGATTTATTCCTTTTTTTAAATCTCGCTTGTATTCTTCTGCCAATGTTTCAGGGTCATATTCCAAGTGGCCTGTCATAAAAATACTTCTGTTGTCTTTTGACTTTGCAAGTGTAACTCCAGTTGTTTCTGAATATGCAAGCAGCGAAAGTTTTTCATTTGACGCAATATCTTCTGTGAGTATTTTTGTGTAGCGCGAAGTTGGAACTGGAAAATAATCATCAAAGCCGCGCATTAAAGGTTCTTTTGAGTCTAAAAGTTTTGAGTAAAAAATTCCTGAATACTTTTTTTCAACAATGTGCTTGTTTATTCCGTGCAGATAATAAAGTCCTGCCATTGCACCCCAGCAAATGTAAAGTGTACAGAAAACATTTTTTTTCGCGTAGTCCATTATTTTGCAAAGTTCATTCCAGTAGTCAACTTGCTCAAATGGAATCTGCTCTACCGGCGCGCCTGTTATAATCATTCCGTCAAATTTCCTGCTGAAGATTTCTTCCGATGACATATAGAATTTTTCCAGATGATTTTTGTCTGTGTTTTTTGAAATGTGTCCTTTCATCTGCACAAGCGAAATGTCAATTTGAAGCGGAGTATTTGAAAGAAGCCTAAGAAGCTGAGTTTCTGTAACTTCCTTTGTCGGCATTAAATTTACAATCGCAATTTTGAGCGGACGTATATCTTGGGAAACTGCGCGCTCTTCTGTCATCACAAATATATTTTCATTTTCAAGAGTGCTTCTGGCTGGAAGGTCGGAATCAATTCTGATTGGCATGGACGCATTATAGCAAGTTTTCATGTAATTTGCTATAATCTCAAAATTATGGAAATCAAAGTTGACAGAAAGGCCGCAGTAAAAAAACTTAAGGCTTTGGTTTTGTCTCCAAAAAACGAAGTTGAGGCTTTTAGAAGCAAGCTGGAAAAAAAATTCAAAGCGGATTTTATTCCGAATCATGTTGAGCGCACTGAGAAAAAAATCGGCGGCGTAAAATGCGATATTCTTGTTCCTGAAATTTTTGCTTCGAACAGGATTGTGATTTATGTTCACGGTGGTTCTTTTGTTGGAGGTTCGCGGGACAGCTGGAGAAGTTTTTGCTCAATCTTTGCAAATGCTGTTTCTGCAAAAGTTGTTGTGCCGGAATTCAGACTTGCTCCTTCTTATCCTTTTCCTTCTTCAATTGAAGATGTTGAAAAAGTTTTCAGCGGAATTTTAGAAGATGATGAATCTAAGGAAATTATTCTTGCGGCAGACGGAAGCGGTGCGAGCATTGCGTTGGGACTTATGCTTAGGACTGAAGAAAAAAAACGCAGCTTGGTTTCAAAAATAATTTTGATTTCTCCTTGGCTTGATCTTTCAACTGAAAATCTTTCGAATAAAAAAATCCGCGATGAAATTTTGGGAAATGAAGATTTGCGTCATGCATCTGATCTTTACACTTATTCTTCCAATTTAAAAAATATTCAGGTTTCGCCTTTGTTTGCTTCTGAAAATGATTTTTCAACTTTTCCTGAAGTTTATATTCAGTGTGGCGAAAAAGAAATTCTTCTTGACAGCGCAGAAAGTTTGGCGAAGAAAATTATTTATTCAGGCGGAAAATGTGTTTTGGATGTCTGGCCGGAAATGATGTTTATGTTTCAGATGGCGGATGAATTTTTGCTTGAGTCGCACGAGGCTGTTGAAAAAATCGGACACTACATAAACAAAAGAAACGGACTTTCAGAAAGCGAAATAAAAGAGCGGGAACGTCTTATGCGTGAAAATAATATCGCGGTGGAATAAAATATGGAACTTCTTTCTCCTGCTGGAAATGTTGAAAAACTTAAGTACGGATATATTTACGGCGCTGATGCTGTTTACATTGGACTGAAAAATTTTTCTTTGCGTGTTAAGGCAGACAATTTTTATGAAGATGAATATAAAAAAGTCTGCGAACTAAAAAAACAGTTCCCCGGAAAAAAACTTCACTGCGCATTGAACATTGCGTTTCATAATGACGAGATTGACAGGCTGATTCAAAATATTCCGTATTTTAAAAATTATCCGATTGATGCTTTTATTGTTCAGGATTTGGGAATTGTTCCGATTCTTCAAAAAGAATTTCCAAAAGCGGCATTGCATCTTTCAACGCAAGCAAGCTGCATGAACCGTGAAGCTGTAAAAGTTTATAAGTCGCTGGGATTCAGCAGAGTTGTAATGGGACGCGAGGCTTCTTTAAAAGAAATTGCTGAAATAAAAAACTCAGTTCCAGAAATGGAAATTGAATGTTTTGTTCATGGCGCAATGTGCATCGCATATTCCGGCCGCTGCTTGATGAGTGCGTATTTAAATGGACGTAGTGCGCAGGAAGGATTTTGCAGCCATACTTGCCGCTGGGATTATGATGTTCTTGCAAGCCTTGGAGAAAATGCCAAGCAAATTTCAGAAAGTGGAAATCTTGTTTTGCGTGAACATAAACGCCCTGATGAATTTTTTCCAGTTTATGAAGGAGAAAATTTTACAGCCGTGTTGTCGTCAAAAGATTTGTGCATGATAGATCATCTTGCGGATTTAAAGAATGCCGGCGTGGATTCGCTTAAAATTGAAGGACGAATGAAAAGTGTCTATTACGTTGCCTTGATTACGCGGGCTTACAGAAAGGCGATTGATGCGCTTGAAGGAAAAATTCCGCAGGAGGAAGCAACGCCTTTTGTTGAAGAACTTTATAAAGTAAGCCATCGTCCGTTTGCCACAGGATTTTATTATAATAAATCTGATGCGGATGTTGCGGTAAGCGGCGCAAGCGACAGTCCGTTTGAACTTTCCGCGGAATTTGGAAACGAGCTTTCTTTGCAGGATGAAAACTCTATTCTTGAAAAAGCCGCGCTGAATAAAAAAATTCGTGATGAAAAATACAATTCGCTTTGCCCGGAAGCAAAAGCCGCCGCCGACAAAAGATTTGCAGAGCATCCTGATTTGAATCTTCCTTTCGCTGAAAAAATTGACGGATTTAAAATGTACAGCTTTGAAAGCCTTAACATGATCACAAAATCCACAGAACTTGAAATTGTTTCTCCCGACACTGTTGCGCAGAAAATTTTATGGGGAAAAGATTTTGTGCTTGTGAATCCAGAAAACGGCGAATTGTACAATTGGGTTTGCAACGGGCATTCTTGCGTTTTCTATACAAGGCTGAAACTTCAGCAGGGAAGTTTGCTTCGCTCAAAAGATCCTGATTATATTGAAGGAAAATTCAGAGACAGCGGAAGATAAAATTTTTCTGCTTTTGACCATAGTTTTGTTATGTGATATAGTCAATCAAAGAGGATTGCCTATGTCAGAAAAAATTGATGAAGTTGTAGAAACTGATCCTGAAATTTTAATCAGCCAGTTTTCTAAAAAATTTTCTGAAAACTACACTCCAGAAGAATGGAAAAAAATTCAAAGCGCATGGGATTATTTAATTTCCAAAACTTCTGAACTTAAGCGAAAATGCGGAAAGCCTTATTATCTTCATCCGCTTAGAGTTGCAACAATTCTTGCTGAAAAAAATCTTGGTGCGGACACAATTATTGCAGGCTTCTTCCACAATATTCTTGATGTAGACAATGACTGTCTTCCAGAAATTGAAAAAAAGTTTGGAAAAGAAATTGCTGTAATTTGCAATGGAACTGCGAAAATAACTGGATTAAAAATAAATTCAACTTCTTTGCATCAGGCCGACAGCATAAGAAAAATGCTTTTTGCTATGGTTGACGACATTCGCGTTATTCTTGTAAAACTTGCTGACCGTCTTGATCGTATGCGCAATTTGAAATTTGTTTCCGCACAGGCTCAGCGCGCAGTTGCAAAAGAAGTGATTGACATTTGGTGTCCGCTTGCAAGCCGCCTTGGTATGTCTGATGTAAAAAGTGAAATGGAAGACTTGAGCTTGAAGTATTCAAACCCGGAAGTTTTTCAGCAGATAAAATCAATTGTGGCGCAAAAAAAAGCAGAAAGATCCGAGTACCTTAATAATGCTGTGAAAAAAATTTATACAGCCACAGAAAAAGCCGGAATAACTGTAAACATAACGAGCCGCGCAAAGCATTTTTATTCGATTTACCAAAAAATGAGAAAACGCAACAAGGAGCCTGGCGAGCTTTATGATTTGCTTGCGCTTAGAATAATTTGCAACACGGAATCTGAATGCTACACTTTGATTGGAATTGTTCACGGTCTTTGGAAACCTATGGAAGGAAGATTCAAAGATTATATTGCAATGCCAAAAGCGAACGGCTATCAGTCTTTGCATACAACTGTGATTTGCGAAGGAAAGCCTCTTGAAATTCAAATCCGCACACAGGAGATGCACAGTATTGCCGAGCATGGTGTTGCTTCCCATTGGCTTTATAAAAAGGGAACAAACCATGATATGGTAAAAGCCGAAGACTTGAGCATCATAAATCAGTTGCGCGCGCTTCGGAATGAAGATTTGAGCGATGAGAAATTTTTTGCGGAACTGAAAAGTGATCTTCTTGGCGATTCAATTTATGTTTTTACTCCAAAGGGCGATGTGAAGGAACTTCCAGCTGGCGCAAATGCAATTGACTTTGCTTATGCGATTCATTCCGGCATAGGCGAAAAAGTTGTCGGCGCAAAAGCTGATGGAAAAATAATTCCTCTTACTCAGCCTTTAAAGAATACGCAGATTATTGAAATTCTTACGAATCCTCAGGCGCATCCGACTCAAAGCCAGCTTCAAGCTGTAAAGACTTCAAAGGCGCGGCAAAAAATTCATTCTTGGCTTGTTGAAAATGATCCGACGTTTATTGACAAGGAGGCTCAGGAAAAACGTGAGGCGGAAATTGCGGCGAACACTTTGTATTCTAAAAAAATTGCCGAAGAAAATTCCGCGGAGAGAAAACGAAAGGCAGCCTTGAAAAAACAGCAGTCGCAAAATTTCACAGGAAGAATCCGCATTGAAAATGATACGAATTTTTTAGTTACTATTGCGCAATGCTGCAAGCCTGTTCCCGGAGATCCGATTGTCGGTTATGTTTCTCATAGCAGAGGAATAACCGTTCATCGCGCTGACTGTTTGACTTTTCTTAGAATTCCTGCAATTCAGGAGCGTTCTGTTGCTGTTGAGTGGGACACTTCTGCTGATAAAAAGCAAGAAAAAAAAGACAAGCTTCTTGAGCAGAACAGGGAAAAATCGCGGCAAAAGCAAATTGAAAAAAATCAGTATAAAAAGCAGCGTTAAAAACTGTGTTGCATAAATGTTATTTTTTTTCTAATATTGCGTTATGAAATTGCTCGAAGATAGAATAAAAAAAGACGGCATTGTTTTGCCGGGAAATATTTTAAAAGTAAATAGTTTTTTAAATCATCAGATTGATGTTGACTTGCTTGATAAATTGGCAGAGGATTTTAAAAAGTCTTTTGACGGTGTGGATATAACAAAAATTGTTACAATTGAAGCAAGCGGAATTGCTGTTGCCTGTTCTGTCGCCAGGGCATTTGGAAATGTTCCTGTTCTCTTTGCCAAGAAACATAAGAGTGCGGCTTTGTCGGATGATGTGTACTATTCTACAGTTTGGTCGCACACAAATTCTTGCAATTACAATATTGTTATTTCGAGGGAATATCTTTCTTCTGATGACAAAATTCTTTTGGTAGATGATTTTCTTGCGAATGGAAATGCAATGAATGGTCTGATTGAAATTGCTGAAAACGCCGGCGCGAAAGTGCAGGGAATTTGTGTTGCAATTGAAAAGGCATTTCAGTCGGGCGGAGATGCGCTTCGTGAAAAAGGCATTCACGTTGAAAGCGGCGCAATAATTGAAAAAATGTCTTATAACGGCGATATAATTTTTAGAAGCTAAAAAAAATTTTAATATTCTTTTTCACTTTATAGATTCCAGAATCAGTTCAACTGTTTTTGGAATCTTTTGTTTTTCTATGCCTGAATAATTTACAACAAATGTTTTGTCTATTCGGAAATTTTTATTCTCTTCTGGAAAAATTGAAAATTCTTCAAGCTCATAAAAAAAATCTTTCAGCGCTGAAATTTTTATTCCATTTTTTTTAAGCCGTGTTTCTAAAGTTTTTCCGCTGAATTTGGAATTTATTGAAAGCAAAAAATGAAGACCTGAATTTTCCTCGTGGATTTTTACAAAATTTTTTAACTCTGAATTTTCAATTTTAAAAATCAGTTCATTGCGAAGATTTCTGTAATAATTTTTCATTCTGATAATGTGCTTGGAATAATGCTCTTCTTTTATAAAATCCGCAAGCGCATACTGTTCAAATGAATTTACTGTGCATGAACAGAAGTTGAATTTTGAATTGAACTTTTCAGAAAGCTTTTTTGGAAGAACCATGTAGCATATTCTAAAAGAAGGCGAAAGTGTTTTTGAAAATGAATTTATGTAAATTACATTTTCATTTTTTGAAGCGCACAAAAGTGGAAGTATTGGTTTCCCAGTAAATCGAAATTCGCTGTCGTAGTCATCTTCAATTATGTAGCGTTCACTTTTTTCTTGCGCCCAAAATAAAAGTTCCATTCGCCTTTTTACCGGCATTACAATTCCTGTTGGAAAGTGATGGCTTGGAGTTACATGAACTACAGATGCGTTTGTTTTTTTTAGGGCTTCTATGTTAAGTCCGTTTTTGTCGATTGGAATATGTTTTATGTTTGCTCCGTTCATTTCAAAAATCTGTGCAATTTTTTTGTATCCTGGATTTTCAACGGCATATATTTTTTCATTTCCCAAAAGTTGAACGACAAAACTGTAAAGCATTTCTGTTCCTGCGCCTACTACAATTTGCTCTGGAACTGCTTCTATGTTTTTAAAGCTTTTCAAATGCTTGCAGATTGCTTCTCTTAGTTCAAGTGTTCCTTGCAGCGGCTGACTTTTTAAAAGATTTTCATGCGGACTGTTTAGGACTTTTCGCATTATTTTTGACCAGATTGAAAACGGAAATTTTTCCCAGCCAATAGAATTTGATTTTAGGTCTATGAAAATTTTTTCTTTGTTTTTTGAATTTATTTTTTTTATGCTTTTTTCTTTTTTGAAATTCTGTTTGTAAGAATTTGATGAAAGGGATTTTATTTCTTTTGGAAGTTCTGTGACAAAAAATCCTTTTTTCTCAATTGAAAAAATGTAGCCTTGGCTTATTAATTCTGAGTAGGCATTTTGAACTGTGATTACGCTTACTCCCAAGTGAGATGCAAGTGTTCGTTTTGACGGGAGCTTTTCATTTGGAGATAATGTTCCGTCTATGATTTTTGATTTTATGTTTTCGATTAAAAAATCACAGAAAGTCATTGTTCCTTTTTTAGAAAAATCATAAGTAAACATATTTTTCTCTGGTTATATAAAAATTGTATCAATATGATTATATTAATAATGTCAGTTTTTGTATATTGTAAAATTTAAATTTTATAAAATGAGGTGTTTTATGGACAAACGTCTTCTTACAATTCAGGATATTTCATGCGTTGGACAGTGTTCGCTTACTGTTGCGCTTCCTGTTATTTCGGCCTGCGGAATTGAAACTGCGGTTCTTCCAAGTTCAGTTCTTTCAAATCATACTGCATTTAAAGCATGGACATTCAACGATTTGACAGGAGACATGGAAAATATTTTAAATCAGTGGAAAAAAGAAAATATTACTTTCAGCGCATTTTATACAGGATATGTTTCGGAAGCCCAAATTCCTATTATAAAAAAAATTATAAAGGAAACTTCTCGCAATGACGCGATTGTTGTTGTGGATCCTGTAATGGCTGATAATGGAAAAATGTACGCTGGCTTTGCTCCCGACTTCCCCAAAAAGATGTCTGAACTTTGCAATGGTGCTGATGTTGTTCTTCCGAATATTACAGAAGCTTCATTTCTTTTAGGAATCGAATATCAAAGCGAAAATTACGGCGAAGATTATATTGAAAATATTTGCAACGGACTTATAAATCTTGGCACAAAAAATGTTGTGCTTACCGGTGTAAGTTTTGAAAAAGAAAAACTTGGTGTTGCGGTTTGCAATGGAAAGTCAGTTGAATATTATTTTACAGAACGACTTCCTGTTCAAATGCACGGAACTGGCGATGTCTTTGCGTCGGCATTTACAGGTGCGCTTTGCAATGGAAAAGATTTGTTTTGTTCTGCAAAAATTGCCGCAAATTATGTTGTTGAATCTATAAAGGCAACTCTTGATGATAAGGATCATTGGTACGGCGTAAAATTTGAAAAGGCGATTCCATATTTAGTTAAACAGATTTTTTCTGTATAATTAAAAAATGTTTCCTCCTTTTGATGAAGCGCTGGCATTTAAATATTGCAAAGAAATAATTTCGCTTTTGGAAGAAAAGAAACTTTCTCTTGTTTATACGACGGAAAAAATAAGCGCAGAACGTTTTGCGAATGGAATTATGATTGGAGTTCTTGTTGCAAAAAATTCTGCGCAGGAAAATAAAATTTTTTTTACAGTTTCTGGAATCTCAAGAAAGATAGAAGGAAAATTCCAAGATGCGATTTTTGTTGAACCGATTGTTTCTAGCAAAAAAATTATGTCAGCTCTTCAAAAAAATGACAAGGAAATTCATCTACTTACAGAAAAATTAAAAGCTTGTCGAAAAGAAGAAGTTCAAGATTTGCAGTTTCGCCGTTCTGCTTTTACTTCTGAATCTTTGGAAAAAGTGCATGAACTTTACAGTTTTTATTGCTTTGATGGGAAAAATCGTCCGCTAAAACAAATTTGCAAAAACCGCCTTCCGCCTACAGGGACAGGTGATTGCTGTGCTCCAAAACTTTTGAATTTTGCATTTAAAAATAATTTAACTCCGCTTAGCATGTGCGAAGTTTTTTATGGAAAATCAACTGAAAACAAAATCTCAGACTGCAAATATTCTCCTTGCGATGAACGGTGCGGCTTGATTCTTCCTGAAATTCTTGGCTTGAAAATTTTGTACCGTGATAACGATTTAATTGTTGTGAACAAGCAAAGCGGACTTTTAAGCGTACCTGGCCGAGGACCTGAAAAGCAAGATTGCATTGTAAACCGTTTAAAAAAACTTTTTCCTGAATGTATTGAGCAGCCTTCCGTGCATAGGCTGGACATGGAAACTTCTGGGCTTATGATTCTTGCTTTTACAAAAGACGCTCATAGAAATTTATGCCGGCAATTTGAAGAAGGTCTTGTTCAAAAAAAATACGTCGCCTTGCTTGATGGAATTCTTGCAAAAAAAGGAATTCCGCAAAGTGGAACTATGGAACTTTATTTTAGGCTTGATATTGAAAATCGTCCGCATCAGATTTGGGATTCTGTATATGGAAAAAAAGCTATTACTGAATGGAAAATACTTGATGTGGAAAAATATTTAAGTCCTTTGGAAAATAAAAAAAATGTTACACGAGTTTTGTTTATTCCGCATACTGGGCGAACTCATCAGCTTCGTCTTGCAAGCGCCGACTCTCATGGTTTTGGAGTTCCGATAATTGGCGATACCTTATATGGGCATTGTGAACCGGGTGAACGGCTTATGCTTCATTCTTGCTATATAAAATTCACACATCCTTCTACTGGAAAAGTCATGGAATTTAACTGTGAATGTGATTTTTAATTTGCGAAAAAAAAAGCACTGCTGTTTTTATAGCAGTGCAAGATTTGTTTATACATTGAATTTAAAGAAAAGAACATCGCCGTCTTGAACGACATAATCTTTTCCTTCTTGTCGGTATTTTCCAGCTTCTTTTATTTTTGCTTCTGAACCATATTGCTTCAAGTCATTGACAGTGTAAGCTTCAGCTTTGATAAATCCTTTTTCAAAGTCTGTGTGAATTACGCCGGCCGCCTGTGGAGCTTTGTCTCCTTCGTGAATTGTCCAAGCGCGGCATTCATCAGATCCGCCTGTAAAAAATGTCCTAAGTCCCATGAGATGATAAACATGTTTTGCAAGAACTGAAAGTCCGGACTCTTTTAATCCTGCGCTTTCCATAAATTCCTTGCGATCGTTTTCGTCATCAATTTCTGCAAGATCAGCTTCAAACTTTCCGCAGATAACAATTGCTTCTGATTTTTGTTCCTTTGCAATTTTCTGGACGGTTTCAACATATTTGTTTGTTCCTGCTGGAATTGTATCTTCGTCTATATTGCAGATAAAAACTTGCGGCTTTATTGTGAGCAAGTGAAGATCGTAGACTGCATTTTTTTCTTCATCAGTCAAGTCTGCCATGCGGGCGCATTTTCCATCTGTAAGAAGCGGCTTGATTTTTTCGACTGCGCTGAAATATGGAGCGAGACGTTTTTCCTCATCTTTTCCGAGCGCACGGATTTGCTTTGTAATTTTTTCTGCACGCTTTGCGATTGTGTCCAAGTCAGCCTGCGCAAGTTCAAAATCAATTGTAAGAATGTCGCTTTCCGGATCTACTGGAGCTTCTGTTTTTGCGTCATCGCGAACGTGCTGAATGTCCGGGTTGTCAAAGCATCGGACAACATGGGCAATGACTGCTGTTTCCCGGATGTTTGCAAGAAATTTATTTCCAAGACCTTCACCGCTTGAGGCGCCTTTTATCAAGCCTGCAATATCAACAAAATCAACTGTCGCAGGAATTTTTTTCTTTGGCTGAAAAACGCTCGCCATGAAGTCAAGTCTTTCATCTGGTAAATCAACAATTCCGATGTTTGGATCAATTGTGCAGAATGGATAATTAGCAGCTTCTGCAGGAGCTTTTGTTAGCGCGCTGAAAATTGTTGACTTTCCTACATTTGGAAGTCCAACTATGCCGCAGGTAAGTTTCATATTTTTTTCCTTAATAAAAATTTAAAAAGTCGCTCAAGGTGAATTTTTAGAATGCAACTATTTTAATGCTTTTGTTTAAATTCTTCAATAAACAAAAATTCCGCATGAAAAAACTACTTTATAATTTTGTTTAGTACTTTATCTTTCTGCCGCCAGTTCTTGTCAACTTTTACGCGCAGGTCAATGTCAACTTTGTATGGAAAAATTTTTCTGCATTCTTTAATTGATTCAACTCTGATTGTTTTTATCATTGATGCGCCTTTTCCAATTACGATTCCTTTTTGACTTTCGCGCTCAACATAAATGTAGGCAAGGACTTTTAAAAGTTTCGGTGTTTGCATTTTAAGGTCGCTGATTTCAACATAGATTGCGTGCGGAAGTTCCTGCTCAAGCCTGTTGATTGCCTGTCCGCGGATAATTTCTGCAATTCTAAAATCAACTTCTTGATCCGTGTAAAATTCTTCTGGATAAAGATGCGGCTCTTCTTTTGCAAGACTGAAAAGCGCTTTTAAAACTTCATTTATATTTTTGTCTTCTTTCGCGCTGATTTCAATAATCCGTTCGCTTGGAAAATCAGGGAAAGTTTTTTGAATGAAACTTCTGGAATTTAGCGCATTGGATTTTGAATCTTCAGTTTTATTGATTGCAATTACAACTTTGTCTTTATGCGGAATCAAAAGTGAAGCAATCATTTCCTCTTCCTCGTTGTGCGGACGAGTTGAATCGATGATGTAAAGAATTGCGTCGCTTTCTTTTATATTTTCCTGTGCAATGTTTGAAAGTTTTAAGTTCAGTTTTTTTTCGCTTAGATGAAGCCCCGGCGTGTCAATAAAAACCAGCTGTCCAAGAGATGTGTTTATTATTCCGCGGATTGCGTTTCTTGTTGTCTGCGGAACTGGGGAAACTATGCTGATTTTTTCTCCGCTTGCTGTATTTAAAAATGTTGACTTTCCTGCTGAAGGGCGGCCCACGATGGAAACAAGCGCGGTCTTTGGTCCGGCTTTTTGAATTTCTGTATCAGTTTCTTTTTCTTCAATCATGCGGTTAGTATACAATTAAAAAAAAATAATTGATATACTTTGAAAGAAAATAGCTGCCCTAAAAAATAGGACAGCCGGAATTTTTAATTTACAAGAAGCTGATTTGTTCTGCTTAACGCTTCTTTTATGTCTGCGCAAATATTTTCTTTTCCGAGTTTTTCAATCATTCCCATTTTGCTGAAAAGAATGTAAGGCTGCGTATGAATTCCTGATATTACAATTGTGATTCCGTTTTTATCGCAAGCTGCCTTTGCCTGTTCAAGCGCACGGATTCCGCCGGCATCAATGTAAATCATGTTTTGCATTCTGAGTATAAGAACTTTTGCATTTGCTCCTGCGCGTTCTATTGCGAATTCAAATTTTCTTACAGTTCCGAAAAAAAGAGGACCATCAATTTCATAAACAACTGCGCTTTCTGGAATTTCGATGTTTTCCTCCAAAAATTCATTCCCTGAAATTCCGCCCGCAATGGAATCACGCTTGTTTTGAACTTCTGAAACATCTATCATTTTTTTTATGAAGAAGAATGCCGCGAATCCAAGACCAAATTCGATTGCAACTGTCAAGTCGATAAAAATCGTGATAAGGAAAGTCGCCGCCAAAACAAAGATGTCAGACTTTTGTCCTTTTAGCAAAGCCTTGACCGCCGGGAAACCTGCCATGTTCCAGGAAACATTTATCAACACTGCGGAAAGAGCCGCCATCGGAATGTAAACCGCATATTTTCCAAGAATCAGCATTATAAGAAGAAGCGTGATTGCATGAATTATTCCTGCCACAGGAGTTTTTCCGCCGTTCTTTATATTTGTGGCAGTTCGCGCTATTGCTCCGGTTGCAGGAATTCCGCCGAAAATTGGAGATGCTATGTTTGCAATTCCTTGCGCGATAAGTTCTGTGTCAGAATCGTGTTTTGTGCCTGTCATTCCGTCAGCGACAACTGCGCTCAAAAGGCTTTCAATCGCCGCCAGAACTGCAATGGAAATTGAAGTCGGAAAAAGAGCAGTGATTGTTTCCACGCTGAACTGCGGAAGTAAAGGCGAAGGCAATGTTGATGGTATGCTTCCGTAGCGCGATCCGATTGTGTCAGTTTCAAGTCCGGTGTATTTCTTTAGAAGGATGTTTGCTGCCGTTGCGAGTATAATTACAATCAAGCTTCCTGGAATTTTTTTGCAGAAGTGCGGCCAGATAAAAATCAGCACAAGACAAACTGAAGCCATAATCAGCGAGTAGTAATTTATGTGAGTTATGTTCATTGCGTAAGTTTCAATTTTGCCAACGAAGTTTCCCGGCATTTTTGAAAATCCTTCCGGAAAAACTGAAATTGAAAGTCCAAGAAAATCTCCGATTTGTCCTGTTGCGATTGTTACGGCGATTCCTGCAGTGAATCCTGTTACGATTGTGTACGGAATAAATTTTACAAGTCCGCCCATTTTAAATGCGCCGAGCATAATCAAAAGAATTCCAGCCATTACAGTTGCAGCTGCGAGTCCTGAATATCCGTACTTTGCAACAACGCCATAAACTATTACAGCGAAGGCTCCTGTCGGTCCTCCAATCTGAACTCGGCTTCCGCCCAAAAGTGAAATAAAAAATCCTGCTATGATTGCTGTGAAAAGTCCGCGCTCCGGCTCTACTCCAGATGCGATTGCAAAAGCTATTGCCAATGGAAGCGCAACAATGCCGACGATAATTCCAGCTGTAAGATCATTTAGAAATGTTTTTGGCGAATACTTTTTTAATGTGTTAAGAATTTCTGGTTTGAACATAGTTGAAACATAATGATGTTTTAAATGAAAAAAATCAATGCGGCTAACGACTACACGGCAGGCGAAAGGCTTGGAATCGGATTTCAGAATATCTTGTTGGGATTAGGCTCGTATAGGAATGGACACTGGGGTGACGGAATTTTTTTGACAGGAAGCAAATTAATGGTTTGTTATCTTGGTCTTACTGCTGAAGATGAAGCAGAGTGGGATTTTGCATTAGGATTGGGAATTGTATCGCTTGCTTACGGATTCGTGCGTCCTTTCTTCTATCACAAGAACAACAGCGTCAATTTGAGCATGAACATCGGCGTAATCCCGACTGCGCATGGAGTTGAGCCTGGAGTTTCATACAGACTCTCATGGTAGCGCGCGGAATTTAGCTTTCAATTAAACAGCTTTGCATAATTTTGCATGGCTGTTTTTTATGATTTTTTCTAAGACTTTTCCACTATACAAAAATCTGTTGCAAACTTCGGTCTTTATGATTATTTTTATTGCATGAATCTTTCTGACTTTGAGTGGCTTGGACAGAATATCCGCGCGGAAAAACTTTTGGGAAGCGACAGCGCGCCTGCAAGTATTTTTCTTCTTCAGGACAAATACGGAATCGAACTTTTGGTCAGGGACGGGTTTCTGTTCCGGCGTTACAATGGGAACGGCAGCAGGAACGGCTTCGGATTTCCTCTTGCGGTTTCTGAAAATTCCACACTGAAGGACGCGCTTTCCTTTCTTGTCGAAAAATGTTCCGCGGAAAAAACGCCGCTCAGATTCTGCCTCTGCACGCGCGACCAGAAGAACGAGATTGATTCCTGCCTTTCAGAAAATTTTCCGCGAATTAAAATCAGCTGGAATTCCGGCCGCAACGACAGCGACTACATTTACCTTGCGAAAAACCTTGCGGAACTTCCGGGGCAGAAATTCCACAAGAAAAAAAATCACATCGCGCGCTTCATGCGGCTTTACGAGAACCGCTGGGAATTCAAGACTTTCCCCCAGAACGACATTGCCGGCGATATCATCTATATAGAAGAAAAGTGGCTGGAGGAGAGAAATTCTTCAGGCGGAAATTCCGACCATGCGCTTGTGCTTGAAAAACAGGGCATAGCCTCGGCTGTTGAATTCCATTCCGCACTTAATATCCGCGGCGGAGTTCTTTACGTTGACAGGAAACCCGCCGCGATGACGCTTGCAAGTCCGGTTTCGCCTCAGGTTCTGGACATTCATTTTGAGAAGGCTCTTTCCGGTTATGCGGCGGACGGAGCGTATTCCGTGGTGAACAATCTTTTTGCCAAGGAGTCAAAAAATTTTCTGTACCTGAACCGCGAGGAGGACATGGGAGTCGAGGGACTTCGCAAGGCAAAACTTTCGTACAAGCCCGACATCATTCTGGACAAATTTTACGGTGAAGCGGAGGAGTGACCATGCTTTCAAAAATCTTAAAAAAATCTGACTGCGCGTCATGCCGTTTCTGCTGCTCGTTCCGCCGCCAGAGTCTGTGGGAAACTCCGCTTTTTGACCTTGAGACAAAGGAGCGTCTAGAGAAAAAATTTCCGTCTGCGCATTTCCGCCCTGTAGGAAAAAATTCGTTCACCGTTGACCTTTCAGGCGGCTACAGAACTGACAGTCCTGACGAGGAGGCTGCCTGTCCGTTTTTGGACTCGGAAAAAGGCTGCGTTCTTTCTGCGGAGGAAAAACCGTTCGACTGCAAAATATGGCCGCTGCGTGTGGTTAGAAAATCTTCCGGCGGAAAAATTTTTGTCGCGCTGACTACGACCTGCCCGGCGGTGAACAGGCTTCCGTTTTCAGAAGTACAGTCGCTCGTGAAATCCGGGCTTGGCGGGAAAATCCTTTCTTACGCTTTGTCGCATCAGGACATCGTGAAGGACTGGCGCGGCGGATTTGTTGAGATTGAATAGATGAAATGCATTTTTGAATACGCTTCTCCGCTCGGAAAAATTTTTATTGAAAGCGACGGCAAATTTCTTACCGGGCTTTGGTTTGAATATCCGTTTGACGAGAAGAAGCACGCGGAAAATTCAGGCGGCGGGGTAAAGAAAATTTCCGCGGATTCCATTGATTCATTTCCTGTGATTTCGGAAACCTGCCGCTGGCTTGACGTTTATTTTTCAGGGCGGAATCCTGACTTTACGCCGGAATTCAGAATCGAAAATCTTACGCCTTTCAGAAAACTGGTTGTTGACGAGATGCTGAAAATTCCGTTCGGCGCGACAACGACTTACGGCGAGATTGCAAAAAACATTGCCGCAAAAAAAGGTCTTGAGAAAATGAGCGCGCAGGCTGTGGGCGGAGCTGTCGGCTGGAATCCGCTCTGCATTGTCGTTCCGTGCCACCGGGTTCTCGGTTCGGACGGAAGCCTCACAGGTTACGGCGGCGGAATCAAAAACAAAATCGCTCTTCTGAAAATCGAGGGAATCGCTGCGGAAAAATTCACGCTTCCAAAAAGCCGGAAGTTTATGTGAGGGAAATTTCGGATTCTGAATCCTGCGTTTAACTTTTGAATGCAAGAGGTTCAGTTCTCTGGCTTTAGCAAAATCATTTTTATAATTTGATTCAATCAGTTTAATAAAAACAATTCAAACGTACTTTTAGTTATCAGGGCGCAGACTGACAATCAGAATAAATTGCTGTGACTGTAAAATTTGTGTCCATGTACTGGCCTTCTGCAAAGTGTTTTGGTCATAGAGGTATCGTGACAAAATCGGACGACTTTAAGACGAAAAAAGAATACAGGACATTACTTGCATATAAAAGAAAATCGGCACACTGCCAACGCGGATTACCATATATGTTTGTTTTCCCATCTTAATGTTCGAATGTTGTCTTCGACGATTGATTTCAGTTTGCCCATAAAATCATAAAACATTTTATTCTGTTTCAACGGAAAAATTATCTAGCGTGCTTTCTGTCCATTTTCGGCTTAGCTCTGGATATGTTTCTTCAAGTGAAAGAAAGTATGTGAGCGCAGACGGAAAATTTCCAGTATAATAGTAAGATTCGCCAAGATAAAAATTCGCTCTGTCTGTAACTTGCTTGCTTCTGTTTTGTGCAAGGAATTTTTTCAGCGCGTCAATTGAATCCGAATATTTTTTCTTTATAAATGAAGTGCGTAAGATTTCAAATAAAAGATATTCATCTCCGCCAGCAGGACTTATCAAGTCTTCGTCAAAAATATAAACCGGCAAAACTTTTGTCTGTTCTTTTTTTGATTTTAAAAGCGGCTGAATTTTTTTGCGTGAACTTTTGCTGATTTTAGTTTCCTCAGGCTTTGAAGTTTCCCCAAGAACGTCTACAAGCGGCAAAGGCATTTCGCGCATTTTGTCTTCGTATTCTTTTTTTGCTTGAGGAGTTTTTTTGATTGAAGGCTGTCCAAGATAAATTGCAGCGGAAGCTTTGATTCCTTCGGTTGTCGCGTTTACTCCCGGAAGCACAAGCCGGACTGGAGTTTCAGTTTTAAGCGATTTTTTTCCGTCGAGCTGCTCGTCATAATAAATTTCACTGTTGCCTTGAGTTTTGTCGTTTTCTGAAATCATTGTGATTACGGCATAAAAATATTCACTTGTGTCCCTTGGCGAGTCCGTGTAGGAGTCCGTAATTTTTTCTATGGTTACCAAAGGCTGACTGAATTCAATTTGATCGTAGCTTGTGAAAGGCTTTTTGTTTCTGTAGATTATAAATGAAGAAATTGAATCTGAATCGTTTTTTGGCAGAATCCAGCTTATTGAAATTTTTCCGTTTTCGGCCTGAATTGCGTTGATTCCTGTAACAACCGGTCGTTTGCTTTGCGCAAATAAAATTGAGGATGAAAAAATTAAAAGTGCCGATGAAAAAAATTTTCTAAATGAATTTGAAATTTCCATATTTGTATTTTGGACTAAATTCCGCTGATTTTCAAGTGTATCTTGCATTCAGGGCAAACGCATTATAAACAATTTAAGTAAAGTTTGCGCGAAGGAACGGTTCCTGAAGCAAAAACACTCTGATTGTTGCGACCACGTGAGCGGGCAATTCTATAGTTATTTTGCAACAATCAGCGTGTAGCGCATTATTGCGCGATTTTGAATCAGGAAACCGTGACTAGGAGCCAGTTTTATGCTGAATACATTTATAATGCGTTTGCCCTGATCTTGCATTTGGTGCGGTTTGACAATGTCTAGCGTTTGATTTATTCTATTATATATATGTTTATTTCTGTGATTATAGAGCCGGGCGGGCTTGATAGCGGCAAGATGATGGTGGATATTCTTTCCAGATATGGATTTCAGAAAATTCAGCGTTCTTGCTGGGAAAGTTTAAAGCTGAACGAAACCGAGCTTTCCGCCTTGAAAAAAGACTTGGACAGGGTTACTGACTACTATGATAAAATCAGAATTTATCAGTTTCCCTTGAACGGACTTTTTGTTATTACAGAAATGAAACAGAAAAAATGGCGCAAATGCTGCTTTAACGGAACTTCGCGACCTAAGAATTAAAAAATTGAGGATAATTATGATTGAGGATTTTCAGGAGCCTATCGCACAGCTGAAGGCAGATGTTTCGGCTGTTTGGGGGCGTCTTTGACGTTGATGACATCAATAAAAAAATAGCTGAAAAAGAAGCTCTTACAACTGCTCCCGGATTTTGGGACGACAATGCCAAGGCTACAAAAATAATGAATGACATTAAGCTTTTAAAGGGCAGGATTGAGCCGTGGCAGGATTTGGTTCAGCGTGTTGATGATCTTGAGGCTTTGTATGAACTTGGACTTGAAGAAAATGACAAGAGCATTGAGTCAGAATTAAAAGAGCAGTACGAAAAAGCAAAAGCCGATTATGAGCATCAAAGCATTTTAAATCTTCTTAGCGATGAAGTTGACAAGAACGACTGCTTTCTTTCTGTTCATGCTGGCGCTGGCGGAACCGAGGCTTGCGATTGGACTTTTATGCTTAGCCGTATGTACCAAAGATGGGCAGAACGTCATGGATATAAAGTTGAAGTTCTTTCGCAGGAAGAAGCTGAAGGCGGACTCAAGTCAATCAACATGAAAATTTCAGGACCTTATGTTTATGGATATACAAAGGGCGAGGCTGGAGTTCACCGCTTGGTTCGCATAAGTCCGTTTGATGCAAATGCAAGGCGGCACACTTCGTTTGCTTCTGTTTATGTTTTCCCAGTTCTTGATGACAGCATCGAAGTTAATATCGACCCAAAAGATTTGCGCGTGGACACTTATCGTTCTGGCGGAAAAGGCGGCCAGCACGTAAACAAAACTGAATCCGCAGTCCGCTTTACTCATATTCCAACCGGAATTGTTGTTGCCTGCGACAGTGAGCGTAGCCAGCTTATGAACCGCGCATCTGCAATGAGCATTTTAAAGTCAAGGCTTTACGAATATTACAAGGAAGAACGCGAAAAGGAAAATTCAAAATTCGCAGGTGAAAAAAAGGACATTTCTTTTGGAAGCCAGATTCGTTCTTATGTTTTCCAGCCTTACACAATGGTAAAAGACCACCGCACAAAATATTCAGTTGGAAATATTCAGGGCGTAATGGATGGAGATATCGACGGATTCTTGGATGAATTCCTTTCAGCAAAATGGAAAGATCTTCCTTCTTCATCAGATGACGATGGAGATGATTTGTAGAGATGAATTTTCTCTTTCGGAAATATAAAAGATTTTTTTTTATTTTTTCTCTTTTGTTATTTCTGACGGAGAATATTTTTTGTGAGCCTTGGATTCTTGCTGCTCAAAAATTTGATTTTGACAGCGGGAAGAATTTGAATTCCGCAGAGCAAGATTTGTCTTCCATAATGCCGCAGCTTATAATGGAAAAAATTTCTGAAGGACTTTCGCGCAACACAACTCCGCAGGAAATGCTGGACAGGTCTTTGAATAATTTGCTTGTTGAACGCCAGTCTTTGTTTCTTCAGCTTTCAAAAGAAATAAAAACGCGTGATGCAATTTTTCTTTTGTCTGGAAGCAAGAAAAGAATTCAAAAAAAAATTTCAGCCCAAGAAAAAAAAATTGACGAAATAAAAAATCAGATTGACGAGAACTTGGAAAAAACTCATCTGCTTTATGAAGAATTTAAAAATGCAAATTCTTCTCAAGAGGAAAAAACAGAAACAAGTTTTAGTCCGCTTCCTTTCAATCCATTTAAAAATCTTTTTGTGAAAAAAAAATCTCCAGTTCTTCCAAAGCCTCAAAATGAAAATGTTTCTTTCTATAAAGAAAACGCTTATGAACTTTTTTCTCCTTCTAAGGAAGCTCTTGATTCTGGAATTGAGAGCCGCAAGTTTGAAAATGAAGTTGTCGCTGCAAAAATAAACGGACTCATAAGCGGGAGTATTATTGTTTATGGCGAATATTTTTCTATTTCCTGCGCACTTTATAATTTTCCGGGAAAAAAAATTCTTGGGCAGGTTACAGAAATTGGTTCATTAAAGAGTTATATTTCCGTTGCGGAAAATGCCGCGAATTATTTTGTTCCGATTATTGTAAACAGTTTTCCTGTTGAAATCTGTTTTGAAATTCAGCCTCCGGAAGTTTTTAAAAATGCGATAGTTTCCGTTGATGGAAATATTTATAAAAATCCGCCGGAAAAAATTTCTGTTCCGTCTGGAAATCATTCCATAACAATTGAGGCAAAAGGATATATTCCGCGTTCGATAAATTATGATTTTGAAGGCTCTAAAATTTTTAAGCTTCAGGGAAACATGAAACTCAAGTCGGAAGTTTCCGGCTCTATTGAATTGAAAAGAAATCTGGAAAATGGATTTCTATATTCTGGAAGCAATTTGCTTTCTGAAATTTCAGATGAAAATTTTTCTGCGGAAATTTCTTTTGATGGAACTCCTGTCATCGGACAATTCAAATCCGCGCAAGATGAAAATGCCTTGTTCTTTTTTTATGTGCCTGAAATTTTGCAAAAAAATCAAGCCCGGCTTTCTGTAAAAGGAAAAACTGTAAATCATTCGGAATATATTGACAAGCGGAGAATTGCCGCCTATAGAGCCTATACGGCTTTGGTTCTTTCTGTGCCGTTTACTTTGTATTCAGTTGGAAAAAATAATTCAGTTACAAATGCTTACAATCGTGGTTCTTTAAAAGATTATGACGAAGTTTTAAAATGGAGACGCTACGGAACTATTTCCAGCGGAATAACTTTTGCGTGTCTTGGATTTTTTGGCTTTGAACTTGCACGTTATCTTATCGCTGCAAATTCTTTGCTTCCTTCAAATGCAAAAGAAATTTCTTCATCTGAAATTTCAAATTCGGCTTGGACTGAAATTCAAGAAGAGTAAATTTTTTAGGAGTTAAAAATATGGCGAAGATTTCATTTTCAGAAAAATTAAAAAATCTTCTTGGCGGAAAGAAAAATTTCTCTGAGGATTTTTTTGAAGATTTGACTGACGCTTTGATTGAAGGAGATTTGGGCGCAAAAAACGCAGTTGAAATTGTTGATAACCTTGAATCGTTTTGTAAAAAAGAAAAGAAATTTTCTCCAGAAGAAATTACTGTTGAGTTGAAAAATATTCTGATGAAATTTTTAAAGCCAGTTTCGATTGAACCTTCAAATGGAAAAGTAAATATTTTTATGGTTCTTGGCGTGAATGGTGTTGGAAAAACTACGACAGTTGCAAAAATGGCAAAATTGTATTCCGAAAAAAATGTCAATGTGATTATGGCGGCGGCTGACACTTTTCGCGCGGCGGCGGTTGACCAGCTTTCCATGCACGGGGAAAAACTTAAGCTTCGTGTTGTAAAGCATCAGATGGGAAGCGATCCAAGCGCAGTTGTTTTTGATGCGGCGGATGCTTGCAAGGCGAACAATGGTGGGCTTGTAATTGCGGACACTGCTGGTCGTCTTCATAACAAAGAAAATCTTGTGAATGAGCTGAAAAAAATTGATAGAATCTGCGCTTCAAAAGCTGATGAAGGATGCTACAAAAAAATTCTTGTAATTGACGCGACAACAGGACAAAACGCTGTTAGGCAGGCAGAAGTTTTTAATGATGCGGTTGGAATTGACGCTGTTGTTCTTACAAAATATGATTCGACTGCAAAAGGCGGCGCGCTTGTTTCAATTGGAAAAGATTTAAATATTCCGGTTCTGTTTGTCTGCACTGGAGAAAAATACGAGAATATAAAATCTTTTGATCCTAAAAAATATTTAGATGATTTTGTTGGAACAGAGTGATGTCTTTTTTTGAGGCTTTGTTTTTTTTGTATCTTTTGTTTCCCGTTATAAATGAAAAACAGTTTTTGATTTCCAATGCAATGAAAGGAAATATTACCCTTGAAAAAACTGAAGAATTGAAAACGACGTTGGAAAAGTTTTTAAATTCAGATGAAATTGATTTTGGACTTTATGAGGAGCCGAAAAAAAATCATTCTGAATTTTATTTGAAAAATTCTTTTGGCAAACTTGTGTTTTTTAAATTCGACAAAGAACTTTTAAGTGTTTCAAATGAACTTGAAAATTTTTCCTGCACTTCGGTAAATGAAGAGCAGTTTTCAATGGTAAAATATAATGCAGATTATAAGCCTGTTGAAAAAATTGTCTGGGAAAATAAAAATACTGTTGCAGATTCAAAAATTATTTTAAAGGAAAACTGGAAATATTCAGGCGAATATATTTTTTCAACTAAAGAAGATTTAAAAAATAAAAAAAACTATGAAATTCGATACAGCAAGGATTTTCTTCCGCTTTATGTTGTGGAATATTGTTATATTCAAAATCCAGAGTCAACAGAGGAAAATCCTTTGCCAGAAATAAAAACTTTGGTGAAAAAAAATTTCTTTTCTTATGACAAGCAAAACCGAATTTTGTCTGATGAAGAAATTTTCTATGATAAAAAAAAAGAAGGTAAAGAAATTTATAGAAAAAAAAATGTTTATAGTTATACAGGCAAAAGTGAAAATGCGGATTTTGAATTTTATGAAAACGGAAATTTAAGATTTTCTATAAACTATGAAAATGACGATGATTTTGTTGAAACTGTATATTTTCCCGATGGAAAATTTATGGAAACAAAATTTATAAATGGTGAAAAAGTGAATTAAAAAAATTAATGAGGATTAAATTGAAATCAGATTTTAAGTGGATATGCTTTGTTGCCCGTCGCATAAGTAGAATAAATAGCAAAGGTCGAACTGCGGCTGCTTCATATTTAGCCGCATTGGGAATTGCGCTTGGAGTGATGGCTTTGATTGTTATAATGAGCGTTATGAATGGGTTTCAAATGGGATTTATAGATTCTATAATGGAAATTTCATCATACCATGTTCAGGTATCTAAAATTCAAAGTGATTTATTTGAAAACTGGTGCAATAAAAATAAAAAAGTTATTTGTGCGCTTCCATTTTATGAAGCGCAAGGTCTTATGGTTGGAAATTCAGAAAAGCAATGTGCTTCAATTGTCCGTGCAGTTCCAGAAAATATTATGGAAGTTGATTTTGGATTTAAAGACAAGTTGAAAATTGTTGCAGGAAAATTTAATTTGTCTAGCGCGGACTCAATTGTTGTGGGTAGCACTTTGGCGTACAATTTGAATCTTAGGATTGGAAGCAGAGTGAACATTGCGGCTCTTAGCGGTTCAAGCGATACGAGTTTGCTTTCTACAAACCGGCAGTTTGTTGTGAAAGGAATTTTTCATTGCGGCTATGCGGAAATAAATTCTTCGTTTGCATTTATAAATTTTGATTCTGGAAAAAAGATTCTCGGAAATTCTGCGGAAGAAAAATATGGAATAAAATTAACTTCAGCTCAAAAAGATTCTTCATTTATAAAAGAATTCAAAAATGTTTTTCCGCAGTCTAAAGCAGTAGGCTGGCGTGAATACAACCGAAGCTACTTTGGAGTTCTTCGCATGGAAAAAAATACGCTGTTTGTTATTGTGCTTTTGATTTTTGTTGTTGCCGCAATAAATATTTTTAATTCAATGAAGAAACTTGTCTTGGAACGTAAAAATGAAATTGCAGTTCTTTCTGCGCTTGGAGCTTCTGAAAAAAATGTGCAGAGCATTTTTGTTGTTCAGGGAATATTCACGGGAATTTTGGGCGGTGTGACAGGACTTTTGCTTGGTGTTTTTATTTCGTTGAATATGAAAACAGTTTTCAATTTGGTTTCTAAAATTCAATTTGGAATCGAATATTTTTTTACGATGATTTTTAATTCGGGATATGAAAAATTTGTTTCGGAAAATCCAATGTTTGCAATTTACGCAAGAATTCCTACGAGAATTTTTTTGCATGAAGTTATTTTTATTTTTCTGTTCGGAGTTTTTTCATCGGTTGCGGCAACATGGCTTGCTAGCCGAAATATTTTGCGAATGACTGTAACGGAGGTTTTGCGCGATGAATAATCAGAATATTATTTTGTCAATAAAAGATTTGGAAAAAACTTATAAGACTTCAAGTGAGGAACTTGCGATTTTAAAAAAACTGAACATGGAATTGAAGCAAGGACAGACTTGTGTGATTGTTGGAAAAAGCGGAAGCGGAAAATCAACTTTACTGAATATAATCGGCGGGTTGGACAAGGCTACCGGCGGAACTGTTTGTGTTGGCGGAATGAATGTAAGTTCAATGCCAGAAAAGCAGCTTGTAAAATTCAGGCGCGAATTTCTTGGAATGATATTTCAGTTTCATTATCTTTTAAAAGATTTTACTGCGTTGGAAAACGTTTTTCTTCCGGCATTTATGGCAGGCGTTTCTAAAAAACATGCAATGGAAAAAGCGGAAGAACTTTTGTGTGCTGTTGGTTTAAAAGAAAGAATGTCGCATTTGCCTTCTGAACTTTCTGGTGGAGAGCGGCAAAGAGTTTCTGTTGCAAGAAGTCTTGTGAATAATCCCGAACTGATTTTGGCTGATGAGCCTACAGGAAATCTTGATCCTGCAAATGCCGAGGCTGTTGGCAATCTTCTTTTTTCACTTTCGGAAAAATATGGAAAAACTTTGATACTTGTTACACATGATATGAATCTTGCTTCAAAAGGACAGATAAAATATTCTATAGAAAACGGGCAGCTTCAGGAGCTTGAAATATGACTTTTAGTTCATGCTTGATGTATGCAAAAAAAATATTTTTTTCAAAATCTCAAAGTTCTGATTCTGGAATTGGAAAGAGAAGTCTTACCGGAGCCATTGCCTGCATTGGAATAAGTCTTGTTCCGATGGTTGTTCTGCTTGTTGTTACAAACGGAATGGTTCAGGGAATGACAAGCCGGATGATAAATCTTTTTTCACGGGACATTTCAGTTTCAGTTTATAAAAATTCAATGTATTTGACTTCATACGAAAATTTTATTTTGGCATCAAAAAAGCTTGCGGATATTCAAGGCGTGGAAAAAGTTTTCCCGGAAGTGCGAGGAATGGCTCTTGCTGCTGGAGAAAATTATAGATCCGGTGCATTTGTAAGAGGAATTCCACAAGATACTTTTTTTGCTGATAAAAATTTTTCTTTGCTTTTTAAAGTTGTTGAAGGAAGACTTGATTTGCCTGATTTTAGAACTGCTGTTATTGGAGAAAAAATTTCCGAGCAGCTTGGAGTTCATGTTGGAGACAATATAAAAATCATAAGCATGAATACAGCAGGAAAAAGATTTGTTCCAAAAGTCGCGCAGTTTAAAGTCGGCGGAATAATTTCAAGCGGTTATCAGGAACTTGATTCGCTTTGGGTTTTTATTCCAATTGAAGCGGCTTTTAATTCTCTTGCAAAATCATCTTGCGAATTTGTTGTTGGAATTGAAACTGAAAATTCTTTTTCCGAAGAACTTTCTTTTATTGCAGAGCGAGTCCAAACTTTTACATTTCAAGATGAAGGGTTTGCCGATTCCAGAGTTGAAACATGGAAAGAAGTCAATGCGTCTGAACTTGAAAACTTTGCTTCAACAAAAGCTTTGCTAGTTGTAATTATGGTTATGATTGTGATTGTCGCAAGCATAAGTGTAAGCTCTTCTGTTTTGATAGTTGTAATGGAACGCAAAAAAGAAATTGCGCTTTTAAAATGCGTTGGCGCGTCTCCAAATGGAATTGCTCTTTCATTTGTTTTAACAGGAGCTTCAATTGGCCTTGCAGGAATTTTGATTGGTGTTCCGATTGGACTTTTAATTTCCGTAAACATAAATGGAATTATCAGCGCAATTGAATCTTGTGTAAACTTTTTTGAAAAATTTTCGCTTGCATTTTCTTTTGGAGATTCGCATGAAATTGCAAAATTTCATTTGCTTGATCCGGCATATTATCTTCAAGACATTCCAATAGAAATTCCTGTAAAAGAAATTGTCGCGGTTGTTTTATGCACGCTTCTTCTTTCCGCTTTGGTTTCTTTGATTCCTTCAGTTAAAGCCGGAAAAGAGAAACCTATTGATACTTTGCGTAAAATGTAATTTATGGTACACTCACTATTTGAAAAACGAGGAAAAGTATGATTTGCGATTTTTGCCACGAACGTGAAGCTGTAATTTTTATGGAACAAACCACAACTGATGGTTCGCGCCGGAAAATAAATATATGCCTCGAATGCGCAATGGAACGCGGAATTTCTCCAGATCCAAAAAGCATAGAGTCTTCAATCGGAAATCTTTTTAGAGAACTTGCCAATGTTTCAAAGAAAATTTCAGAGCGCGAAAACAAACTTTGTCCTGTTTGCGGAACTTCATTGAAAGAAATAATCCGGAATGGAAAAACTGGTTGCCCGGAATGCTATGCGATTTTTAAAAATGATGTAAGGCATTTTCTTGAAACTAATGGAATAAAGGAAATATTTAAAGGCTCAATGCCGGCTCGTCTTTCTTCTGTGCGTTCTGTTTTAAATGACAGAGTTGTTCTTCAGAACAAACTGAATATTGCTATTCAAAAGGAAGATTATGAAAAGGCTGCGATGTACAGAGATTATTTAAAGGCTCTTGAAAAAAGTGCAGTTTCAGGTTCGGCGGAAATTTCTAGTGGAGAAATCGGCTGATGATGAAAAAATCAAAAGAAGATGTTTCTGGAGCTTGGTATGCCTGTGCAGGACTGGAACAAGATATTGTTGTTGCAACCAGAGCGACTCTTTCAAGAAATCTTGCAAACTTTCCTTTTCCAGATAAACTGAATGATTCTGAAAGTGAGCGCATTCAATCTATTGTTTTTGATGCGTTTAATTTTTTAAAGAATGCGGAAGATTTTCAGGCGATTTCTGTTTGCAAACTTGATGGCATTGGAAACAAAATAATGCATGAGCGCGGAATTCTTTTCGATTCAAAAGGAAAAAAAACTGGACTTGTTCTTCGCAATGATGGAAAAATTTCTTGTACTGTAAACGCTGACGATCATTTGAAAATTTCTTCTTTTATTCCAGGACTTGGAATTGAAGCCGCATCGAATTCAGTTTATGAAATTGACAACGAGCTTCAAAAAAGAATTCAGTTTGCCGCAAGCTACGAATTTGGGTATTTGACTTATTCAGTTTTAAATTCAGGAAGCGGACTTTCTGTTGTTGTAAAACTTCATCTGCCTGCCTGCTCATTGCTTGGCTCAATTGATTCAATTGTAAAAAATATTTCGGGCGATGGATTTAATTTGCTGGCTTGCTATGGTTCTGGCGGTGGAAATGCTTTGAGCGGATTTGGAACAAAAGGAACTTCTTTGGGCGGCTATTATATTGTTGTTCCGAAAAGTTCAGCGGGCGGAAGCGAGTTCGATCAGATTGCTTCGATTCAATGTGCTGTTCAAAATATTTTAAAGGAAGAAAGAGCGGCACGAAAAACTTGCAAGGCCCAGCATATAACAGAAATTTCAAATTATGCGCTTCGTTCGTTGGCTTTGGCAAAGAGCAGTTTTTTTATTTCGCTTAGAGAAGCTATCGACATTATAAGCGGAGTAAAGTTCGGCAAGGATATTGGAGTTTTTTGTGGAATTGAAGACTCGGACTTGCATGCTTTGCTTTACAGAGTTCAGGAAGGGCATCTTGAATATGTTCTTGACAACGGAAAATTTAAATTTGAAAAAGATATTCAGGACAACCGTCCGCGTAAAATTGAACGGCTTAGAGCTTTGATTTTGCAGGAAGCTTTTGAAAATATTGAAAAGTGAGGTTCCTATATGTACGAAAATTTTTCTCCTAGGGCACAGCGAATTTTGGTTGCGCTTGCTCAAGATGAAGCTTATTTTTTAGGAAGCCGGCAGATTGATCCGGAACATATTATACTTGCGCTTTTAAAATCTGCGGAAGGACTTGGATACGTTGTGCTTCAGCAGCTTAGAATAAATGTTCTTACTCTTCAGCTTGCGATTGAACAAAGCTTGCCTTCTCGTTTTCCAGATACTGAATTAAAGACGATTCCAAATTCTGATCGCACAGAACGTTTTTTAAATCAAGCGGCATTCGATGCAAAAACAATGCAATGCAACTATGTTGGAACCGAGCATCTTTTGTTTGCCGCGGCTACAGAGGAGCGTTCCCTTTTGTGGGCATATTTAAAGCGCGCAGGGATTTCTATTGAGCAAGTGAAAAAAACGATTGCGGATATTCAGCGGAAAATTCCTTCTTCTGCTGTAAAAGATCCAAGAAATTTTTCAGGCGGAAATTTTGCGCAGGAAACTCCAGTTCCTTTTATGGCGGACGGAAGCGTACAAAGAAAACAAAAGCAGTCTGGAATTCTTGCACAGTTTTCAAGAGACTTGACGCAAGATGCAAAGGACGGAAACTTAGATCCTGTTGTTGGTCGTGAAAAAGAAGTTTTACGCACAATTCAGATTTTAAGCCGCCGCACAAAAAATAATCCGGTTCTTGTTGGAGAGCCGGGCGTTGGAAAAACTGCAATAGCAGAGTCTCTTGCACAGCGCATTGCAAATGGAAATGTTCCTGCTAATCTTTTTGGAAAAAAAATTCTTCAGCTTGATTTGGCTGCAATGATTGCCGGAACAAAATATCGCGGCGAATTTGAAGAGCGGCTTAAGCGTGTAATGAAAGAAATCAAGGAATCAAAAAATATTATTCTTTTTGTTGATGAGCTTCATACTATAATTGGTGCTGGAGGACCAGAAGGTTCAATGGATGCAAGCAACATGATAAAGCCTGCTCTAAGCCGCGGTGAGCTTCAGATGATTGGAGCGACTACGACGAAGGAATACCGAAAATATTTTGAGAAAGATTCCGCGCTTGCAAGAAGATTTCAGACTGTAAAAGTTGAAGAGCCTTCCGAATATGAAACGCAAGAAATACTTTTGGGACTGAAAAAATATTATGAGGAATTTCACCATGTTATTTATGAAGATGATGTGATTCCGATTATTGTAAAATATAGCAAGCGATATATTTCTGAACGATTTTTGCCAGACAAAGCAATTGATATTCTTGATGAAGCCGGAGCTGCGAAAAAAATGCAGGAAGATGTTCGTCCGGAGGAATTGGATAAGCTTGAATCAGAGTATGCAAGATATAATGAGCAGAAACGTGAGCTTGTTGCTTCCCAAGAATATGAAAAAGCTGCGTATATCAGAGACCACATAAATTTGCTGCGCTCAAGAATAGATGATTTAAACCGCAAATGGAAATCTTCTGACGCCGCAAAAAAACGCCGTGTCTGCGCGGAAGATGTCTGCAAGATTATAAGTGAGATTTCCGGAATCGATGTTTCAAAATTGGATGAAGGAAAATCTGGCCGGCTTTTGAATATGGAAAAAATTCTGCACGAAGAAGTTGTGGGACAGGACGAAGCCGTTGCCTCGATTTGTAGCGCAGTCCGCAGAAGCAAAGCCGGCATTTCTTCGCATAAACGTCCTGTAGGTTCTTTTATTTTTCTTGGTCCTACTGGCGTTGGAAAAACTCAGCTTGCAAAGTCGCTTGCAAAATTTCTTTTTGGAACAGAAGAAGCATTGATTCGTGTAGACATGAGCGACTACATGGAAAAGCAAAACGCATCTCGACTTGTTGGAGCGCCTCCGGGATACATCGGCTATGAAGAAGGCGGATTGCTTACGGAACAAGTTCGGCAACACCCGTATTCAGTTGTGCTTCTTGATGAAATTGAAAAAGCTCACCACGACATTTACAATCTTTTGCTTCAGCTACTTGAAGAGGGCGAATTAAAAGATAACCTTGGTCATACCGTGAGCTTCAAAAATACAGTTATCATTATGACCAGCAATGCGGGCGCAAGAGAAATTACTGCGGAAAGCAAAATGGGATTTTCCACAGCAAAAGAAGGAATTGTTCCATACAGCGAAATAAAATCCAGCGCAATGGAAGAACTCAAAAAAATCATGTCGCCTGAACTTCTTAATCGAATTGACGATGTGATAGTTTTCGATGCGCTTTCAAAAAAACAAATTGCGTCCATACTCGAAATTCAAATTAAAGAGCTTGAAGATCGTCTTGATGAAAAATCAATTTCACTTGTGCTTAAGACTAAAGCCAAAGAATATCTTGTGGAACACGGCTACGAACCTTCAATGGGAGCGCGCCCGATGCGTCGTCTGCTTCAAAAAGAAATTGAAGATCCTCTTGCAAATCTTCTTTTGCAAAATGAAAATGAGGAAGGCGAAACAGTTTCCGTGGATTGCATTGACGGAACTATTTCATTAAAACTCAGCAAGAAAAAAAAGAAAGCAGCAGCTGCAAAGAAAAAGCAGGAGCTTTCAGCGCAAGAAGCAAATCAACTTTCATAAAAAACAACGAGGATAAAAAATGTTTTCAGATTTTGGAAAAAAACTTACGGGAGAGTCTGGAATTTTGCAATTGATGGAAGACTTGGGTGCGCCTCTTCCTAAAGGAAAAAAAATTTGCGCACTTGGAGGAGGAAACCCTGCGCAGATTCCAGAACTTGAAAAAATGTACCGCGCTGAAATGGAACTCATAATGAAAGACGACCGTGCATTTGAAGATTTGATTGGAAAATACGATGGTCCGCAGGGAAAAAATGCGTTTATAAATTCTGTCGCAACTTTTTTTTCAAAGAACTTAGGATGGAATGTAAAGCCAGAAAATATCGCTGTGTGCAACGGAAGCCAAAGCGCATGCTTTTATCTTTTCAATCTTCTTTCTGGAACATTCACTTCGCCAGATGGAAAAAAAACTAAAAAGAAAATTCTATTTCCGCTTGTGCCGGAATATGTTGGATATGCGGACCATGGAATTGAAAATGAGACTTTTGAAAGCATTCCTTCACGCTTTGAAGAATACAGCGACAACACTTTTAAATATTTTGTTGACTTTGAAAAACTTGAAGAACGCCTTGACAAGGACAGTAGCATTGCAGCCCTTTGTGTAAGCCGCCCCACAAATCCAACCGGAAATGTTCTTACCGATGAAGAAATTACACGGATGTCTGCTCTTGCGCAAAAACATTCTATTCCGCTGATTATTGACAACGCTTATGGACTTCCGTGGCCGCATATAATTTTCAACGATGCAAAACCTTTTTGGAATGAAAATGTAATTCTTAGCATGAGCCTTTCAAAAATAGGTCTTCCAAGTTTGCGCACTGGAATTATAATTGCCAGAAAAGAAATTGTTACAGCTCTTTCAAATTTGAATTCTATAATCGCGCTTGCTTCGGGAAGTCTTGGCCAGGCGATTGCTTCTAATCTAATCGAAAGTGGAAAACTGATTGAGGCTGCTTCAAACTTTGTGCGTCCGTATTATGAAAAGAAAAATAAATTTGCCCAGAGTCTTGTGCATAAATATTTTGCGGGAACTGATTATGCCGTTCATAAAGGTGAAGGCTCGATTTTCCTGTGGATTTTAATGCGAAAACTAAAAATCACAACGAAGGAGCTTTACAAAAAACTAAAAGAGCAGGGGGTTGTCGTTGTTCCGGGTGAATATTTTTTCTTCGGAAATGGAGTCGCATTTAAAAATCATCCGCATTATTCAAAGTGCATAAGAATAAATTATGCGCGCCCCGATGATGAGCTTGAAGACGGAATCAAAATCATTGCAGAAACCTACAAGGAAAATTCTTAAAAAAACAAAGGGGCTGTCCCAAAAGTATCTTTTCTGTTATTTTTGGTCTTGCCCCTAAAATCTAATATATATTGCAATCATTTAAAGATTGCTAACCGAGTTTGCTATGAAAACACGCAGTATCAAGTATGATAATGAGAACTTGTTGGACAGCTCCTTATCATCTTTTCTATACAAAGTCCGAGGAAATTCACCCCTTTTACTTTTCCATATAGCTTTGTGCAAAGTCGATTACACATTCATCTCTTCTGTTCTCTTCGCATTCAGCATATCCTACACCGGCTATATTGTATTTTCTGTTCATAATATTTTTCCTGTGTCCGCGTGAATCTACTCCATCGTCAATTAAAAATTTTACAACCGTATTTCTTGCTGTGTCTACGCAATAAAATATATTTTCAGCCGTTGCCATAAATATGCCGTAGTTTTGCATTCTTTCAGATGGTGTCGAGCCGTCAACTCCTGTGTGCCCAAGCTGGTCGGTAACCACTTGGCTTTCTGCATGATCTCTTGCAGCTTGTGTAAGTTCTTTAGATGGTTTAAGTGGCGGGCGTGGAGTTTGTTCGTACATATATTTTATGCATTCTTTTACAGCCGCAGGACCTTCTTGTGTGCGGATTGTCCAGTTATATGGACCTGCCGCCGACATTCTTTTTTCTATATAGTTATATCCATCGAAATTTTCCAGCCTTGGAACAATATATAAATCAGCGTATTGCTTCGGATTTGTTCTTGCCTTGTTCATTTCCAGAATTACATTTTTTTCAAAATCGCTCAGGTAATCAACATTTCTTGCGGTGTCAAGCGGTTTAATGTTCCATAAAGAATTTTTGCTTTTTGCTTTAGCGTTTGAAGTATTGCTGGAGTTTTGTTTGCTTTTGGCATTTCCTTGTGTTTTTTGCTGAACTCTTTTTTTGCTGTTTGAAGGGCTGGAAGTTTTTCTTGTGGTAGAAGTCGAATTTACCGGCTTAGTTTTTTTTGCTGGTGAAGACTTGCAGAACAAAAATGTAGAAATAAAAATTGTAAATAGAACAAAAAAAAATCTTTTTTTCATAATAACCTCGGTTGTGATTTTTTAATCAGTTTTTATGTTGCAATGCTGCTGGTTTTATTCTTACACTGAATGCCGGCACTTCTTTTGTTTCAAAAGTTTTCGGGTATCTTGCAAGTTCTGCACGGAGTTTTGTCCCAAACGGAAGCTTTGCGCCCATTTTGTATTCAATTGATTTTCCAAGTTGAGCAACAAGCGCCCAGCCGTCATCGTCTTTTCGGCAGTTTGAAATTCCTTCTATGATGAGTTTTTCAGACAAGACAAAAGGCTGAGTTGCCGTTTCAAATGCGCTCCTAGCTCCCGGCTTGTAGTGAACTTGGAATGTTTGTTCCGGCGCATCTATTTTTGTAAAGATTGATTTTATCTGCTGGGAAACTCGTTCATCAAGAAGGCTTGAAATGCTGATTGCCTTGTCTGCTGTTTCAAGCAAATTCTGCGAAGCTCTTGTAATGGAAACTGGTGTTTTAAAATCATAGTAGATAACAAACACTCGTACGCCTTCCGCTTTAAGCCCCGAAACAAGAACTGAAAGATCTCCGTCTCCTGCATAAAGAACAAGCGTGTCGAACCGTTCATCGCGGCTTTTTGTGTAGAATTCTTTTGCCGTGTTGAATACGATTGTTGTGTCCACAGCATCTTCTTTTAAAGTGGGAAGTCTTCCGTTTGAGCTTTCCTGCGAGCGCAAGTTGAATGTGTTGCGCTGAAATCCGGCTTCATCAAGTGCCCTGTAGAATTTCTGGTTTTCGCGGTCAAATTCCGCATTTGTTCCCATGAACACTTTTTTATCTGAGAACACGCATCTTGTTCCGGTTTCTGCTTCAATAAGTGAAGCCGTGTATTCTGTAAGAGCTGCAAAATTTATTGAGTAATAATTTCCGTCAATTCCGTCTTGGGCCAAATGTGAAAAGCCTTTTCTTGTATAATTTCCGTCTATAACAAAACAGGCTCTTGCGATGTCTTCCATATATCCTCCGTATATTTTTATTTTGCGTATATTAGCCTTTCAAAAGCCAGATGTGTTTTGAAAACAGCTTCTTATACATTGAAGATTTTTCCTTCCCTGATTTGCATATTTTGTATGCAATGTTTGTATATAGAATATAAAAAAGTTCTGTAGACTTTGCAAGCGTTTCAAAAATATAAGCTGAAAATATCTTCGGGCAATTATCCCGAAGAAGTTAAAGTCAACTTATTTTGTTTTTGTAAATCCTGCAATTGCAATAATCCAGCCGGCAATTATCATGTAAAATCCAAATGTTGCGTGCTTTAAAAATTCTTTTCCAATAAGACGTGAAAGCGCGCTGTTGTTCATCTGCAATGCAAGAATTATTCCGCCCGAAATGCTTGCTGCAAGGGCAATCAGTTTAAAGAGCTTTACGTTTTTTATTTTTATAAAGCAAAGAACTGCTCCTGCCGCAGCTCCGATAAAAATCAAAAGAATTCCTGCGCTTATTACAGAAAAATCTTTTGAAATAAGGCTGAATCCGTTTGCTGTCTGCCCCAAAGCCTTGAACAGCGGACACAAAAATCCAATGGCGCAAATTGCCATTCCTGCTAAATAAAGATGCTGGATAATTCCAATGTTCTTCTTTTCCATAATTTTCCTCCCATAAAAAGTCAATGAGAAAATATCAATTTTCGATTTGACTTTTTAGCACAATTTCGCAACAAAGTGAGAAATTGCAGTTAATAAGAAAGTTTGCAACGCAAACTTGTGAATAAAAACTTTGACGCTATGTTAGGCAAAATTTTTATTACACTCTCCTGATTAGGGATTTTGTAGAGATTTATAAAAGACCTTAAAATTTTTCTAGTTTGTACTTGCGGCTTCCAAGACCGATTTTTTCACTGTGGATTAACGACATATCCCAAACTGATTCGGGCGTGGAATCTTTCCAAAGGTCTTTAGTTGGCTTGAGTCCTTTTTTTATGTTGTCTGCAATTTGCGAGTTTTCAAATCTTGCGGCTTGACAACATAAATCCGAGCAGGACTGGTCCAGCGCAACCGGGTCAAAACTTGCAGCCATTCCAAGGTTTGGAATAAGAGGCGCGTCATTAAAAGCACGGCAGTCGCACCAAAGGCTTACATCGCGGATTATGTTTATGTGGAAACAAGGTCTTCCGTAGCATACTGCCTGAGTGTATTCAGCCATTTTGCAGTCAAGGTCTTCATTTGCGTTCCAGTTCGGATTGTAGATTGCGTCAAAGTTGCAGGCGCCAATACATCTTCCGCAGCCTTTGCAAAGCTCTTGGTTTATAAAGGCTTTTTTGTTTTCGTAGGTGATTGCGTCAGAACCGCATTCCTTTGAGCACAAACGGCAGCCTTTGCAGGCTTCCTGATTTACTTTCGGTTTTCCTGTATTGTGCTGATCCATTTTTCCAGCGCGGCTTCCACAGCCCATTCCTATGTTTTTTATTGCTCCGCCGAATCCAGTTGCCTCGTGCCCTTTAAAATGCGAAAGGCTTATAAAAATGTCAGCGTCCATTACAGCTCTTCCGATGTGGGCAACTTTGCAATATTCTCCGTTTACAATAGGAACGTCCACTTCATCAGTGCCTTTAAGTCCGTCTCCGATTATTATCTGGCAGCCAGTTGTTACTGGAGAAAATCCGTGTTTTTGCGCGCAGTCAAGATGGTCAAGGGCATTTTTTCTGTAGCCCGGATACAAAGTGTTGCAGTCCGTAAGAAATGGTTTTCCGCCAAGTTCCTTTACAAGTTCTGCGACGGCTCTTGCGTAATCCGGACGCAGGAATGAAAGGTTTCCGTCCTCTCCGAAGTGAAGCTTTATAGCGGTGAATTTTCCGTGAAAATCAATCTGCTCAATTCCGGCTTTCTTGCAGAGTTTTTTCAGTTTTGCCTCAATTCCTCCGTCCTGAGTTACACGGAAATCTGTAAAAAAAACTTTTGATTCTTTTTCCATAATCTTCCTCGCTTTGTTTTGTGTGTTATATGTGGTTTTGAAAATGCGCTGTTTTTATTAAGAAGTGAAATTCTCCTATAAAAAGTCAATGAGAAAGTTTCAACTTTCGATTTGATTTTTTACGCAATTTCGCAACGAAGTGAGAAATTGCAGTTGATAACAAGTTTGTAGCACAAACTTGAAAAGATAAAAACTGACACTATTTTCGGCAGTTTTTATCTTACCTCCTTATCTGATTTTAAAGAATATTCCGAGCATTGCTACAGTTATTAAAAGCTGAATTATCATAAACTTGATAAGCACTTGTGTTGGCGACCAGCCTTTGTTTTTTCTCATGTGGTCGTGCAGCGGAAATCTTACTGTTTCAAAAATTGAAATGTGGAAGAATCTTTTGAGAGCGACTTTTAAAAGTCCTACACCGCCGTTTACAAAAATAATTGAAGAAGTTGCAAGGAATAAAAATGGATTTCCGCTTACCATTACGCATACGCCGATAAAAAATCCCAGCGCGCGTGAACCTGCGTCTCCCATAAGAACTGAGCTTGGAAACGCATTGTGCCACAAGTATCCCATAAGAACTCCGGCAAGGCAGAATGTTATTATTGCCCAGGAAGCTCCGTCTTTTAAATGCGGAACAAGAAGGTATGTTGAAATGTCAACATGGCCAAGCACGATATAAAATAGCGCGCCCATAGTCAAAAGCGCAATCAGAACCAGAGTTGAACTTAATCCGTCTACTCCGTCTGTGCAGTTTGTTGTGTTTACAGACATCCAAAGCATGATTACTGTTATTGCAACGTAAAGCCAGCACGGAATATGAATCGTAGTTGAAAAAAATGGGAACCAAAATCTGAGTCTTCCGTCTGGAGAAGTCTGAGAAAGATAATGCATTAAAAGAAATGCCGCCGCTACTGCAATCACAAAATCTAAAAATGCCTTTCTGTATTCTCCCCAGCCTTTTAAGCTTCTGTCATCCAAAAATCCTGTAAGCATCATAAGCCAAGTAAGCGCAAGAATTCCAGACTGAAGATAATCCAGCGGAACGATTATAAAACAGAGAATTACAAATATTGTTATGAACACAACTCCGGAACCTGTGGGTTTTCCTTTTGCAACTTCTTTTGTCAATGTGAATTCTCTTCCTCTGTCGCTCGGAAGATATTTGTAGAATTTTGGAATTAATACTTTGGAAAGAAAAAATCCTATGTAAAGTGCAAGCGCAATCAGAACTGTATATGACTGAAAAAGTCTAGCTGGTCCCCAAAAGTTTTTCAGCAAGCCGCCAAGATAGTAAATCAAAGTAAGACCCCTTTTATTGTAATTTTATAATAATATCATAAAAACAACCAGCGTTCAATGTGTATTATTTTTTTCGGTTTATGACGTGCCAACAGGGCAAGCGCATTATAAATGTATTCAGCATAAAACTGGCTCCCAGACACGGTTTACTGGTTCAAAATCGCGCAATAATGCGCTACACTCTGATTGTTGCAAAGTAACTATAGAATTGCCCGCTCACGTGGGCGCAACAATCAGAGTGTTTTTGCCTCAGGAACCGTTCCTTCGCGCAAACTTTACTTAAATTATTTATAATGCGTTTGCCCTGACGTGCCGATTTGATATGTTGATTTTTACTTGGAATATTTTTATAATTTATAAAGTTTCATTGTTTACTGTCATTATCATCTTTATTCGATAATCTATAGATTCCCGTGTCCATTGCACGGGAATGACGGCTGAGTATTTAATCTTGAAATTGTTTCTAATAAGTCGGATTTTTTCTTTCTGGGAGAGTGAAGGGAGTTTTCTGTGCCGGTTGAAGACGAAGAGTTTTTCGCTGAAAATATTGAAAGTGTCAACAGGCTTACAACTGGCATTTTGCTGCTTGGAAATGTTCTTGCGCCTCTTTTTATTGTTATCAGCAAGATTGGCATTTTTGAAATTCCCTATTCATATTCAATTATACTTGGAATCGTCATAGCTTTATTTTCTATTATTCAGAGCATTTTTGTCTATGTTTTACGATGGCACAGAATTCCCATGGTGTTTGGACTGTGCGTTATGGCGGCAATTTTGGCATACATGGGAACAAACGGACATATTGGAATAAATATTTCCTATGCGCTTGTAGTTTTTCTTAGCTGCCTTTATTACAATGCTGTTCTTACAAGATGCATTGCGCTTGTCTGCTATGTTCTTATGATTTTTTCAGTTTATTTCCGCGCAAAAATTATGTGCGTCAGCTTTAACACAACTGAAAGCTTTTACTTTTTTTCACAGAGCGCAGGATTTACAATTGAATTTGTTTTTTCCTACATTATTGCGGTTGCACTTTCCAAAAGAAGCCATTCCACTCTTAGCCGCGCGCTTACAAAGGCTTTTCAGCTGAAAGATACTCAGATGAAGATTATGGAATTTATTCCAAGAATGCTTGAAAGCCACGAGCTTTTTACAGGCCACCATGTTCGCCATACTGTTAAATATGTGGAGCTTATTTCCAGGGAACTTGTAAAGGAGGGACATTACAATGAAATTCTGACGGAGCAGGCAATTTCTGTTTATTCCGCCGCGGCAAACTTGCACGACATTGGCAAAGTTCACATTCCAGACAGCATTCTTAACAAGCCCGGAAAATATACTTACGAAGAATTTCAAATGATGAAAGCTCATCCTGCTGAAGGTAAAAGGCTTGTGCAGCTTTTGCCTATGATAAACAGAGGGTGGTTCAACATTGTTGCGGAACAGATGGCTTATTGCCACCATGAAAAATACGACGGAAGCGGCTATCCGAATGGACTTTCTGGAAATGAAATTCCTCTTTGCGTCCGAATAATGTCTGCTGCCGATGTTCTTGACGCTCTTTTAAGTTGAAGACCTTATAAACAGCCGTTTTCTATTGAGCGAACAATTGAAATTTTTAAGGAATCAAGCGGAAGCCACTTTGAGCCTTGCATTGTGGATGCTGTGATAAATATTGCTCCAGTTATTGAAGAATTGTCAAAGTTATTTCGCAAGCAGGAAATTGAAGACGAGCAAAAAGAATACGACTGGAGAGTTCGGCTTGTTGAAGGCCGTGAAAATAGCAAGTAAAACAGTTTCAAGACAGTCTTTTTTTTGCTGTCATTTAGGCTTTTGTAAATCCGGCTCCTATTTTGTTCATGGCTTCAAAGAATTCAGGAAAGCTTACAGAGCAACATTCTGCGTCTTTTACTTTTATTTCTTGACCTTCTTTTAATCCAAGTCCTAGGCAGGCAAGGCTCATTGCAACTCTGTGGTCAAAGTAGCTTTCAACTTCCGCGCCGTGCAGGACAAATTCCGGGTTTGGCTTTCCGTCAGCAAGAACTGGAGAATGTCCCTTGATAACCAGAAAATCTTCGCCTTCTTCTACTTGCGCGCCCAGTTTTTCAAGCTCGCTTTTTAGAACTTTTATGCGGTCTGTTTCCTTTCTGCGGCAAACGCCAATGTCTTCAATAAAAACAGTTCCTTCCACAAAGCACGAAACTGCGGCAAGAGCACAAACTGCGTCAGGAAATCCAGAAAGATTTACGTGAAGCTCCTTGTTTTTTAGAAGTTCCGTGGAAAGTCTTCCTGTTCCGTTGCTTGCTTTTGTTCCGCCGTGCACTTTGAGCGAGCAGATTTGTTTGTCAAGCTCAATGTCTGCTCCAAGGGATTTTAGAACTTCGACTATTGCTTCATCGCCCTGTGTTCCGCTTAAGTCCACGTTGTTAATTACAAGCTCGCTGTCTGTGATTAAGGCTGCAATCAGCGGAAATGCCACAGCTTCCCAGTCGCTTGGAATTGCTTTGTCGAATGCCTTGATTTTTACAGGACCGTCAACTTCGATGTGCTTAAAGTCCTCTGACATTCTGACTTTTACTCCGCAGCTTTCAAGCCACTTTTGTGTCATGTAAAGGTATGGTGTTTCCTTTGGATTTGAAAGTTCGATTTTGAGAGTTCCGTTCAGCCTGCAAGCCGCCATCATCATTCCGGAAACATACTGGCTAAGCTCGCCGCCTGTTTTTACTGTGTTGCTTGCATTTATAGGACCTTTTATGAGCATCGGGCAAGTTCCGCTTTTTTCTTCCGCAGTGAATGCCTGCGCTCCAAGTTGTCTTAATGCGTCTACAACGTGGCTTACGGGGCGTTTTCTTATGCTTTCGTCCCCAGTGAACACGCTCCAGCCTTCAAATGTGGCTGCGATTGGCGACATAAAGTAAAGCAGCGAGCCGGAATTTCCTACGTCAACAATATTGCTTGGCAAGTGGATTTTGCTTCCTGCTCCTTGAACTGTCCAGGTTTGTCCGATTTTTACAGAGTCTTTTTCCAGTTCTATTTTTGCGCCCATAAGCGGAACTGCGCGGCTTGCGCTAAGACAGTCTGCGCTTGGAAGTGGATTTCGTATATATGAAGTTCCTTCTGCAAGGGATGCAAGTAAAAGTGCTCTGATTGTATGCGACTTAGAGCCTGGAACTTGAATGTGCCCATTGAGGCTTGTTTTTTTAGCAATGATTTTCATATTATTCAGTGAATCTTATTTCCTGCCAAAGCTCGTTGTATTTGTCCAAGTCTTCGCCAAGGTCTTCCTTTAGAACGCAGTTTGACATTTGGTCTGCCTCATACATTGTTTTTGTTGTCATGTACTGGGCGGCATCTTTATTCACAAAGCAAGGAAAGTGGAATGCGTCAAGGAATTTAGCATATACTTCAGGGCGATGAATATAGTTTACAAATTCATTGGCAAGATCGTAGTGAGGCGCGTCTTTCAAGATGCACATGCTGTCAAGGTAAGAAGGTCCGCCTTCCGCTGGAATAAAGAAGTCGATTGTTTCTTCCCATTTGTCTTCTGGGACTTCACCAAATACAACTTCCGCATATCCTTGACAAAGCCAGAAATCGCCGGATGCAAATGACTTTCCGAATCCTTCAGCGTCGAACTTTACGAGGTTTGGCTTCCAGTTTTTTATTATGTAGTCCGAAGCTTCTTTCAGTTCGTTCTGGTTAACTGTATTTATGCTGTAGCCAAGAGTTGTAAGAGCATCCCCGATAACTTCGCGCATATCGTCCATCATTGTGGCGTGCCCTGCAAACTGCTTATCTGCAAAAATGTTCCAAGTTTTTTCATAATCCGTGGAAACTTTTGTCTTGTTCACGGCGATTCCGGCGGCTCCAAGATAATATGGAACGCAATATTTCATTTGCGGATCGTAATCTGCCTTTTCAAATACAAGCGGATTTATATGGCTTTTGTTTGTCATCTTGCTCTGGTCAAGCTCTCGGAACATTCCCTGCTTAATCATAATTGAGCAGTAATCCTGGGATGGAACAACTATGTCGTATCCTTTTGCTCCGGCTCTTAATTTTGCATACATTTCTTCATTTGAAGCGTAGCTGTCTACTTTTACAGTGCAGTTGAATTCTTTTTCAAAGTCGCGCAAAACTTCATCTGGTGTGTAGTAAGTCCAGTTGTAAAGGTAGACTTCATTTTCTTCTTTGCATGAAAAAAATGAAACAGAGGCAACTGCAATAAAAGCTGAAATAATTGAACAAACTCTTTTTTTCATATAAACTCCTGTGTACGGTCGGTATTGAAACCAGCTTTGCTTTTTTTTACAGAATGGATTATCTTGATGCCGCAAATGTTTTAAGGCGGCTTCTAAGCAGAATTGCAATGATGCAGATTATAAGAATCAGCACAAACGAAAGCGAATTGATTACAGGACTTACACCGAATCTTATAAGCGAATAAACGTAAAGCGGAAGTGTAGTGCTTCCCGGCCCTGAAACAAGAGCTGTTATAACGTAATCTTCAAGTGACATTGTTATGCTCATCATAAAGCCTGAAATAATTCCAGGCATGATTGCGGGAACAATTACTTTTGTAAGCGTCTGAAATTCGTTTGCACCCAAGTCGTGGCTTGCTTCTATAATTGAATAGTCAAATTCGTCGATTCTCGCGCTTACCATAAGATAAACGAACGGAAGACAGAATGTTGTGTGCGCAATAAAAATTGTAAAAAGTCCGAGCGAAAGTTTTATTCCGCTAAAAAAAATCAGGAGCGAAATTCCCATGATAACTTCCGGTAGAACCATCGGTAAAAAGCTGATTGACTGAATGTAGGATTTTCCGAAGAACTTGTACCAGCTGATTCCGATTGCCGCCAAAGTTCCAAGCACAGTTGCTGTAATTGCGGAAGTTAAGGCTACAATAAAACTGTTCAAAAGCGCGTGCCATAAAGGTTTTGAGCTGAATATGAGCTTTTGGTACCAGATGAACGAGAAATTTGTAAAAGTTGTGTCTTTTGACTCGTTGAATGAGAAAAACACAATTACAAACAGCGGTAAAAACAAAAATAAAATCGAAAGGCACAGCACTGTATTTGACAGACTGAATCTAGGATTGCGTTTTTTCCATTGGCGTTTTGCGTGCCTGTTTGACTCGCTTTTGGGAATCGACTTGTATTTTTTGTTCAGTAATAAAATCGGATTTTTCATTTGCTTCCTTTGAGACTGGCTTTGGAAATACTTTCGGCAATGCTTGATGTTGTGTCTTCTTTGTTCAGTTTTTTGTTCATATCCGCTTCTTTTTTTCCTGTTGAAAGCATGAGCAGAACGCCCGCCATGCTTATAACTGTAATTACAAGGCTGAATGCAGAAGCCAGAGGCCAGTTTCGTACTTTCTGAACTTGGTCAACAATAATGTTTCCGAGCATATAGCTGTCTTTTCCGCCTACAAGCTGCGGAACTGTGTATGTTCCAAAAATCGGAATAAACGTAAAAATTATCGCGCTCAAGATTCCGCTTTTGATTCCGGGAATCAGAACTTTAAACATGGACTGCATTTTTGTTGCGCCAAGATCCCGTGCGGCTTCAAGCAGTGTAAAATCGAATCTGTCTACCGCCGTAAAAACTGGAAGAATCGCATAAGGCAAGTACATATAAATGCTTACAAGAATAACAGCCTCGCGCGTAAACATAAATTTATGCGGAAGAAATTCTTTTGTTGAGCCAGTTACCTTGCAAATAATGTCGTGTAAATTTGAAAGCAACTGGTTGAAAAGTCCGTTGTCTCCAAGAATTGTAATCCAGGCGAAAATTCTTATTAGGCTGTTTGTTAAAAACGGAACAATGACAAGAATCAAAAGAAGAGTCTGGTGCTTGCTCCTTGCCATCGCATATCCGCACGGAAGTGAAATGAGAATTGTAACTGCTGTGGCGATTATTGTAATCCAAAGTGTGCGCAAAAATATAAGACCGTAAGCCGGACTCAGCATCTGCTCGTAGGCTTTAAGTGAAAATTCCCTTGTAACTCCGCCGTAAACATCGCGCTTTAAAAACGAGTAGCACACAATTATAATCAGAGGCACAATAAAGAAAAGTGAAAACCAAGCTCCCATTGGCCAGGCATAAGCAGGACCGGGATTTGCCTTCTTGTATTTTGCGCCATAAGCTTTTGAAGCCAGCCTGAGCTGAAAGCTTTTATGCTCTTTATTTTCCTGCTTGCTTTTCATGTGTTTATGTCCTCAACAATGTAGCCATCGTCTGCTGACCATGAAACAAAAACCTCATCTTTCCAGGCGATTTCCGGACCGTCATCAAGATAGTTTGTGTGCTGCTTAAATACTTTTATGATTGCTCCGTTTTCAAGGCGCACATAGAATTTAGACTGAAATCCTGTGTAAACTGGCTCTTCTACAATTCCTTTAAAAACATTGATGTCTTTTCTTCCGCCTACGTTCGGCTCTTCAAGCGTTATGCGGATTTTTTCCGGTCGGATTGTAAAGCAGACTTTCTGTCCCGGATCTGTGTGGTCGTAGTCTGTAACAAGAATATTTTTGTCTTCTTCGCGCATCGCCTGAGTTTCGCCCTTGAGCTTAGCCTGAAGTCCAAGAACCGGAGTATTCAGCGTTACATTGAATTCGTCTTCTCCCTTTGAATTCTTGTGCGGCTCGCAGGAAACAACTGTGCTTTCAAAAAGGTTTGTTTCTCCTATGAATTGCGCTACAAATTGTGTCGCCGGGCTTTCGTAAATTTCAAATGGAGTTCCAACTTGAAGAACTTTTCCTTGGTTCATTACAGCGATTCTGTCGCTTACGGCAAGCGCTTCGCTTTGGTCGTGGGTAACGTAAATAAATGTGATTCCGATTTTGTCGTGCAATGCGTCAAGGTCAACCAAAAGATTTGCGCGCAGTTTTGCATCAAGGGCTGAAAGTGGCTCGTCAAGAAGCAAAACCTTCGGCTCGTTTATGAGCGCCCTTGCAATTGCCACACGCTGTCTTTGTCCGCCAGAAAGCTGGTTTGGTTTTTTATACATGTGCTGGTCAAGCTGAACAAGATGCAGATATTCCTTTACTTTTTCGTCGATTGTTTTTTTGTCAGTCTTTTTTAAGCGAAGCGGAAATGCGACATTCTCATAAACTGAAAGGTGCGGAAAAAGCGCGTAGCTCTGGAAAACTGTATTGCTCTGGCGTTTGTTAGGCGGAAGAGGCACAACATTCTTGTCATCAAAAAGAACTGCGCCTTCATCAGGAAATTCAAATCCTGCGATAATGCGGAGAAGTGTTGTCTTTCCACAGCCGGACGGTCCAAGCAGAGAAAAAAATTCACCCTGCTTAATTGTAATGCTGATGTCGTCAAGCGCATGGAACGAGCCAAAATGCTTGGACACGCTGTTAATAGAAACTGTACTTCCGTTCACTAGGGTACAACTCCTTCTGAGTGATAAAGAAGCCTTTTATCTGGCAAAACAAGGCTCTGATAGACTTTAAAGTCTAAGGCTTAATTTGTATTTAATACGTAAAAAAGTCAATAATTTTTGAAAAAATAAGTGGAAATTTATAAAAAAACTTTTGCGGATTTTTGCTGAATTTTATTGTAGAAAGTTTAAATTTTGCGCTGTTGAACCTATTTATCTTTATTGCTATTATATTTGCTCATTATGAACCGCTATGTTTTTGCCCATGCTCTGAAAATAACTGCGCCTGTGTTTTTTGGATATATTGCGATTGGAATTGGATTCGGAATGCTGCTTGCGAATGCAGGCTATCCTTGGTGGCTTGCAGTTCTTTCAGGGGTTGTCATGTATACTGGTTCTGGACAATATTTTATAGTCGGTCAGCTTGCTTCCGGAGCTTCTTTTGCTGAAATAATTCTTGTTCAGTTTTTGCTTAGCATCCGCCATGTTTTCTACGGACTTTCGCTTATTTCAAAATATAAAAATGCCGGCGGAAAAAAGCCTTATCTTATTTTTGCAATTACGGACGAAACTTTTGCGCTTGTTCAGGGAATTGAAGTTCCGCCCCGTGTGAATAAAATTTCTTTTTATGCGGTTGTTTCCGCGCTGGACCAAAGCTACTGGTGCTTGGGAAGTCTTATTGGCGCTGTGGCTTACACCGTTATGAATCGCTACGGACTTGGAAAATTTTTAACCGGAGTTGATTTTGCGCTCACTTCGCTTTTTATAGTTCTTTTGATTGAGCAGCTAAAATCTTCAAAGGATTGTGTGCCTGCGTTGGCTGGTGGACTTGCCGCTGTGTTTTCTGTTGTGCTTTATAAAACCGGAGTTTTTGGCTCGTCAAATATAATCTGGTTTTCAATTTGCGCGGCTCTTGGAGTTATGCTTTTGGCAAGAGGTCCGTCATTTTTTGCAAAAGAGAAAATTCTTTCAAATTCTAAATCGGAGAAATTGGCATGAAAGAGTCTTATAGCCTTATGATGGCTTTGGTAGCTGTTTTTGTTTCCGGGGCAGTTATTTATGGAACGCGCTTGCTTCCTTTTGTTGCCTTCAGCAGAAAAAATCCGCCTGCGATAATCCGCTTTATTGAGAAATACACGCCGTCTTTAATTATGGCGGTTTTGGTCGTTTATTGCTTCAAGGACACAAGTTTTTTGAGTTCTCCTTTTGGAATTCCTCATTTGGCTGCTTCTGTGGCAACTGTTGTCATTCACCTTTTATTTAAAAATTCTATGGTAAGCATTTTTTCAAGCACTATTATTTTCATGGTTTTGTCCAGAATTATGTAAAAATTAAAAAAATTTCCTGTTTGAATTGCAATTGTGCAAATAATTGATTATACTTTATATAATTAGAAAATTTTTATTTTTATGGCTGTATTTGTACTGGAGGTAAATCATGGAATTGAAAGGTTCAAAAACAGAAGAAAATCTTAAGACGGCTTTTGCAGGTGAATCTCAGGCCCGCAACAAGTATACATTTTTCGCAAGCAAGGCCCGCAAAGACGGATTTGTGCAGATTGCAAAAATTTTCGAGGAAACTGCTGAAAATGAAAAGGAGCACGCAAAGCTTTGGTACAAATATCTTAACGACGGAATAAAAAGCACCGCAGAAAATTTAAAGGATGCTGCGGAAGGTGAAAATTACGAGTGGACAGATATGTATTCTTCGTTTGCCAAGACAGCGCGTGAAGAAGGATTTATCGATATTGCCCAGAAATTTGAAGGTGTCGCCGCGATTGAGAAAACACATGAAGAGCGTTACCGCAAGCTTTTGGATAACGTTACAAATGAGTGTGTTTTCAGCAAGGACGGAGACGTTATCTGGCAATGCTCAAACTGCGGACATATCTGCGTAGGAAAAAAAGCGCCGGATATTTGTCCAGTTTGCGCTCATCCTCAAAGCTATTTTGAAGTAAAACCTGAAAATTACTAGTTTGATAATTTTTTTATAAAATGCCGTTTTTGTTTTTACAAGAACGGCTAAAACAATTATGGAGTATTTTATGGTTTCATTGTTGATTGGAATTGTTCTGATTGGATTTTGTGTGTTTTCTTGTCTTGGCTTGAACTGGACTTCTGACATTATTTCATTTTTGAAAGGATTTACTCCGTGTTTTGCGGCATTCTGCGGGCTCATTTCAGTTTTTATAGGTTTTGCTGATATAAAAGATAAAAAAGAAGCAAAAAAAGAAGAAAACGCCGCTAAATCAATAGAAAAAAAATAAATTTCTTATTCATCGCAAATATTTTCAGTTTTTACAGTTGAATTTCTTAAATTTAATTGACTAAAAAACTGAAAACATGGTATATTTTTTTACCCCGTATATATTGTTGGCAACTGCTCATTGCCTGCAAACGTTTGAAGCTGGATGCAAAGCGGAAAACGTAATGTTTTATTTAGAAAGGTATATACATGAAAACTTATTTTGCTAAAAATGAAGATGTAAAAAATGACTGGTATGTCATTGATGCATCTGGAAAAACTTTGGGACGTGTAGCTGCAAAAGCTGCTTCTGTTCTCCGTGGAAAGCACAAAGCTTCTTATACACCGAACTCTATGTGTGGTGATTTTGTTGTAATCGTTAATGCTGAAAAAATTCAGGTTACAGGCAAAAAAGCTGACAATATGCTTTATCGCCATTATACAGGTTATGTACGTGGTTTGCGCTCTTATTCATTCAATACTCTTATTGAAAAACATCCTACAGAACCTTTGAAGAGAACAATTTGGGGAATGCTTCCTCATAACCGCCTTGGACGCAAGATTATCGGAAATCTTAAGATTTACGAAGGTCCAGAGCATCCTCATGCAGCTCAGAATCCAAAACCTCTTGAAGTTTAAAATAGGAGCATATCGTGATTAAGAATTTAGCTATCGGTACAGGAAGAAGAAAAACTGCAACTGCTCGTGTTTTTATGCGCGAAGGTTCAGGAAAAATTGTTGTTAACGGAAAGGATATAAAAGACTATTTTGCAACAGAATCACAGGCTCGTCTTGTAATTCAGCCGCTTTTGGTTACATCAAATGTAAACAAGTTTGATATTCTTATCAACGTTTGCGGTGGCGGACTTAATGGTCAGGCTGCAGCTTGCTTGCATGGAGTTTCCCGTGCTTTGACTCAGGTAGATCCAGACGCACGTCCTTCTCTTAAGGCAAACGGATATCTTACACGCGACTCTCGTATGGTTGAGCGTAAGAAGTATGGTCAGCGTGGTGCTCGCCGCAGATTCCAGTTCAGCAAACGCTAAAATTGGTTATTCGCCAAATACAGCAGACTTTTACAGGAGTGTACGAAATTACACCTTCTGTTGGGTCTGCATTTTTTTTGCGTGCGTCTTACCTTTCTCTTTTGACTGAGGAAAAGCTTTTTGCCGGAGCGGAATTTTCGGATGAAGAAGCTTCGGATTTGCTAAATGCGGCGATTGTTTATGGCGCTGAATTTGCCGCAATGACATATCTTGCGCGCGCTGAGCATTGCCGTGCCGGACTTGAGCGAAAGCTTTTAAAAAAGGGAATTGAAAAATCCGCTGTAGAAAAAGCCTTGGATTATCTTGAGCTGTGTGGAAATTTAAGCGATGAAAGATTTGCCGGTGCTTGGCTAAGAAGCCGTTCAATCGACCATGCTGAAGGAAGAATCCGGCTTGCGGCCGAACTTGCATCCAGAGGCGTTGACCGCATAGCTTCAAAAAAAGCCCTTGATGAATTTTTTTCAGAAAAAGATGAACTTGAGATTTGCCGGCGTGCTTATAAAAAGTGCCTATTGTTCAAAAAAGACTTGGACAAAATAAAAGCCTCTCTTGTTCAGAAAGGCTTTACGCTAAAGCAAGTTGGAATTGTTATTTCAGAGGAAAATTCCTACTTGTAATAATATGCCGGAAATTCAATTTGCGGCTCTAAAACTTCCATTACAGCATCAGGAATTCCCAATGAAGCTTTTTTGAATTCTTTTGCGCTTCCCATAATCATTCTGTAAATGCTATCTTCTTTTTGATAAGAAAAATCCGCGGTTTCGTATTCTGCAAAGTCGAATTCTTTTCGTTGCATTGTTTCAATAAGCTCGTCTAAAGTTCCTATTGAATTTATGAGGGATGCTTCTTTTGCCTGCGAGGCTGTGTAGATTCTTCCGTCCGCAAGTTTGTAGACTTCTTCTTTTGAAAGTCCGCGGCTTTCTGCTACAATATCCGTAAACTGCTCGTAACATTCATCTGCGATTGACTGCATTATTTCCTGCTGTTCCTGTGTCATAGGTTCGTTGAAATTTCCCATGAGCTTGTTGCGTCCTGAGTGGATTGTTGTGGACTTTATTCCCCATTTTTCCATGAGTCCTGTCAAATCTGTAAACTGCCCTGCTATAACGCCGATGCTTCCGGTTAGAGAATTTCTGTTTGCCATTATGTAGTCAGCCGCACATCCAACGTAATATCCGCCGCTCGCCGCAAGAGAAGTGAAGTATGCGTAAACCGGACGTTCGGTTTTCTTTTTGTATTTTTCAAGCGCAAGGAAAACTTCGTCTGCCTGATAAACTCCGCCGCCTGGAGAATTTATTACAAGGACGATTCCGCGGTTGTTCGTGTCTTCCTGCAAATTTTCTATTGTGGACAAAATCCATTCCTGATTGTATGAATCGTTTGATTCTGAAATTACGCCCTTTATAAAAAGCTTTGCGATGTATTCGTTCTTTGGAAACTTGTTTTCTTTTTTTCCAAGCAGCTTGTCTTTGATTTTTGTTTCTGAATTTGAAACTGCGGAAATTGTGCTTTTTTTATTTTTGTTCAAGGCGGAATTTGCTGTGTTAAAGATAAAAATAGCGGCTGCAAGAGCGACTGTGCAGGCAAAAACTGCAATCCCTTTTTTTGAATAATTATCTTTTGAAAATTTTATTTTCATTTTTTCCTCCAATAAAAAATAACTTTTAGTTACGATTCAAAGTCCGCCGGTGTAAGCGAGCCTGTCCTGAACGCTTCTTCTTTTAGTGCGTAATATGCGTTTGTAAATGACATTGCTTCGTAAGGTTTGATCCAAATCTGGAGAATGAAAAGTGTGAGCATCGAAAGAAATTCCCAGCCCAAAAAACTTAGCGACATAAGAAACAAATCGCCTTTGTGGTTTCGCGTAAGAACTTTACTTATATTCATGGCTTTTGAAACTGAAATTTTTGGATTTTCCGCCAGAACAAAAAACATCTGCGAGTACGAAAATGCTTTTACAATTCCCGGGAAAAAGAAAAGCAAGCTCCAAAGTCCGACCCACAAATAAAACCAAAGAAATCCGAGAAAAGCTTTTACAAAATGTGAAAAACTGTTTATAAAATCTGAAAATTCAGCCTTGGTTTTTGTGTTGTAAATCTGAATAAAAATTCTTAAAAATGCAAAAGATGAAACGCTGTTTATAAAACTGATTAGCAAAAATGAAATAAGCCCAGTTGTTCCGTCCAGATTTTCCTGCGGAAGTCCTGCCGCCATTGCAGTGATTGCCATTGTTACAACAAACGCAATTATTGGAGTTTTTAATTTTCCTTTTAGCTGCTCGCGTGCCTGATTTTTGTAATTAATTCGTTCAAACATAAATTTCCTCTATTATTACTATTTTGTTTGTTCTTTATAATTTAATTATTTTTTTCAATTTGCGAAAGAAGTTCTGAATAATATTTTTCTTCTATGCAGGATTTTTCGATTCCGCATTTTTCAAGAAGCTCAAATAAAATTTGCTGAACTTTTTTTACATCTTCATCTTTTTTTGACGGCGAAAGAATTTCTATTTCAAGAAAGTAACCGAGCGGCGGAACATTGCAAAGTTCAAGAGTTGCCTTAAGTTTTGTGTGTTCAATTGAAGCTGGAAGTTCCAGTTTCCAGTCCATGACTTCTTTGTGTTTTTTTAGCGCGACTTTAAATCCTGCGTCGCAAAAAAATTTCTCCAGCGGTTCGGGAGATAGAATTTCAGTTTCAAGTTCTTCGTTCAATTCTGTGCTGAAATTTTCGGATGCGCTTTTAATTTCTTTCTGCTTGTAAGTGAGAATGCTGCGTGTCTCTTTTCCGTATTTTTCTTTTCGGATTCTGATTTTGATTTTTGGATTCAGCGGGCTTTCGTAGTAAGTGTCGTCGCGCAAAACTTCCTGCTTAAATTCAGCGAAAGAATTTAATTTTTTTATAAGTTCGTCTTTTTTGTAAACATGTGCTTTGATTTCAATTTCATTCATCGGACTATTTTATCATATTTATCTGTAAATGAAAAATAATATATTTTAGAAGTTTTTGCAGAATTCTATAGGGCAAACGCATTATAAATAATTTAAGTAAAGTTTGCGCGAAGAAAAGGTTCATGGGTGGCATGATTGTTGCGACCGAGTGAGCGGGCAATTCTATAGTTACTTTGCAACAATCAGCGTGTAGCGCATTATTGCGCGATTTTGAAACACGAAACCGTGCCTGGGAGCCAGTTTTATGCTGAATACATTTATAATGCGTTTGCCCTGCAGAATGCGCCAGGGCAAACGCATGTAAAAATTTTTTGTTTTAAATCTCTAAACTACTATTTAAAAAATGCACAAAATGGTAAAATTCCCCTTGGGTGGAATTATGCTTTTAAGAGAAAGTCTGGAAGAAATAGACGATTTTAGAGTAAAAAGGTGCAGGAAGTTTGAACTGGCTGATATTTTCCTGCTGGTTTTGTTCGGGCTGCTAAGCGGCATCAAGGACATTGAGCACATAGCTGAATGGGCGGAGGAAGCGGAAGAGTCCATCAAGGGGCTGGTGAAGTTTGAGTTCGGTCCGCCAAGTGCCGACACAATTCTCCGGGTTTTCAGAAATGTGAACGCAGATAAAATCGAGAAAGTTTTTATAAAGTGGGCTCATGGAATTTACGAGAAAGTAAAAATTGAACCGGACAGAACAATTGTTGCCATCGACGGAAAGACGATGTGCGGCTCAAACAAGGTCACGGGAGCAAAGGGAATTCACATTGTAAGTGCATGGGCAGATGAACTGTCCCTCATTCTTGGGCAGGTAAAGACAGATGAAAAGTCAAATGAAATCACTGCAATTCCTGAGCTTCTGGAACTGATTGATATAAGGGGAATGATAATCACAATCGATGCAATGGGCTGCCAGAAAAAAATCTGCGAGAAAATTAAGGAAAAAAAAGCAGACTATGTTCTTTCTTTGAAAGGAAATCAAAGCACGACACACGAAGCCGTAAAAGACTTTTTCTCTATGGATGAAAAGGAGCTTGCAAAATACGGAGTTATAAAAAGCGAAAAGGAATGTAATCCTGACCATGGACGAATTGAAAACAGGCAGTATTACCTGTGCACGAACCTGTCGTGGCTGGAGAATAAAGATGAGTGGCCGGGACTTAAGGCTGTTGCCATGGCACGGGAAGAACGGACTGTAAATGGAAAAACTTCCACAGACATCAGGTTTTTTCTAACTTCACTTGATAACATTGAACTTGTGAAAAAATCAATTCGCCTACACTGGGGAATTGAAAACCGCCTTCACTGGTGTCTTGATATGACTTTCAATGAGGACTACAAAAGGCACCGAAAGGATCATAGTCCGGAAAACATGACAGTTATGCGCCGTCTTGCATTAAATATCTTACGCCAAGCAGAAAAACCGGAGAATAAAAAACAGGACAGTTTAAGCAAGCGCACGATCTGGTTTCGGGAAAACCGCCAGTTCCGCCAAACGGTTTTAAGGCTCCTTTAAAATTTCACACTTTCTGTAATTTTATCAGAAAGTGTTTTTACATGCGTTTGCCCTGCAGAATGCGCTTTTGTTTATTGACAATGTTGATTTAAAATGATAATATCTTTATACATTTTGATTATCTTTGAAAATTGAGCCGCAAAAAAGGCTCTTTTTTTTTAGTCTGAAATGCTTTTTTTTAAGCGTGTTTTTTAGAGGTTTGACTTGGAGTATAGTTCTTTCGAGAATATTCCGTATTTTAATGAATGTTCCGCTGTGATGTCTGCGGAAGGTTTTAAGCTGGTGGAGCTTCATGTTGTTCCGCAGAATGGCAAAATTAATATTTCTGCTGTCATAGCTTCATCGGATTCCAAAAAGGACATCGGTGTTTCAGATTGTGCAAAAGCACATCGCGCGTTGTTTTCAGAAATGGTTAAAATCCTTGGAAAAAATGAAGACGATATTTCTATGGAAATGTGTTCGCCGGGAATTGAACGCACTTTAAGAAATGCGGCTGAGTTTGAGATTTTTACAGGAAGAGAAGTCCGCGTTTGGGATAAAAACGTAAATGACTGGGTTTGCGGAAAAATAAAATCTTCAGATAAAAATCAAGTTACATTGGAACTAGAAGGCGGCGGCGAAGAGTCTGTTGCCTATGCTGATATTGCTAAAGCAAAATTTTTACATTTATAAGGGGGCTTGTTATGTCAGAAATGGCAGATGCAATCCGTGCGCTTTCTGCAGAAAAAGGAATTGATGAATCTTCAATCAGGCAGACTATAGAAAGAATGATTCTTGCGGCGTATCAAAAATCATTCGGAAAAGGCTACGACAACTGCATTGTAAAGTTTGCAGATGATATGTCGGATGTGAATGTCTATGCGCGCAAAACTGTTGTTGATGGAGTTTATGATCCTGTTATTGAAATTGAACTTGAAGAAGCGCAGAAACTTGCTCCAGAAGCTGTGATTCATGACACTCTTGATATTCCGCTTGACCCGAAACGTGATTTTGAACGCGGCGCGGTTTCAGTTGGAAAACAGGAAGCTCACAAGGATTTGAATGAAAATTCAAGCAAAAAGCTTCTTGATGAATACAAGGAAAAACTCGGACAGATTATAATCGGATATTACCAGCGCGAGCATAAAGGAAACATTTATGTTGAGCTTGGAAAGGTTGAAGGTGTGCTTCCTGTAAAATATCAGAGTCCACGTGAAGTTTATGAAAAGAACGACAGAATCAGGGCTTTGATAAAAGACGTAAAAAAAGTTCCTTCCGGAATTCAGGTTGTGCTTAGCCGTACAGATGAGAATTTTGTAAAAAGCATTCTTGAACTTGAAGTTCCTGAAATTCAGGATAATACGATTGTTGTAAAAAGCATTTCGCGCGAGCCTGGCTACAGAACAAAGATTGCAGTGGCTTCAAATAAAATCGATGTAGATCCTGTTGGCGCTTGTGTTGGCTTGAAAGGTGTTCGCATTCAGAATGTAATCCGCGAGCTTGAAGGTGAAAAAATCGATGTTCTGCGCTATGATGAAGATCCTCATGTATTTATAAAAAATGCGCTTTCTCCTGCTGAAGTAAAGCATGTTGTAATTAAAGATGCTGAAAAAAGAGAGGCGCTTGCGGTTGTTTCCGATGAAAATTTCTCTATTGCAATTGGAAAACAGGGCTTGAATGTCCGCCTTGCAAACCGTCTTTGCAACTGGTCAATCGATGTAAAAACCGAAGCTATGGTTACAGATGAAGATCTTGTTGAAAATGACACAAGAAGGGCTGCGGAAGAACTCTTTGGCGGTTCAGAAAATGAATCTTACGAGGAAATTCTTACAGTTGCCCAGCTTCCGGGGGTTGACCAGCGTGTTGCGGAAATTCTTAAGGAAGCCGGCTACGATGATATAGAAGTTTTTGTTTCGTCTTATGAAAGCGGAGCGTTGAATGGACTTGACGATGTAACAAAAGAACAGCTTGATGAAGTTTATTCAATTATAAATGAAAACGTTGAGTTTGAGGATGAGGAAGAACCGCAGCAGACAGCAGATTCAGCAGAGGAAGATTCAGAAGAAGAATATTTCTGTCCTGAGTGCGGCGAAAAAATTACACCGGATATGACAAGATGTCCGAAATGCGGTGTTGAATTCTCATTTGAAGAAGAGTAAGAGGTAATAGGATACAGTATGGCAGATGAATCAGAGAAAAAGACAGGCGTAGTTTTAAATAAGCATGTACAGGACTCTCATCCTGCAGGGGAAGCCAGCCCAAAGCGGAAGATTGTTATAAAAAGAAAAGCTCCTTCCGTAGAGGCGGCAAAACAAGAACAGAAAAAAAGAATTCACGTAGTGTCTAAAAAGACTCCTGATTCATCTGTTAAAGCTGAGGATGTAAAAACTGAAGTTCCTGTTTCTCAGGAAAAAACTGTTGCGGCGGAAGAAAAAAAGTCAGCTGCTCCTGTTGCCCAGCCTGCAAAGCCTCAGGTTCAGACTTTGGAATTTCCGAATGTCCGACCGAATGTTAAAGCAGGAAATTTGAGTGGCGGAAGAAACCGTTATTCAAATAATGGAAACGGACGCAGAGATGGCGGATTTACTGGAAGTCAGGCTAGAGAGAGCTACCAGAACCGCGAAAGACAAAATAACTTCAACCGTGGAAATCCGCAGGGAGCAAATTTTGGAAATCGTAACGGTTCTTTCCGTGGAAACCCAAATGGCGGCTTCAACAGAAATAACGGACAACCGGGTGGATTTAACCGTGGACCGGGTGGCTTCAATAGAAATGGAACTGGTGGCGGCTTCAATCGCGGATCAGGCGGCTTCAACAGAAACAATGGACAGTCGGGTGGATTTAATCGTGGTCAAGGCGGCTTCAATCGCGGACCGGGAGGATTTGCTGGCGGAGCAGGGCGTCCAGGATTTGGCGGACCTTGTCCAGGCGGATTTGCAGATCCTTCAGCGATTGCAGGAAACAAGGCTCCGGCTAAAAAGCAGTTTAAGGGCAAAAAACAAGTTTATAATAGAAAAGATAAAGAAGATTTCTTTGACGAGGAAGAACTTTATCAGAACAAAAAGCATGATTCAACTCCGGCAAGCGTTGTTCCAGAGAAAATTGAAATCATGGAAACAATTTCCGTTTCAGATCTTGCCCGCAAAATGAATCTTAAGGCAAGCGAGATTATCGGCAAACTTATGTCAATGGGAATGATGGTTACAATCAACCAGTCCATTGATTCTGACACGGCGACAATTCTTGCTTCTGAATATAATTGTCAGGTTCACCTTGTAAGCCTTTATGACGAAACTGTTATTGAAAGCGACAAGGGAAGGTCTGAAGGTGAGCGCACTCGTCCTCCGATTGTTACCGTTATGGGACACGTTGACCACGGAAAAACAAAAACGCTTGATGCAATCCGCAATGCTGATGTTGCCGCTGGAGAAGCTGGTGGAATCACGCAAAAAATCGGTGCTTATCAGGTTTCAACTCCGAAGGGCGTAATTACTTTCCTTGACACTCCGGGACACGAGGCGTTTACAATGATGCGCGCCCGTGGTGCACAGATTACAGATATTGTTGTTCTTGTTGTTGCGGCTGATGATGGTGTTATGCCTCAGACAATGGAAGCTATAAACCATGCAAAGGATGCGAAAGTTCCAATTATTGTTGCAGTCAACAAAATTGATAAGCCGGATGCAAATCCTGAAAAAGTTATGACGCAGCTTTCCGAGCTTGGACTCACTCCTGAAGCTTGGGGCGGCGACACTCAGTATGTAAATATTTCAGCGTTGAAACATCAGGGAATTGATGATTTGCTGGATGCGATTCTTATTCAGGCTGAAGTTCTTGAGCTTAAGGCGCAGTATGATTGCCGCGCTGAAGGAAAAGTTATTGAAAGCCGTACTGACCAGGGGCGCGGTGTTGTTGCTTCTGTTGTTGTTCAGCGTGGAACTTTGCATATCGGCGATCCTTTGGTTGCAGGAATTTATTCGGGCCGCGTTCGTGCGATTTTCAATGACCGCGGACAAAAAATTCAAGAAGCAACTCCTTCAATGCCGGTGGAAGTTCTTGGTCTTGAAGCTATGCCGAATGCCGGAGATCCTATTCAGGTTACAGAAACTGAAAAAGATGCTCGTGCATTTGCCGCAAAACGCCAGGAGCTTAAACGCTTTGAAGATGCAAAGGCTGTCAAGAAAGTTACGCTTGATAATTTGTATTCAACAATCGAAGCTAGCGAAGTAAAAGAGTTCAAGGTTATTATCAAGGCTGATTTGCAAGGTTCTGCGGAAGCTCTTAAAACCTCTCTTGAAAAACTCAGCACAAAGGAACTTAGGCTTGTTGTTATCCATTCGAGCGCGGGTGCAATCAATGAAAGTGATGTTACTTTGGCTGCTGCTGATGAAAATGCGATTATTATCGGATTCAATGTCCGCCCGACTCCAAAGGCAAAATCTTTGGCTGAACAGGAAAAAGTTGAAATCCGCAAGTATAACATTATCTACAAGTGTGTTGAAGAAATTCAGCAGGCTATGGAAGGAATGCTTCAGCCTGACACAAAAGACGAGACAACAGGAACTGCCGAAGTCCGCAACACTTTCAAAGTTCCAAAGATTGGTGTTATTGCCGGATGTTACGTTACAGATGGTGTTATCAAAAAAACTTGCAGCGTAAACGTTATCCGCGACGGCGTTGTTATTTACACTGGAAAAATTGCTTCTCTAAAAAGATTCAAGGACGATGCGAAGGAAGTTAAAGACGGATTTGAATGCGGTATCGGAATTGAAAATTGGCAGGATCTTCAGATTGGAGATCAGCTTGAAGCTTTTGAGACAATCGAAGTTAAACGCAAGCTCGGAAAAACTTTGGCAGATGAGCAGGCAGAAGCTGAAAAGAAAAATGCCGCTGCAGAAGTATCTGCTGAATAAAAGGATTTGCAATGGGACAGTATAGAATGGACAGGCTGGGAAACCTGCTTAGGGAAGAAATCGCCACCCTCATAATGCGCCACGAAGTAAAAGATCCGCGCGTGAATGAATTTCTTACAATTAACCGAGTGGAAGTTGTAAAAGATTTATCATGTGCGAAAGTCTATGTCTCATCTTTTTTGGACGACGCTTCTGTTGAACGCGGTGTAAAAGGCTTGCAGAGCGCGGCTGGATTTATTCAGTCTACAATTGCAAAAAAAGTTTCAATCTATAGATTTCCAAAACTTACTTTTGTAGCGGATTTCAGCATGAAAGAAGGCTATAAAATGGTTCAAAAACTTAATGCGCTGGAAAATGAATCTAGGCAAATTGAAATCAGCCAGAATGAGCAGAATGCCAGAGAAGACCAAGAATAAAGTTTCCGGGGTTATGCTCTATGCAAAGACTCCGGGAATTACAAGTTTTTCTTCTCTTTGGAGCATAAAGCATGCCTTGAAAACTGAAAAAGTCGGGCATACTGGAACTTTGGATTCTTTTGCTGAAGGCTTGCTTGTTGTTTTGTCTGGCAATCTTACGCACCTTGTTCCTCATATAACTTCATTTACAAAAACTTATCAGGCTGTTGTCTGCTTCGGAAAAGAAACGGACACTCTTGATCCGACTGGCGATGTTGTAAAAACTGGTGCGGCAGTTTCCAAAGAGCAGATTGAAGTTGCGCTGAAAAAATTTACCGGAGCGGTTCTTCAAGTGCCGCCTGTTTATTCTGCGCTTCATGTTGACGGAAAACGCGCAAGTGATCTTGTCCGCGGCGGAAATGAAATTCATCTTGAAAGCAGACAGGTTTTTGTTTATAAAAATGAACTTCTTGATTTTAAAGAGCCTTCAGAAAATGACGCTTGCTCTTATGCTCTTCTTGAAATTGTCTGCTCAAAAGGAACTTACATACGCGCGCTTGCAAGAGACATTGCTTATAGCCTTGGAACTTGCGCCCATTTATGCGCTTTGAGGCGGACTAAAGTCGGACCGTTTGAATTAAAAGATGCGGCTTGCTTTGGAGAACTAAAAGAATTTTCGATAGAAAACGGAATTCAAAACGCGTTTTATTTTCAAAAGGAAAAAGAAAAAATTCATCTTCCGTTTGAACAGAAAATAAAAAAAAGTCGTGAAGATTCAGCTGAAAAAATTCAAGATATAAGAAATCACTTTTTGCTTTTTTCTCAGAAACTGGCGTCTCTTTGCGGATTCAGCTGCGATATTTTAAAGCCTGAATTTGAAAAGTCATATTTGAATGGTCGTCCGCTTTCGCAGAAAATGTTTGACATTGCAATCTGCGGAAATGTAGAAGATGAAATTGCTGTTTTTTATTCGTCTGGGGCTTTCGCTGGAATAATCTGCAAAAACAAAGATGCAAAACTTTCTTATGGTTTTGTTGTTCCGCCTGAAAAAAAAGAATTCAAAGTTTTTTCTTGGAATGAATTTTGCAGTTTGAATTTTCCAGTTGAATGGAAGTCAAAAGGCTGCGCTCTTACAATTGGAAGTTTTGAAGCTATTCATGCAGGTCATGTTGCGCTTATAAAAACTGCTGTTTCTCAAAAGAATTTTGTTTCAGGAATTATAACTTTTTCTTCGCAGATAAAAAATGAAGGAACTGGTTTAATTTTTACTCTTGAGCAGCGTCTGGAATTTTTCAAGGATCTTGGACTTGACTTTGCGGTTGTGATTGATTTTACGCAGGATTTTTCAAAAATTGAAGGTGCTGATTTTATTGAAACTTTGATTTCAGTTTGCGGAATGAAATTTCTTGTTGAAGGAAGCGATTTTAAGTGCGGTTACAAAGGCTTGCTTAATATGGAAGAACTTGAAAAGATTTCGCAGAAAAAAAACTTCGAGCTTTGCAGGCAAGATTACGTTTTTTTTGAAGATGAAAAAATCAGTTCAAGCCGCGTAAAAAAAGAAATTCTTGCAGGAAATTTTATATGCGCGCAGAAAATGCTTTTGCGTCCGTTCGCTTTGGATGTCCGCGGAATTTCATTTAAAGAAAAATCAGTTGGAAGTGAAAATTCAATTTTTGAATTCCACAATGAAAAAAATCAGGTTTTGCCAAAGAATGGAATTTACAAAGTTACCGCGCTTGATTCTGACGGAAATATTTTTCATACAACTCTTGAAATTGAAAACGAAAATCTTAGGATTGCGCTTCCGACTTCCGGAATTGCAGAAAAAACAGCCGAGATAAAATTTTGCTGATTCGCAGAGAAGTTTGCCGCTCGGCTTAACATTGACTTTTCTTTCTATATCAGTAGAATGTAAACAGTTCATTCCGTTGTGATTTTGCTTGGAATACAAAGCGCCACTTTTGTTCCCTGTAAAAATCGAAGGACTGAAAATAAATTTATTAGGAGTAAGAAATGGCACTTACAAAAGAAACAACAGCGTCAATCGTTTCAAAATTTGGAGCAAACGCAAGCGACACTGGAAATTCAAATGTTCAAATTGCTTTGATGACAGAGCGCATTAAAGAGCTTACTGCTCACTGCAAAACTTTCCCGAAAGACACCTGCGCACAGCGTGGTCTTTTAAAAGTTGTTGGTGCTCGCCGCAAGCTTTTGAAATATCTTAAACGCACAAATCTTGAAGGCTACCGCTCTCTTATAAAAGAGCTTGGAATCCGCAAGTAATTTTGCAGAAAAAATTGGATGATGACGGCAGATGAATTCAAAAATGGATTTACTGCCGTTGTTTTTTTAAGGTGGATTCAAAAGAATTTCCCTTTGAATATTCTGATAAGAGTCAGTCCACCGATTATATGGATTTCTATAGATTGGGAATCGATGTAATCTGTGGATAATCAGAAGTTCATAAAAAGCATATTTAGGAAACTTTTATGATACAAAGAGTAACCAAAAAAATTGGTGATCAGGAACTTATTCTTGAAACTGGAAAAATCGGAAAGCAGGCAAACGGCTGTGTTTATGCGCAGATTGGTGGAACTGCTGTAATTGCAACTGTCTGCGCTTCAAGCGAAGTAAAGGAAGGGCTTGACTTTGTTCCTGTAACAGTTGAGTACAACGAAAAATTTTATGCCGCAGGAAAAATTCCTGGAGGATTTGTAAAGCGTGAAGGCCGTCCAAAGGACAAGGAAATTCTTGTAAGCCGTCTTATTGACCGTCCTATGCGTCCTCTTTTTGAAACATCTTTCGGACGTGAAATCCAGATTGTTCCGACTTGCGTTTCTATTGACGGCGTGAATCCTCCAGACATTCTTGCAGTTCTTGCTTCTAGCGCGGCTGTTTCTATTTCTGACATTCCTTTCCATGGACCTGTTGCAGGTGTTCGCGTTGGATATTTGAATGGTGAATATATTCTGAATCCAACTTATGAGCAGATGGAAAAAATTCAGCTTGAAATTGTTGTTGCCGGAACTAAAGACGGATTTACAATGGTTGAAGGCGGTGCAAACGAAGTTTCAGAGGAAGTTATGCTTGGAGCTTTGGAAAAGGCGCAGGGATTTATTACCGATATGTGTTTGCTTCAGGAAGAACTCGTAAAGCTTGCCGGAAAAGAAAAACTTCCGCTTGCACCTCTTGATGTTAAACTTGAAAATGCGGATGCAATCAAAGCCGAGGCAATTCCTCTTATGCAGGAAGCTTGTTTCCAGAAAGGAAAAATGGCGCGCGGAAATGCGGTAAAGGCTGTAAAAGCTAAAATTGCGGAAAAATATTCAGAGCAGCTTGAAGATGAAATTCAGGCGAAATTGTTCAACGCTTTGTTTGATGACATTCAGTATGATTTGCTCCGCTCAAGCATTCTTGAAAAAGGTCTTCGCATTGACGGCCGCGGCACAGAAGACATTCGTCCGATTACTTGTGAAGTAAATGTTCTTCCTCGTCCTCACGGTTCAGCTTTGTTCACTCGTGGCGAAACTCAGTCATTGGCTGTAACAACTTTGGGAACTGCAATGGACGAGCAGGTTTACGATGACATTGAAGGCGACAGAACTGAAAACTTTATTCTTCATTACAATTTCCCTCCATATTCTGTTGGTGAAGTTGGAAAACTTACAACTGGACGCCGTGAAATTGGACATGGAAATCTTGCGCGCCGTTCTTTAGCTCCGATGATTCCTTCAAGAAGCGAATTCCCTTATACAATCCGTGTTGTTTCTGAAATCATGGAATCTAACGGTTCTTCTTCTCAGGCTTCAACTTGCGGCGGATGTTTGTCTTTGCTCGCTGCTGGAGTTCCGATGAAAAAAATGGTTGCCGGAATTGCAATGGGACTTATCACTGACGGACCGCAGTACAAAAAATATGCGATTCTCTCTGATATTTTGGGAGAAGAAGATCACCTTGGCGACATGGACTTTAAAGTTGCAGGAACCCGCGATGGAATTACAGGATTCCAGATGGATATAAAAATTGCCGGTGTTTCAATGGATATTATGAGACGTGCTCTTGAGCAGGCAAAACGCGGACGCAATCATATTCTTGACATAATGGAAAAATGTATCAGCAAGCCTCAGCCAATCAGTCCTTATGCTCCAAAAATTGAAACAATGAAAATCGCTGTCGATAAAATCGGAGCTTTGATTGGACCTGGCGGAAAAAATGTAAAAGCTCTTTGCCAGCAGTATAATGTTACAATCAATACTGAAGATGACGGAACTGTTACAATTTACGGCAAGTCTGGTGTTTCAACTGATGCTGCAAAAGCCGCTATAAAGGGAATCTGCGAAGATCCAGAGCCAGGGACAATTTATCAGGGAACTGTAAAGCGCATTATGGACTTTGGCGCGTTTATAGAAATTCTTCCGGGAAAAGAAGGACTTTGCCACATTTCAAAACTTTCAAGAAATCGTGTTGAAAAAGTAAGCGATATTCTCAAGGAAGGTCAGGTTATTCCTGTAAAGCTGCTTGAAGTTGACAAGATGGGCCGATTGAATTTGAGCTACATTGATGCAATTGAAAGCAAATAAGTTTATTTAACTCTGAATTGAATCCGTCTGTGAATTTTGCAGGCGGATTTTTTTTTGAAAAATTTCAATCTGATGCAAAACTTTTTGAAATTTGCTAAAATCATTTTATGCTCGCAAGAAAACAAAATCTTTTAAATAACATAACGCTTATCACTCAGCAAGTTGTAAATTCAAAAGTTACAACATTCGGTTTTTACTTTTCAGTTGGAAGCCGTTTTGAAAATGAAGGTGAGCATGGAATCAGCCATTTTACCGAGCACATGATTTTTAAAGGAACAAAAACAAAATCGAACCGGGACATATCTCTTATTTTTGACAGAATGGGCGGAATTTTCAATGCTTTTACCGAGCGCGAAAATGTAGGCGTTTACTGCACTGTTCCTTCTGAAAATTTGGAAAACTATAAAACTGCTTTGGAAACTCTTTGCGATTTGAGCTCGAATTGTACTTTTCCGCCTGAAGAAATGGAAAAAGAGCGCGGTGTTGTCCAGAGTGAAATTCTTGCTGTTTTGGACGATCCTGATGATTCTGCAATGGATGAAGTTGCGTCTTGTGTCTGGCCGAATCAAAAACTTAGTCTTGCAATAACTGGAACTTCTGATGATGTTGATTCGATTACACGGGAGCAGATGGTTGACTGGTATAAAAAATATTTTGCAGAAGGCGAGCTTGTTGTAATTGTTTGCGGAAAAATTTTTGAAGATATTCTTGTTGAAACCTTGCAGAAACTTCCACAGCACAAACCTTCGCAGGAATTTTTTAGGCATCTTCATTTTTCAGAGAAGATTTTTTGGAACACAGAGAATCGGATTTTAAAAGCCAAATTTAATCAGACGCAAATTTTTTCTTTGTATCCGCTTTCTTCAAGTCTTTCCTTTGAAGATTATATTTCACTTTTGATTTTTAATTCTGCCGCCGGAGAAACTATGAGCAGCCGACTTTTTTCTTCGCTTCGTGAAAAATCCGGACTTTGCTATTCAGTTGGAAGTTTTTACACGACTTATGAAAACGCAGGACTTTGGTGTGCGTATTCGGTCTGTGAAAAAACAAAAGCTGTGGAAGTTTATAAAAAACTTTCAGAAGAAATTTCAGGTTTTGTTGAAAATCAAATTTCAGATGAAGAAATTGAAATTTCAAAAGAGCGTTTGTGCGGCTCTGAAATTCTTGGAGAAACTAGAACTTCGTTTTTAATGCAGCGGCTTTGGAATTTTTATTCGATGGGATTTCCACTTTGCGAAACTGAAGAAATTCTGAATAGTATACGTTCGGCTGAAAAAAATGATATAATCGGTTTCATAAAAAATCTTTTAAATGAAGAAAAAAAATCTTCGCTTGTTTATGGACCTGCACTTTCTTCAAAACAAAAAAAGGAAATATTATGTTGGAAAAGATAGATTTGAAAATTGTTGCGAAAAAAAACGCAGTTGTGCCTGCTTATAAAACAGAAGGTTCCGCCGGTGCTGATGTTTGCGCTTTGCTGGATTCTCCGATTGTTCTTAAAAAAGGCGACCGTGCTTTGATTCCTACAGGCTTGAGTTTTGAAATTCCGTCTGGCTATGAAATTCAGGTTCGTCCAAGAAGCGGGCTTGCTTTAAAAAATGGCGTTACTGTTTTAAATTCGCCCGGAACTATTGACAGCGATTACCGTGGCGAGCTCAAAATTATTCTTGCTAATTTTGGACAGGATGATTTTACCGTGAACAGCGGAGATAGAATTGCCCAGATTGTAATTTCTACAGTTACAACAGCGAATTTTATTTCTGTAAATTCTATTTCTGAAACTTTACGTGGAGCTGGAGGCTTCGGAAGCACTGGTGTCTAATCTTGATGTTGGCAAAAAAATTTTTTGAATTTGTTTACAATAAAATAGACTCGGCTGTTGTTTTTGCTAGAAAGCAATTCGCTTTTTCTTTTCTTTTTTTTAAACGGAAATTTAAGAAATTAAAACACTTTGAATTCCAAAGAAAAATTTACACAGCTGGATTTTCAATTGGAAGAAAAACTGATTGTGTAAAAATGCAGGCTTTTTTTGCAAAGAACATCTTCAAACTGAATTCTGTAAAATCAAATATTTTAGTACGCTACATTGCAAAGGAACTTTTGCTTTACTTTTTAATTTGCTTTGTTTTTTTCTTTGTCGTGTTTTTTGTAAATCAAATTCTTTTGCTTGCTGAAACTATTTTAAAGAAAAGGGTTCCCATAAATTCTGTTTTAAAACTGATTTTGTATTGCCTGCCGAATGTTATTTCTCAGTCTGCGCCGTTTGCGACACTTGTTGGTTTTTTAATGTGCCTTGGCAGACTTGTTACCGACAATGAAATTTTAATTTTCCGGGCAAGTGGTCAGCGTTATAGTTTGATTTTAAAATCTGTTTTGGCAATGGGACTTTTGATTTCAGTTTTTAGTTTTATTATGAATGACTATTTCCTTCCGATTGGAACTTTAAAATACAACCGTCTTTTCAAACAAATTATTGTGTCAAATCCTGCGATCGAGCTTGAATCAAAGTCAATAAAAAGAATGAATGATTCAACTTTAGTAATTGGAAATGTCAGCAAAAATAATGTTTCTGATATTGTTTTGTTTGACTCAGAAAAAGACGGTGTTCAGCGTATTATAATGGCTGGAAATTCCGACGTGAAAAAATCTTCAACTCCTGGCGTAATCATGCAGCTTGATATGAACAGTCCGATTGTCTTGAGCCTTGATAAATCAAAAACAGAAAACTATGAATCTATTTCAGCTGAAAAACTGAGGCTGAATATTTTTGAAGATTCTATTATCTCTTCTAGCAACGGAACTTCGCCGCGTGAAATGACATCGTGGGATTTGATAAAGCGAATAAAAAAAATGAAGCAGGAAAATTCTTCAACAAAAAAAAGATTGAACACTTTTATACTTGAATGCAATAAAAAATTTTCAGTTCCTTTTGGATCGTTTTTTTTCGCTCTGCTAGCTTTTCCTCTTGCACTAATCTTTGGGAAAAAAGACGGACAAACACTTGGACTTATATTCGGAATAATACTTTCGGTTCTTTACTGGTCAGCAACAATAATCGGACAGATGTTTGGAATCCGCGGAGGCTACAACGGATTTTGGATGATGTGGACTCCTAATTTTGTAATAGGAATTTTAGGAATTATTCTTTACATAAGGCTCAAGAAAAAATGAAACTTGTTTTTTATATGCTCAAGCGTTTTTTTCCAGTTTTTATTGGTGCGGTCATGTTTTTTGTTCTTGTTCTTTGCCTTACGGATTTATTTATGAATCTTTGGAATTATATTTCAAAAAATGTTTCGTCGCGTGATGTCGCCTTGATTCTTATTTATTATATTCCAAAAGCGGTTTGGTATGCTGTTCCGATTGCAATGCTTTTTGCGACTGCCTATATGCTCAGTGATTTTTATGCGCGAAATGAGTTGCTTGCGGTTTTTGCATCTGGAATTTCGCTTTTTAAATTTTCAGTTCCATTGCTTACCGTTGCTGTTGCAATGAGTTTCGCTCTTTTTATTTTTGAGGATAATATTGTTGTTCCGTCATTTTCAAAAAAAACGCAGTTGCAGGAATCGGTTTTGTCGAAAGAAAAATCTTTGAACAACAGTAAGATTGTGATTATGGCGGAAGGCGGAAATGTAATTTACAAGGCGGATTTTTTCAACAATAAAGCGGAATCTCTTTCAAAACTTTATGTTCTTTTTAGAACTGAAGACAAAAAGCCTGATGCGGTTGTCTATGCTCAAAAAGCTTTTTGGAAAAATAATTCTTGGAAACTTGAAAATGCTGTGGAATATAAATTTCAAGATGAAAATTTTTTAGCTTGCGTTTTGGAAAAAAGATTAGAAGAACGTCTTTTGGAACCTCCAGAAACTTTCAGAAATAATACAATTTCTGTTGAACGGGTAAACACGAAAGAAGCTAGAGAATATATAGAGCATCTTGAAAAAGCAGGACTTCCAAGCGCAGAGGAAAAATCTGTTTATTATAAAAAATATTCGTTTCCTTTTGTTGTTTTTATTGTTGTTTTTTTAGCGATTGGACTTAGCGGAAAAACTCGTAAAAATGTTTTGCTTGTGAGCCTTGCAATGAGCATAACGGCGGTTGTTCTGTTTTATGTTTTTCAAATGGTTACAATGCTTATGGCAAAATTTCAGGCTATTCCACCTTTGTTTGGAGCCTGGAGTCCGGTTGTGCTTTTTATAATTATCAGTTGTGTTTTGTTAAAATATGCTAAAACTTAAAAATTGAAAATGAGGAAAAATGTTATGATAAAAAATTTTTTTGAAATTCAACATGAGAATAAAAATTCCTGCGCACGGACTGGAGTTGTTCACTTGGCACACGGAAATGTCCAGACTCCTGTTTTTATGCCGGTTGGAACAAAGGGAACTGTAAAAGCTTTGACCAAGGATGATTTGGAAGAAATCGGCTTTGAAATTATTCTCGCAAACACTTATCATCTTTATCTTCGCCCCGGTGCTGACATTGTTTCTGAAGCTGGCGGACTTCACGGATTTACAAAATGGAACAGAAATTTTCTTACAGATTCCGGCGGATTTCAAGTGTGGTCTCTTTCAAATCTTCGAAAAATTGAAAATGAAGGAGTTGCCTTTAGAAGCACAATTGACGGAAGCAAGCATTTTTTTACTCCAGAAAATGTTGTCCAGACCCAGGTAAAACTTAACAGCGATATTCAAATGCAGCTTGATGTTTGCTCTGGATATGGCGTTGAACGGCGCGAAGCAGAACGAGCTTTCCGCTTGTCTTCTGACTGGGCTGTGCGTGCGATAAATGAATGGAAACTTCATTCTGAAAATGGCTACAAAGGAATTTTATTTCCGATTGTTCAGGGAAATTTTTTTGATGACCTTAGAAAGGAAAGTGCTGAATTTGTAGATTCTCTTGGAACTCCGGGACTTGCGATTGGCGGATTAAGTGTTGGCGAGCCTGCTGATGTTTTTGTTGAAAAGTTGAAATATACAGTTCAGTTCCTTTCAAAAAACAAGCCTCGGTATGTTATGGGAATTGGAACCCCTGAATATATTCTTGACGCGGTTTCAAATGGAATTGATATGTTTGATTGTGTTCAGCCTACGCGCATTGCCCGGCATGGACTTTATTTTCATCACAAAGGAATGGTTTCAATCAAGCAAAAGAGATTTGAACGTGATTTTTCCGCGCTTGATTCAGAATGCAATTGCAAAGTCTGCAAAACTTATTCGCGTGCATATTTGCGGCATATTTTCCGCGAGCAGGAAATTCTTTCTTCTATGCTGGCAAGCTATCACAATCTTTATTTTTTACACAATATGATTTTGGAAATCCGCTCTGCAATTGAAAACGACAAATTTGAAGAATACAAAAAAAATTTCTTGGATAATTTTCATTCAAATGAACTTTAATGCCGATAATTAAAATGATTTGTCTGGAGAAAAAATGAAGAGAAAATTTTTGCTCGTTGCTGTTTCATTAATTTTTGTTTTTGCTTGGTCTCAAGAATCTTCTGCGCCAGAACTTATTGAAAGTATTTTATCTGAATCTGAAGATTCTCAATCGAAAATTTCTTCGCCAGATGAAGTTGTTTCAGAAGAAGATTCGCAAAATAATGAAACAGAAATTCCGAATGTTTTTCTGCCTGAAAATGAAATTCCGGAAATCAAGGATGAGCCAAAACAAGAAACTTATGATGCAATCTCTGGGAGCCAGCCTTCAGAAAATATAAAATTTAAATATACAAAAGAAAAAATTTATCCAGCAGATACTCGTCCAAAAAAACATGACAGTTCAAAGAATTATGTTGACCGTTCCAAAGACTATGAAAAAAAATGCAATGACATTTTAAAATACGGACTTGAAGGCCAGATTACAGAATTGATTGATGAGCTTACAAAAAATCAAGATAATCGTTTTGTCGATGGAATTTATGATTTGTTTCAGGAAACAAAAAGCGTCGCTGTAAAAGAAAAAATTCTTGACTATTTTACAAAATTAAAAGATTCTTGTCTTGCTTCTTATGCGGTCGAAATCATAAATGATCCTTACGATGAAAAAAATTCAATTGTTGAAAAATGCTTTAAATATGTTTCTGAAGCTGATATAAAAGATGCAAATCCAGGGCTTGTTGATTTGGTTGACAAAGAGGAAGACGCGTATTTTACAGGTGCTCTTTCTGCATTGGGCGAAACTGGCGGAAAAGAAGAAGCACTTTTTCTTGCGGATTATCTTGACCGTGATGATTTGAATGTTTCTCAGCGGCAGGCTTTGATGCGTGTTCTTGGAAGAATCAAGGCTGTTGAAACTTGGCAGAAAATTTCGGAAATTGCAAAAGATGAAAACGAAAATACTTTTGTCAGAATGTATGCTGCAGAAGCGATTGGCGCAATGGAAAAGCCGGAATCAGAAGATATTCTTGTGGAATTGTTTGAGTCTAATGATCCGAATCTTCGAACTTATGTTATAAAAGGAATCTCATATTTCAATGATAAAAAATCTTCAGATTTAATTATACAGGCATTGCGTGATTCTCAGTATAAAGTCCGGCTTGAAGCAGTTTCCGCAGTTGGAAAAAACAGAATTGACAAAGCTGTTCCTTTTTTGATTTTTAGATGCAAAGACAAAGATGAGCAGAAGCAAGTAAAAGAAAAATGTTATTCTGTGATTGCAGATTTAAATACTTCTGACGGAAACGATTATTTAATCAGTGTTTTAAAAGACAAAAAAATTGGCGATGCCACAAAAGCAAAAGTTTCTGCGGCATTGCTTGAATATAATCATGCAGGAACAAAAGAAGTTATAGAGCTTGCACGTTCAGCATTGAAGAGCGACATTCAGAAAAATTTGCGTTATGCGTTAGGAAAGGAATTTGCAAAATATGACCGCTCCGAATTTGCTGATATTTGCGCGGAATATATTGCGAGCGATGATGTTGCAACTCAAGGCACTGGTCTTGATATCTGGGCAAAGGGAAGATACTCAAGCGTAAAAGCCGCCGTTGAAGAAATTGCAAAAGACGCAGAAGAGGAAAATTTGACAGAAGAAAAAGAAAAGCCTAAGGGCTATCAGTTTGGAGTAAAAAAGAAAAACGCAAATGCAAAAAAAGCAAAACGGATTTTAGAGCAATCTTAAAAAAGAATGAACTCCGACGCAGAGCATCAAGATATCCTCCGCACGATTCATTGCGCGTTTTCTTTTATTATTTTTAAGATGAGATATCCAAATTTTTCAGCTTTTATTTCTCCTATTCCGTAGCACTTTGTAAGTTCTTTTATGTTTGAAGGTTTCTTCTGCGCAATGTCAAAAAGTGTTTTGTCTCCAAAAATAACATAAGGCGGAACGTTTAATTCTTCGGCTGCCTTTTTTCTCCAGCTTCGTATTTTTTCTGATAAAATTTTTTCATTGCTTTCTAAAGTATCAGAAATAAAAAGTTCGCCTGTGGATTTTTTTGATGGCTTTGGAAAACTTTGAATTCTTTTATGAAGAATTGCACGCGGCTGATTATAATTTATTTTTTTTGAGGCGCATATATCACAGCAGTTTTCTGAAGAAACGCAATCTTGTCTTGCATCTGAATAGCTTTCACCAAAATAAGACAAAAGTGATTTCCGCCTGCAAACAGAATTTTCGCAGTAGTTTATCATTCCTTGCAAAAGATTTTCTGATTTAGCAGAATCAAAGTTGTCCTTGAAAAAATATCTGATTTTGTGAATGTCTCCTGCGCTGTATAAAAGCAAAGCTTCAGATTCTAATCCATCGCGTCCTGCCCGCCCGATTTCCTGATAGTATTGCTCTATGGATTTAGGCATGTCAAAGTGAATTACAAAGCGAACGTCAGGTTTGTTAATTCCCATTCCGAATGCAACGGTGGCGACCATAATGTCAGCTTTGTCAGAAATAAAATCTTGCTGATTTTTTGTCCGTTGCGCATCATTAAGTCCTGCGTGATAACTTAATGCTTTTATTCTATTTATATGCAATTCTTGCGCAACTAAATCAACTTGCTTTCTTGAAAAGCAATAAATTATTCCGCTTTGGTTCGGATGATTTTCTATGAAGTTGAGAACCTGTTCTATCGGCTTGTCTTTTTTTATTACTTGAAGAAAAATATTCGGCCTGTTGAAACTTGCCATAAATATTTCAGGATTTTCCATCCGAAGATTTTTTATAATATCAGCTTGAACTTGTTTTGTCGCAGTTGCTGTGAGTGCAAGAAAAACCGATTTTGGAAACTGATTTCTTATATGAGTTATTTCCATGTAGTCCGGGCGAAAATCGTGCCCCCATTCGCTTATGCAGTGAGCCTCATCAATTGCAATACAGTCAACAGAACTTTTTGATTCCTGAAGCAATCTTATCATTCTGCCAGAATTCAATCCTTCTGGTGAAACGTAAAGAAGTTTTATTTTTCCTGATAAAATTTTTTCGCAGCATTTTTGATAATGGTTTCTTTCAAGAGACGAATTTAAACAGACGGCAGAAATTCCATAGGATTCAAGTTGCGCCACTTGATCTTGCATTAACGCAATTAATGGTGAAACAACAACTGTAATTCCCGGAAGAATAAGAGCCGGAATTTCATAGCATAAAGATTTTCCGCCTCCAGTTGGCATAACTGCAAGTGTGTCACGTCCGTCCAAAACATTTTGAATTATTTTTCTTTGCATCGGTCTGAATGATTCATATCCAAAAACTGATTTTAAAATATCTTCTGGTGTTCTGTCGAATAATGTGTAGTCCATAGATGGTTCCTGAAAAAATAATGAATTTTGCAATGCGAATTGAAATGAAATGTTTTTTATAGATTCATATAAATGATTATACAAGAATGATTCCAAAAATAAAACCTCCATTTTTTTTCTGCCTGAGAGAGTTTCTAAAGCCAGATGAGTTTTAACACTTCCTCTTGATTTTATTTTTATTTTTTGATATAGTAAGTATCACTTGCCGGCTTGGTGGAATGGTAGACACGAAAGACTCAAAATCTTTTGCGCGCGAGCGTGTCAGAGTTCAAGTCTCTGAGCCGGTATCTTTAGACCGAATTTTCTTCGGTCTTTTTTTTTTATGCCAAAAGATTCATTGTGCCAGCTGGCTTTTTAAATTTCACAGCTTCTTCCATTGAATTTTTTCCGATTATATTTTCTTCTTTCATATCTGAAATTGTCCTTGCGATTTTTATGCAGCTTGAAACAGATCTCGGTGAAAACTCATACGTTTCAGTTGCCTCATCTAAAATTTTTTTTGCTTCCGAATTCATCTGGCAAAATTCTTTTATTTCCGATGGAGAAAGCCTTGAATTTCTTTTTCCACGTTTGCGCTGAATTTTTATTGCCGCCGCGATTTCTTTTCGCAGTTCTGATGTTGAAATGCTTTGCGATGAATTTGAATTTTCTATTGAAACTTTTTCAACTTGAATGCTTAAGTCGATTCTGTCCAAAAGCGGAGCGGAAATTTTTTTCCAATATTGTTCGACTGAGCGGGCAGAGCATAGGCAAAGTTTTTCTTTTGAACCGTAGTTTCCGCAGGGACAAGGATTCATTGACATTAAAAGCTGAAAGTTTGCCGGAAAAATTGTTGAGCGTCCGGCTCTGCTTAGAGTTACGACTCCTGTTTCAAGCGGAACTCTTAAAATTTGAAGAACTGATGTTCTAAATTCCGCAGCTTCGTCTAAAAAAAGAGTTCCGTTGTGCGCAAGAGAGATTTCTCCTGGACTGCAATGAATTCCGCCTCCGCACATTCCTTCTATTGTAGATGTCTGGTGTGGCTGTCTGAACGGAGCTTTTTTTATTATTCTTGTTCCAGCCTGAAGAATTCCTGCAATCGAATAAATCCGAGTTACGCTTTGACTTTCTTCTTTTGTGAGCAACGGAACTAGCGCAGGAAATCTTTGCAGCGAAAGTGTTTTTCCGCAGCCCGGAGGACCAAACGCAAGCAAGTTGTGTTTTCCTGCTGCCGCGATTTGCAATCCTCTCACAAGTTCTTGTTGTCCGCAAATTTCTTTAAACTCGAATTCTTCAGGCGGAAAAAGAATTCCATTTATTTCAACAGCATCTTTTATTGTGTTTACGTTTTCTTCTTCAATATGCGAAGTTTTGTAATCAGAAAATGATTCTGTATTTTTTAACGCATTGAAAGCTTCTGTTAAATTTTCTGCGCCAAAAATTTTCATTGTGCGGATTTCTCTTGCTTCCTCAGCATTTGCAGCAGGAACAATGCAGTATCTTATTCCGCTTGCATAAGCAGTTGCCGCCGCCGCATGAATTGCTTTTACAGGACGTATATTTCCGTTCAATTCAAGTTCGCCAATCACAAGAATAGGTTCCATTTGAAATGCAGAATCTTCGTTTTCTAAATTTTCTTTTGCCGATAAAACTGCAAGAGCAATCGCAAGATCGAAGCCGGCTCCCTCTTTTTTCAAATCAGCAGGAGAAAGGCTTATAAGAACTCGTTCAGGCGGAAACAACAGCCCGGAATTTATAATTGCGCTTTTCATTCTTTCCCGCGATTCTTTTACCGCATTGTCTGCAAGTCCGACTATGTCAACGGCAGGAATTCCGCGACGCAAATCGACTTCAACTGTAACAAGATTTCCTTCGTAGCCAAAAGGCGAAAAACAAAAAATTCTCATGTTTGCTCCAAATAAAAAATTCAAGAATTAAAAACTTTATTATGGAAAAAATAAAAAAAATGCCGCAAATCAAAAAAAATTTGATAAAATGCTTTTTTATGGAAATTACAGTTTTGTGCAAAGTCGTTGATAATTTTGGCGATATCGGAGTCGTTTTTCGTTTATGCCGCGCGCTTTCCGAGCTGAAAAAAAATCTTGAAATTCGGCTTGTTGTAAGCAATCTTGATTCGTTTGCAAAAATTTCAAAAGGCATAGATTCCACAAAAACATTTCAGGAATTCCGCGGATGGAAAGTTTTTGACTGGAACGACAGTGCGCTTTGCAAAAAAGAATTTTCAAAAAATCCGCCGGAATTTATTTTGGAATGTTTTCAATGCGGTCGCCCGGAATGGCTTGAAGAACTTTTATTTTCACAGCAGTTCAATTTAAATGTTCAGATTGTAAATGTTGAATATTTGACCGCTGAATCTTGGGCTGATGATTTTCATCTATTAAAAAGCGGCACGCGTTCTGCAAAAATTAAAAAAATAAATTTCATGCCGGGCTTTACAAAAAAAACTGGCGGCTTGATTTTGGACAAAAATTTCATGCGCTGCCTTTCTGAAAAAAAATTCGCCTTGAATCTTGTAAAACAAAATCTTGATAAAAAAATTCTTTCCGAAGATTTTTCCGATTCATTTAAAATTCTTATTTTTTCTTATCCAAAGAATTTTGATTTTTTGGCTTCAGCAATAAAAGAATTTTCTTTTTTAAAAAAAATTATTGTTTTTGTTGCGTCTGGAGCTGGAGCTGATTCAGCAAAAATTTCCTTGAAAAAATTTAAAGTTGATTTTGTCTGCCTTCCGTTTATGCAGCAGGAAGTTTGGGACGCTTTTTTGTCGCTTATGGATTTTTCTTTTGTGCGAGGGGAAGATTCGTTCAGTCGCTGCTGTCTTTTTGGAAATCCTTTTATATGGAACATTTATTCGCAGGAAGAAGAATTTCACATTGTAAAATTGAACGCGTTTTTACAAAAAATAAAAATCCCGCAGATTGAAAAATTTTCTTTTTTGTACAACCGGAGTTTTAAAGCCAGTTGCTGCCCGGAATCTTTGGAAATTCTTGAAGAAAAAAAACTTCCGTCAGAACTTGAAAAAATAAATTCAGAAATGAAAACTGAAATTCTTTCCTTGCTGAAAAATTATGAAAGCTTAAAACCGGAATTTAAAAAGTTTTCCAATGAAATTTTAAAGAACGGAAATCTTGCGGAAAATCTTTTGAATTTGCTTGAAACAAAAATTCCGCGCTAAAGCAAATTTATTTTTCCTTGTTGCCTGCGTTTTGAAATGTTGCAATTTTATTTCAGTTCATATATAATCGAATAGCAAGTTTATTATCAAGGAAGTTTATTATGTTATCAACAAACGAAATTAAAGTTGGAACAGCTTTTATGTTTGAAGGCTCTCCTTTTATTGTTCAGAAAATGCTTGGCCAGAAAGCCGGACGTCAGGGAATTACAGTAAAGCTTCGTGTAAAAAATATTGTTACAGGCGGAACTCAGGATTTGGGTCTTGACGCGGGAGAAAAATTTGACGATGTTGACCTTGTAGAAAAAAATGTAAAGCTTTCTTATATCGACGGTGATGATTTTCACTTTATGGATCAGGAAACTTACGAAGATGTTATGCTTTCAAAGGAAGACTTGGGAGACAACGCTGGATACATTTCTCCTGATGATGACTACGATGTTACAATCACATATTATGAAGGAAAGCCTGTTGGTGTAAAGCTTCCTATTAACGTTGTCCGCGTAATCACATACTGTGAGCCAGGAATCAAAGGCGACACTTCTGGAAAGTCTTTGAAGCCTGCAACTCTTGATACAGGAATGGAAGTAAGAGTTCCTTTGTTCTGCAATACAGATGATAAAATCATAATTGACACAAGAGACGGTTCATTTGTAGAAAGAGCAAAAGACAAATAATTTGTTTTTCCAAAGGATTGGTTTTCATTCCTTTGGAAGGCCATGACCCCCTAGCTCACTATGGATAGAGCGACAGCCTCCTAAGCTGTAGGTAGCGAGTTCGAACCCCGCGAGGGTCAAAGTTGTATTTTTAAGATTCAAGGCAGTTTTACGCTGCCTTTTTTGTTTTTAAATCATGCTTTTGCTGAATTTCACATAAATTAAATTGATAAGAAAAAATTATAGATTTTGCAAGATTGATATGAACTTCTTTTTGCTTCGTCTATTGAAAATCATAAGAAAAAAAAGTATATTTATTCTATATGGAATCAGAAGGCTTAAAGCTATTTCAATTCTGACTCTAAGCATAGGAGTAACCGAATGACAGTTAATGACATTAAACATGCCAGAATCAAGGCATGGATTGAAGAATGTGTTAAGATGTGTGAGCCGGACAATGTTGTTGTTTGCGATGGTTCTACAGCCGAATATGACCGCCTTATGAAAAAATGCGTTGATGCAGGTCTTGCAACTCCGCTCGCAAAAAAGCCTAACAGCTTCCTTTTCCGCTCACTTCCGAGCGATGTTGCACGTGTTGAGTCACGTACATTCATTTCTTCTGTAAAGGAAGAGGATGCCGGTCCTACAAACCACTGGATTGATCCTAAAGAGCTCAAGGCTACAATGAAAGGTCTTTACACAGGATGTATGCACGGACGCACGATGTATGTTATTCCGTTCTGCATGGGACCTCTCGGCTCACCAATTGCAAAATACGGTGTTGAGCTTACAGACTCTGAATATGTTGTTCTTAACATGGACATCATGACACGCGCAGGCGAGAAGGTTTGGGAATACTTCGGCACAGACGGAGACTTCGTTCCATGTCTTCACTCAGTTGGAAAACCGCTCAACAACGGCGAAAAAGACAACGGTGTATGGCCTTGCGCAGACGTTGAACACAAATACATCAGCCATTTCCCGGAAGAACGACTTATCTGGTCTTACGGTTCTGGATACGGCGGAAACGCCCTTCTTGGAAAAAAATGCTTTGCGCTCCGCATCGCAACAGTAATCGCACGCGAAGAAGGCTGGCTTGCTGAGCACATGCTTATCCTTAAGCTCACAAACCCACAGGGCGAAGTTAAATACGTTACAGGCGCATTCCCTTCTGCTTGCGGAAAAACAAACCTTGCAATGCTTATTCCTACAATTCCTGGCTGGAAAGTTGAGACAGTCGGCGATGATATTGCCTGGATGAAATTCGGAAAAGACGGCCGTCTTTACGCTATCAACCCTGAAGCAGGATTCTTCGGAGTTGCTCCAGGAACTTCTGCTCAGTCTAACAAAAACGCTCTTGAAGCCGCTTCTAAAAACACAATCTTCACAAACTGTGCGCTCACAGAAGACGGAGATGTTTGGTGGGAAGGAATCGGCTACCCTGCAAAAGGCAAGCTCGTTGACTGGAAAGGCAACACACGCGATGCTCTTCCAAAAGACAAATCACCAAAAGGCGAAGAATTCGCTCATCCAAACGCTCGCTTTACAGCACCAGCTAAACAGTGTCCATGTATCGCTTCTGACTGGGAATCTCCAGAAGGTGTACCTATCAGCGCAATCTTGTTCGGTGGACGCCGTCCGTCAACAATTCCACTTGTTCACCAGAGCCGTGACTGGAACCACGGTGTATTCCTCGGATCTATCGTAGGTTCAGAAATCACAGCCGCTTCTACAATCGACGCTTCTCAGGTTGGAAAAATCCGCCGCGACCCGTTCGCAATTCTTCCATTCTGCGGATACAACATGGGCGACTACTTCCAGCACTGGATTGACGTTGGAGCTGCAGCAGCTAAACGTGGTAAAGAAGACAAACTTCCTAAGATTTTCTATGTTAACTGGTTCCGCAAGGACGAAGACAACAAGGATCTTCCAGGCGGATTCATGTGGCCTGGATACGGCGACAACAGCCGCGTTCTTGCATGGATTTTCGACCGCTGCGACGGAAAAGACAACTACGTTGACACACCGATTGGATTCATGCCAAAAGAAGGCGCTCTCAACCTTGACGGTCTTGACGACGTTTACAAGGCTCAGATTCCTGCAATCACAGCAGTTGACAAGGAAGGCTGGCTCAAGGAATGCAAAGACATCCGCGAAAACCACTATCCGAAGTTCGGCAAACACCTTCCAAAAGAATTGTCAGAATGTCTCGATGATTTGGAAAGTCGTTTGAACAAAGCATAGTTTTATTGAGCGAGTTTGCTGAAAAGCAAACTCGATAAGCAAGCCGCAAGGCTTGCGGCATGACCTCGAAGCTCGCTTGAATAAAGCCTAGTTTTACCGTGCTAGTTTGCCGAAAGGCAAACTAGGTAAGTTTATCCCGCTGGAATTTTTCTGGTGGGATTTTTTGTTTACTTTATATTTTTTTGTCATTACAATCTTTGCGTTTCGTGGTATAATAAATCACTCCAATCTTAATTTTATCAGCCACGTGAAATATTATACACGGGGAGGGTAGAAGTGAAAGGCAATTTTTTATTTGCTCCTTTTTTGTTCTGTTTCTCCATTCTGTTTGTTTCCTGCAATTTCAACAATGATTCCGATGATACTACTGAAATAGACTGTCCTGCGGAAATTGCCTCTCGTGCGTTCCGTTTCGCCGAGCTGTACAAAGATTCTGGTACTGTTTACGAGTTGGGCGGTCAGGCTCCTGTGCGTTCTGCGATTGCCATAGACTGCTCTGGGCTTGTCGTGATGTGCTACAAATATGCAATGGTCGATACAAAATATTCCTTGCTTGTCTCGGATATGACGGCGGCTTATATGTGCGAAAGCGCTTCGTCTCATGTTGCGCTGGAGCAAATGCGGCAGGGCGACTTGATTTTCATGGGCGAGGCTGATTCTTCCAATGTGTCGCATATCGCGCTTTTTGACCGGCTAGAAAACGGCAATGTCTATTTTATCGACAGCACGAAAAAAGACGACATCAGCGGTGTTACTTGTCGATATTATGCCGCAAGTGATTCGCGCTTTAAGTCGTTCGGCGTGATGAAGATCCAGTACTGATGGAAAATAAATTTTTTAAATTCTGCTGGAATTTTTTGTTTGAAACTTTTCTATCTGTAGAGATTCATAATTTGAGCCTTGTAGTGGAACTTTTACTATTGTAAATTGGAGAATTGATTCTATGAAAAAGTTAAGCGAAATACAGCATATAATAGAAGGAATTTTTGATGTTCATACAAATGAAATTTCGGATAAGATTTCTGCAGGACATTCTATACAGCTTTTGGGTTCAAGGTTAAAAGTTGCAGGAAGTAAAGATGATATAGGCTTTTTTTTTGCTCCTTGTGATGAAACTGGAGCCTATAGCAGTGACTATTCAAAATGGATTCGCATTGGAGCAGAAAGAATCGTTAATAATACTATTTCTTTACTTATGTTTGAACTGCCGAATTCTGTTGTTGCTGGTTCATATCGCATTATAGTTCAGACTGCTTATGGTTCAGGTAAAAGAGTTAATAAGAGTGTTAAATGTGATGTATATGATAAAATCGTCAATGTAAGCTAATTTAGTTGTGTAGATGAGTTCATGTCTAAGCTTCTAGATTAATAAAGATATGGTCTCATCTTTTAATTGCTATCTTGCTGCCCTTAACTTTTTGCTTTAAATTCGTGGTGTTTTTCTGTATAATCGGCTTATGAGCATTTCGAGCATATTGTCTATATTCCTTCAGTTTTTTGGCAGTCTTTGTTTTCTTCTTTTTGGAATGAAAATGATGAGCGATGGAATCCAGAAGTCTGCGGGAGATAAACTTCAGGCTGCTCTTCATCTTATGACGGGAAACCGATTTACCGGATTTTTTACAGGCTGTTTTTTGACTATGATAATTCAGTCTTCTGGGGCTACAACTGTCATGGTTGTTTCTTTTGTAAACGCCGGGCTTATCGAGCTAAGCAAGTCGATTGCCGTGATTCTTGGCGCGAATGTCGGAACAACGATAACGGCTTGGATTGTCGCGATATTCGGCTTTAACTTTGAAATTTCAGCATTTGCGATTCCGCTTTTTGGCATTGGCTATCTTTTTACAGTTATAAAGAAAATCAGAAATCCGGGGCTTGGTCAGGCCATTATGGGATTTGGAATTCTTTTTATTGCGTTGCAGTGGCTTTCAAGCACGATTTCACTTAATTCAGGCTCAATGAATTTTCTTCCTGCCTTGCAAGACAAAGGAATTTTTAGCTATCTTATTGCTTTTGTAATCGGAATTATTGTTACTGCGATGATTCATTCTTCGTCTGCTATGACGGCGATTGTAATTACGATGGCATATAACCAGATTCTTACTTGGCAATTTTCCGCGGCAATTATAATCGGAAGCAACGTTGGTTCGACTATAGATTCTGTTATGGCTTCGTTCGGGGCAAACGCAAATGCAAAGCGCACAATGCTTGTCCATGTTTTGTTCAATTCTGTAACTGCAATTGTCGCCTTGATTTTTATAAAGCCTTTTACTCAGCTTGTGGATTTAATTGTTCCGGGAACTGTTACAGAAAACATTACAATGCACATAGCGATGCTTCATTCGATGTTCAACATAATCGGCTCTGTTTTCTTTATGCCGTTTGTGAATCCGCTTTGCAAGCTTACGCATCTTATTATAAAAGACGACAAGGCTTCGCTTCCTTCTATATATAAGTTTGAATTTCCTGAACGCGCCGCGCATGAGTCTCCTACAATTCCTGTTGTTTCAGCGCAAATGGAAGTACGGCGGATGGCTGATATTTCCGTGCAGATGTTTGACAGGCTTCAGTACGGACTTACCGATTTGTCCGGACGTTTTGTTGTGGATCATTACGATAATCTTGTGCGGGAAGAAGATTACCTTGACCAGATGCAGGAACAGCTTACAAAGTATCTTTTAAAATGCGCCCAGCTTGATATTGATGACAAGCTCCGTGAAAATATAAACGTGATGATTTCGATTACAGGCGAACTTGAATCTATGTCTGATGACTGTCTGAGCATTGGCGTTTATTTGAAGCGCATAACGGAAAAACACTACGTATTTAAGAAAGAAGATTTTGACCGCCTGATTCCTTATCTTGAGCTTGCGCGGCAGTTGCTTCAGTTTATCTATAAAAATATCAACAAGGCTCTTTCAAAGGAGCAGCTTGATTTTGCGAATGAACTTGAATCCCAGATTGACGCAGAACGCAAAGCCTTGAAAAAAATAGCGCGCAAACGACTTGAAGATGGTGCGGATGTAAAGGCCGAGCTTTTGTACATGGATTTAGTGCGCCAGATAGAAAAAATAGGCGACCGTTGCTTTAACATTGCCGAACAGCTTGCACTTACAAAATAAAAAAGGCTGCCTAAGAACATTATGAAGTTTAATTCATTATGCGTTTTGGCAGCCAATTTGCTATAAATAAATTTTAGTTATTATTTATAGCTGATAGCAATTCCGCTCATGTTGTAACTGTTGAATGTAAAAATAAGGAACACTGTTTTCTTTGCGTCAACTTTTACATTTACAACGTCATCGCATTCAGGGTACTTTTTCTTTGCTTCTGCATAAAGCTTGCTGTAGCCAGAATTTGTGGCTGAAGATTTTACTTCTACACGTCCAAGAACTTCATAGCTTTGCGCATCACCTGGAAAAGCTCCTGCATCACTAAGTGGTGTCATAGAAATGCAGCCTGTTAGTGTTGCCGCTAAAATCAGCATAGACAACAATAAACCTACTCCTTTTTTCATATTTACCTCCAGAAAAATGGGATATTTTATTGTACCCCCCCCCGGGATTCTGTCAAGTGTTTTTTATAAAAAAAACTTTTCTTTGCTTTTTGGAATATTCCGTAGTATAATATTAGTGTAATCTTAAAAAGATTGCGGCGGCAGTTTGCTGCGGAATTTAAATATACTTATTAGGAGAAAAACTATGACAAAATCAATATCTGCACAGGGCTTTACTTTGGATTCAGACCAGACAGCTCTTATCAACAAAAAACTGGAGCGTATAAGCTACGCTGAAAATCTTATCGTTGACTTGATTATGCACGTAAAGGAAGACAAGAAATTTTACTTTGATACAACTGTTAACTTTAGATGGGGCGGAAATGCTCATGTTACAGGCGATGATTTTGACTTTGCGGCTGCGCTCAACAAAATGATGGATGTTCTTGATACAAAAATAAAGAAAGAAAAAGATAAAGTCCAGGAGAAAAAATAATTTTTCTTTCAAAGAAATAGTTTTTATATCTGGGCATTAAAACAATGCGGGCTGTCTAAAAAGGGCAGCCTTTTTTATTGCCTGTTGTACGAAGAATCTATGTTGAGTTTGTTTCTGTATTTTGCAACTGTTCTGCGCGCAATTTTTATTCCAAGTTTTTCTAGTTCCTCTGAAAGCTTTTTGTCGCTCATTTTTTTTCCGGTGGAAGAGTTCAGTATTTTTTTTAATTCTGCCATTGCCTTGTCTTGGCTTATTGTTTTGTTTTTTTTACTTGCGGCATTTGTGAAAAAATATTTTATGTCAAAAAGTCCCCATTCACATTGAAGAAATTTGCTGTTTGCCATTCGTGAAATTGTTGTTTCGTGGACTTTAAGTTTGTCCGCAATGTCCTGTTGCCTTAAAGGAACCAAGTTGCCTTGTCCGTGCAGAAAAAAATCAGTTTGAGTCCGCACAATTTCGATGCATGATCTTAAAAGCGTGTTTTGCCTGAATTCCAAAGTGTCTAAAAAATCTTTTGCTTTTTTTATTTCAGTTTTTATTGATAAAGAATTTTTTGAATTGTTTTTTGCAAGCTTTAAAAATTCCGGGTTTATGGAAACTTGCGGGAAGTTGTCCTTTGCAAGCCGCACATTCCAGGAGTTTTTTCCGCTTGTAACAATGTTGTCTTCAATTTGATTTTCTTGAAATCTTTCCTGAATTTTTTCTACATAAACATCTGGAGAAATAAAATGAATTTCTTTTGTGCTGAAATTCCGCGCAGGAAAAGGATCAAGCGTCCGTATAAAATCAATTGCCTTTTCCACATCTTGAATTACAGGATTTAAATTTTTATATTTTTCGTTTTGTGAATTTGCAAAAAGTTTTTTTTGTTCTAAAAGATATTCTTGAATTTTCTGGAGAACTTTTTCAGGACGCGGCGGATCAAGGAATTTTAATTTTCCGTCCAAAATAAAGATTGCAAGAATCGGCGCATTTTCTTTTTGCTCTGCCTGCACAAGCAGACTTTCTTCTGTGTTTGCAACGCAAACTCCGCAAGGTTCAAACTGCCTTACAATTTCAATGCATTTTTCCAAAAGCCCCGGCGTTTGCAGTTTGTTTTTTTTATCAAGAAGCGAAACTGGAGCAAGAATATAAAATCCTTTTGCGTCAAGATTATAAATGAGTTTTTCGCATAAAGTTTTTTCAGTTGCGCCAAGACGCATTGCATTCAATTGGGACAAAAGATGTTCCTGCAATGATTCCCGCTCATCTGCTTTTGCTTCAAGTGCCGCCTGAAAATTTTCGCTTGCTACTTCTCCGCTTGCAGTTGCTGATGATATTTTTGTTCCGTCCCAGTTTGATTTGTCTTTTGTTATGACAAGCGCAGGATTTTCTTCTGCGGCTTTGTAAATTTCTTCAGTCAAATCTTTTGAGTTCATGGCTAAAAGTTTCAAAGCCTGAATTTGCTTTTGGCTCATTATTTGAATTTGAGACTGAATCTGCTTTTGCTGAAATTCTAATCCTGCCATTACTTAATTATAATTGCAATTTTCAGAAAATTCAATTTTGGTTTTCTCTTATGGCTAAAATTGAAAAATATCTATATAATTTTTTTATGGAAAATTTTGAGCAGTTTGGAATACAAATCCCGGAAATTCTTTTGCCTAGAAAAAAAGAGTTAAATACTTGGTGCGTTGTGGCGTGCGATCAGTATACGCAGGATTTTGATTATTGGAAAAAAACAGAAGAAATTGTCGGCAGTTCTCCTTCAACTTTGAATTTGATTTTGCCGGAAATTTTTCTTTCTTCTTCAGATAAAAAAGAACGCATAGAAAAAATCCGCCAGACAATGAAAAAATATCTTGATGAGAATATTTTTGATTTGCCTGAAAAGGAATTTATTTATGTTGAGCGAAAGACTTGCTACGGAAGAGTCCGCCGCGGTCTTGTTGCTGCGATTGATTTGGAAACTTATGAATGGAAGCCTTTTTCAAAAAGTTTAATCCGCGCCACGGAAGCTACTATTCCGGAAAGAATTCCTGTTCGAAAAGAAATCAGAAAAGATGCGCCGCTTGAGCTTCCTCACATTATGCTTTTGGTGAACGATTCTGAGCATTGCCTTATAGAAGAAGCTGGCAGTGAAGCTAGAAAAAATCCGCCGGTTTATGACGGAAACTTGATGATGAATGCCGGTCATGTTTCAGGCTGGGCTGTAAAATCAAAAGAGGCATTTGAAAAAATTTCTTCTGCACTTGAAAAATTAAAGAGAGAAAATTCTGACGGCGAAGGAAATTCTTTTTTGTTTGCTGTTGGAGACGGAAACCATTCTTTGGCGACTGCAAAGGCTGTTTGGGACGAATGTAAAAATTCTGATTCGTCAGATTTAAATGCGCGCTATGCTCTTGTTGAGATTGTAAACATTTATGATTCTGGGTTGACCTTTGAGCCGATTCACCGTGTTCTTTTTAATTGCGATGCTTTCAAATTGATTTCTTTTTTAAATGAAAAACTTGACGGTGAACTTGTAGAAGAAACAAATGAAAATGCTTTGGAAAAAAATGTAAAAAGTTCCAAGGCGGATTTTGGTTTTGTTTTTAAAGAAAATGAAAGTCAAAAATATTTCAGACTAAAAACTAAAATTCAGGAGCTTGCAGTCAGCCGTCTTCAGCTGTTGCTTGATGAATTTATTTCCTGTAACAAAGAAATTGAAATTGACTACATTCACGGCAATGAAGAAGTTTTCAGGCTTGGTGCGCAGAAAAATGCAGTTGCAATTCTTCTTCCTCCAATCGCAAAAGATTCATTCTTTGAAACAATTTCTAGCCGCGGACCTTTGCCTCGAAAAAGTTTCAGCATGGGAGAAGCCAGCGAAAAAAGATTCTATCTTGAATGCAGAAAACTTTTTTCATCCGATAGACTTTCAGTTAATCCTTAAGTATAATCGTTGCTATGATTGTAATGAAATTTGGCGGAAGCTCGGTTGCAAATGCTGACCGCATTAAACATGTAGCCGAAATAATTCAGGCATATAAAGGTGAGCGTCCTGTTGTTGTTTTAAGCGCAATGGGAGACACAACAGATCATCTTCTTGAAGCTGCTGACATGGCAGTGAAGGGAACTGTTGACATTGAAAAAATTGAAAAGCTTCACATTGAAACAGAAAAACAGCTTGGCGTTTCTGTTCCGGAAATAAAAGAATTGCTTGGCGAATTGAAAACTCTTCTTACTGGAATAAGTATGCTGCATGAACTTACAAAACGCACTAGAGATTATCTTGTGTCTTTTGGCGAGCGTATGTCCGTGCGCATGATGTCAGCTTATCTTTGTTCTCTTGGAACTGAAGCAAAGGCGTTTGATTCCTGGGACATTGGATTTGTGAGCGATTCAAATTATATGGCGGCAGAACTTTTGGATGAAGTGTGGGAAAATATTCCGAAGCATCTTGGTGGATATAAAAGCGGAACTTCAAATGAAATTCCTATAGTAACTGGTTTCATTGCTAAAGATAAAAACGGAATCATAACAACTTTGGGGCGCGGCGGAAGCGACTTGAGCGCAACTATGATTGGCGCGGCAATGAGGGCAAAGGAAATTCAGACTTGGAAAGATGTTGACGGAATTATGACGACAGATCCTCGCATTGTAAAAGAAGCCCGGCCGGTTGATGAAGTAACTTATGAGGAAGCTCAGGAACTTGCAATGTTCGGAAGTCAGGTTCTTCATCCGCGCAGCATGATTCCTTGCAGAAAAACCAGAACTCCTGTCCGTGTAAAAAACAGCTACAATATAAAAAGCCACGGCACTCTTATTGTTGAAGAGCATACAGGAACTCGTCCGCTTGTTACTGCAATTACAAAAGTAAAAAATGTAACACTCATAGATATTCAGTCTAGCCGTATGCTTGGAGCCGCTGGATTTCTTGCGCATATTTTCAATCAGTTTTTAAAATGGAATATCAGTATTGATGTTATTGCGACTTCTGAAGTTTCTGTCAGTTTGACTGTTGATGGAAAAGCAGATTTGACAGGACTTATTGAAGATTTAAAGCGTGTTGCTGATGTCAATGTAAAAACTGGTAAGGCGATTGTTACAATAATTTGCGATGCTTCAAGATCCAGCGTGATTATTGCAAAGGCATTCGATGGACTTTCAAAAGAAGGAATAAATGTTCAGATGATAAGCCAAGGCGCAAGCAAAGTTAACATAAGCATTCTTGTGGATACAAATCAGGCGGACAAAACTGTAGAAGCAATTCATTCAGTTCTTTTTGCTTAATTTTTGGGAGGATTAATAATGAAAATTGCATTGGTTGGATATGGAAAAATGGGGCATATGCTTGAACAGTCCGCATTGGCATTTGGACATTCTGTTGTGTCTACGATTGATGTTTTTGTGCCAGATGCCAAGGTGAAAATTTCCGCAGGAGACAGCAAGGCTCTTGCAGATGCAGTTGTTTCTAGCGGTGCGGATGGAATAATTGAATTTACGCATCCGTCTTCTGTTCTTGAAAATATAAAAGCTCTTCTTCCTTTGAAAATTCCTATGGTAGTTGGAACTACTGGCTGGAATGACAAAAAGGAGGAGGTTGCTTCTCTTGCTGCAAAGTGCGGCGGAACAATTATGACAAGCGCGAACTTTTCCATTGGTGTAAATATCCTTTATAAAATTGTAGAAGATGCCGCTCGCCTTGCGAATAAATTTTCTGAGTATGACGCTGCAATTTGGGAAATGCATCATAATCAAAAAGCTGATAGTCCTTCTGGAACTGCGCTTGAAATTGCGAATCATCTGCTTTCTGAATTCAAAAGAAAAAATTCAATTGTAACAAATGAGTTCAAGGAAAAGCCTTTGCCGAATCAGCTTCACGTTTCTTCCACAAGATGCGGTACAGTACCGGGAACACACAAAGTTTTCTTTGATTGCGAGGCTGATACAATTGAAATTGCGCACACAGCAAGAAGCCGCAAGGGTTTTGCAAATGGAGCTGTTCATGCTTTGGAAAATCTTTCTTCCATGCTGAAAGAAGGCAAGCTAAAGAGCGGCGCATTGTACGGCATGAACGATATTTTCCCTGAATTGTTTTAAAACTTTAAGGTAATTTTTTTTCATAAATCAGCCGATAAACTAACGGTATGATTATGAGTAAAAAATTTGAATATAGAAAAAATATTTTGTTTCTTTCAATTCTTTTTTTGACTGTCTGTTTTTCTTTTGCAGGAACTCATGCAGTTGAAAAAGGAGAAACTTATTATTCAATCAGTCGAAAGTATGGAATTTCTGTTGAGCAGCTTTGTGCTGTGAATAATCTTACTGTAAACGATGTTCTAAAAGTTGGACAGAAACTTTCGATTCCAGAAAAGAACGTTGAGAAAAAAATTTTACCTTCATCTTCGCCTGTAAAAAATACGCTTAGCGCAGAAAGAAAATTTGACACATACACAGTTCAAAAGGGCGACACTTTTTATAGAATTGCAAAAGTAAACGGAATTTCTGTTGAAGAGCTTAAGGGGTTGAACAACCTTGATTCCGATACAGTTTTAAAGGCCGGACAGCGTCTGAAAATTCCTGTTACGATTGTTGATACTTCGGCGTCTCTTCCTAGCTTGCCTTCAAGTGATCCGCGAAAATATTCAGAGAAAAAAGGCGATTCAAATTTGACTTGGCCTGTAAAAAATCCGCTGGTAACTTACATGAACGGAAAGGTCAGCGGTGTTCAGCTTAGCGCGCAAAAAAATGAAAGTGTAACTGCAATCCGCGCCGGAACTATTATGTATGTTGGAAACTACAGAGGATATGGGCAAGTTGTTTTCGTTCAAGCGAAAACCGGACACATTTATGTTTATTCAGGACTTGGCTCTATAAAAGTCCGCAAAGGCGATTATGTTGTGTTTGGCGATTCTTTGGGAACTGCGGGAACAGACAGCATAAAAGGCACAACTCAAGTTTGCCTGATGGTTTTTCAAAAGTCAAATCCTATTGATCCTGCGAAAGCTCCAAGAGGCTAGCTTTATTTACCGGTCTCTTTTTAAAATTAAAGTTTGTCGAGCATTGTCTTTTTTATTCTTTGCATGAAAAATGAAGAAAGGCTGATTGCAAAAATTTCAGCAACGAGAAAACAAAACCAGACATTTTCAAGCTTTCCACTGCGTGAAAGAAAATATGCCACAGGAAGCAAAACAACCAGTTGTCTTACAAAAGAAACTGTCATGCTTAAAAAAGATTTTCCTAAAGCCTGAAAAGCTGAACCTAGTGTAATTGCGATTGCCGCTCCGATAAAACTTGGCGCGATAATTCTCATTGCCGTGCATCCTATTCCGAGCATATGTTCGCTTGCCTTGAATAGCATTAACAGTTCTGCTGGGAAAAGTTCAAAAATTATAATGCCGAATATCATAATTGAAACTGCAATTAAAATTGTTGACTTTACAGTTTTCTTGATTCGCTCTGCGTTTCCTGCTCCGTAGTTGTACGAAACAATCGGAACCATTCCAGTTGTAAGTCCGAATACCGGCATAAAGACAAAACTGTTCAGTTTAAAATAAACTCCATATACTGCGATTGCTGTTGCAGAAAAAGTTCCAAGAATCAAATTCATTCCGTAAGTTGTAACAGAATTTATAGACTGAAGAAGAATTGAAGGAATTCCGATTTTATAAATCTGACCTATTATCAGAGAATCTGGTTTGAATCCTTTTAGTTTAAAATGTATGTCAGGATTTTTTTTCAGATTGAAATAAATTGAAACTAGAGCAGAAAGAATTTGTCCGATGACTGTTGCCCATGCCGCGCCTGCCATTCCCATTTTTGGAAAAGGACCGATTCCAAAAATCATAAGCGGGTCAAGAATTATGTTTGTGATTGCTCCAACAAGCTGTGTTATCATTGTGTAAAAAGTTCTTCCCGTTGCCTGCAAAAGCCTGTCCGACATTGTTGAAACAAAAAGCGCGAAGGATGCCATTGTTATTATTTTTAAATATTCACTTCCGAATTGAATAATCTGTTCATCGCCTGTTTGTGTTTTTAAATAAGGCTTTGTAAAAAGAAATCCGAGAATAAAAAATGCAATAAAGCTGCAAACTGAAAGGAATAGTCCGTTGATGGCGATTTTGTTTACTGTATCGCTGTCTTTTTGTCCAAGCTTCATTGCTAAAAGCGCATTTACACCGATTGCTGTTCCTATTGAAACTGCAATCATCAGTGTTTGAACCGGAAATGCAAGCGATATTGCAGTCAATGCGTTTTCATTTATCTGCGCAACAAAAATGCTGTCAACGATATTGTAGCATGCCATTACCAGCATTGAAAGCATAATCGGCAATGACATATTTAAAAGAAGTTTGGTTACAGGCATTACACCCATTTTGTTTTCTTTGATGTTTTCTGACATTCGCCAATGTTATATTAAATTGTTTTTTTTTGTCAATCAGTAATTTTAATTTAGAACAATTCGATTTGAACTGGATTTCTTTTGATTTTGTCTATTGAAAAATTTTTCTGCTTGTCCATTGTGTCGCTTATTATCCGCTTGAAAATTTCCATGCAAAGTCTTGCGTCATCGTTTGCGCGGTGTGCTGCTTTTGCTTCTATTCCAAATCTTTTTGCAAGGCTTTGAAGTTTGTATTGGCCTTTTTCCTGTTCCTTTATGAAATCAGGATATGCCCATCTTGAGGCGTTCAATGTATCGATGCAAACGTTTGGAAGTTCTGGATGGCTGAATCTTTTTAACTCAGAATTTATAAAGCCTAAGTCAAACTGCGCATTGTGCGCTACAAGAACAGTTTCTTTTCCGCCGACAAAATTTAAAAACTGCGGGACAGCTTCTTTTGCGCATGGGCAGCATGAAATCATTTTGTCTGTGATATGTGTTAGGTCTTTTATGAACTGCGGAAGTTCTATTGGCGGCTTTATTAAAATATCAAACGGTTCACCGATAATTCCATCGCAGTTGAATTTTACAGCGCCGATTTCTATTATGAATTCTTTTTCAGCTTTTAGTCCTGTGGTTTCTGTGTCGAATGCCACAAAAGTTTTTCCTGAATAAAATTCCCTTGCGAGGTTTCTAAAACTGTTGAAGATTTTAAATGCCATAAGTTGTAAACAATGGCATCCGCAAAAATCATTACGGATACCATTGTTGTTTTTTTAAATTCAGCCTGCTGCGTTAAGAACTGCGTTTATTTCTTCTGAAATATCTGAGCAGAGCTTGTCGGCAGCTTTTTTTGCTTCTTCCAATGCTTCGTCTGTTTTTGCAGAAACAGGAACCGTGCTGTTTATGTAGAACTTAATCTTTGGTTCTGTTCCGCTTGGGCGTGCGCTTACAATTGTTCCGCCTTCAAGAATGAACTGAAGAACATTGCTCTTTGGCCAAGGAAGGTTTTCTTTTGAAGACGGATTTGCCGGATCAAAAGCAACCTGCTGCTGGATGTCGCGGATTTTTATAACTTTCTTTCCGCCGAGAGAAGTAAGTCCTTCTGTGCGGAGCTTTGTCATGATTCCGCCCATTATTTTTGGACCTTGTACTCCAGGAAAATATTTGCTGATTGCGCGGTCTTCAAAAAGTCCGTATTCCTTGTACATATCGTTCAAATGCTCAAGGAGTGATTTTCCTTTGCTTGCCCAGTAAAGTGTCATTTCTGCGCACATTGCCGCGGCTGAAATTCCGTCCTTGTCGCGAACTTCTGTTTCTACAAGATAACCGTAGCTTTCTTCAAGTCCGAATACATAGTTTCCGCTTCCGTCTTTTTCCATCTGGCCTTCATCATAAGCAATCCACTTGAAGCCTGTAAGACATTCTTTTACAGCCACATTGTATTTTTTTGCAATTGAATCAACGAAAGGTGAAGTTACGATTGAGCGGATAAGAACTGGTTTTTCCGGCATCTTGTTGAATTCTTTTTTTGAAAGAAGAACATAGTCTGCAAGAAGCGCACCCATCTGGTTTCCTGAAACAAGAACGTATTTTCCGTTTTTGTCTGGAAATGCTGTTCCGAATCTGTCTGCGTCTGGGTCTGTTGCCATTACAACATCAGCCTTTTCTTTTTCCGCAAGCTCAACTGCCATTTTAAGCGCTGGTGCTTCTTCCGGATTTGGCTTTTCTACTGTCGGAAAGTCTCCGTTTCCTTCGCGCTGTTCTGGAACTGTGATTACATTCAGTCCAAGGTCGCCGAGAACTTTTTCAACGTGCATTGCGCCAGTTCCGTGGAGCGGAGTGTATACAACTTTTACGCTGCTTGCTTTTTCTTTTATAAGCTCAGGACGATAAAGATTTGACTTTATCATTGCCTGGAATTTTTCATCGATTTCCTTGTCGATTAAAACGATTTTTCCTGCTTTTACAGCTTCGTCTTTTTCTATAAGCTTTACTTCTTTTACTGCGTTGACTTCATCGATGATTCCTTTGTCATGTGGCTCAACAACCTGCGCGCCGTCGTCCCAGTAAGCTTTGTAGCCGTTGTACTGTGGAGGATTATGGCTTGCAGTTACAACAACGCCAGTTTTGCATCCAAGAATTCTGATTGCATAAGAAAGTTCTGGAGTAGGGCGAAGAGAAGTGAAAAGATATGCTTTGATTCCGTTTGCGGCAAAAACTCTTGCTGTGATGTCAGAAAATTTATCATGGTTATGGCGGCTGTCATAAGCTACACATGCGCTCAATGTGCCGTTCTTTGCTTCTTCTGGAAAAGCCTTGATTAAATAATTTGCAAGACCTTGAGTTGCTTTTGAAATGTTGAGTGTGTTCATGCGGTTTGTTCCGCCGCCCATTACACCGCGAAGTCCGCCTGTTCCGAATTCAAGACTCTGATAGAAACGGTCTTCTAGTTCAGCCATATCTTTTTTTGCAACTAAATCTTCAACTTCCTTGCGGAAAGAATCGTCTTTTTCTTCTGCAATATATTTTGCAGCTCTTTCAAGTATTTCTTTCTCTTCCATAATATCTGCTTCCTTTTATTAAAAAATTAACTAAGTCTAACATAGTTGATTTTTTTTTTCTATAGCTTTGATTCTTTGCTCAAAAGTTTTTCAAGTGTCTGATTGCAGTAAAGCTCATCAAGCAAGCTTTTAATTCTGATTTTTGATTCTTTATTTTTAAAATTGTCTGACTGTTTTTTTACAGCGCGGATTAAAATGTTTTTTGGAGTGTGGCTCATGTCGATGAATTCCAAAACCTGAACTGTGTATCCGCATTGCTCAAGAAGTTCTGCGCGGATTGCGTCAGTTGCAATTGCGGCAAATCGTTCACGTAAAATTCCAAATCTTTCAATTGAAGCGAATGGACTTTCTGATTTGATTTTTTATTTTTCGAGCTGACTGTTTATTTCGTGCTGACAGCAAGGAACTGAAAGAATTGCTTTTGCATTATGTTTAACTGCATAGTCTAGTGCGAAGTCTGTTGCTGTGTCGCAGGCGTGAAGCGTGATTATGATGTCTGGATTTTTTTCGGATGAATAATCTGCAATGTTTCCAATTTTGAATTCAAGATTTTTGCATCCAAGTTTTTTTGCAAGGGAATCGCAGTTTTTTATTACATCTTCTTTTAAATCAAGTCCTGTTATGTAGGCAGGAATTTTTTTCAACTCAGTTAAAAAATAATAAACCGCAAAAGTTAAATAAGATTTTCCTGATCCGAAGTCAACAATTCTTAGAGGATTTTCCTGAGTGTAAGAAGCTCCATTTAGTTTTTCAATGCTTTCAATTATATCGTTTATAAATTCTAGGAATCTATTTATCTGACGGAATTTGTCATATTTTTGCGCGACTACTTTTCCGTCTTTTGTCATAACTCCAAGCTCAATTAAAAATGGAACTGGATTTCCTTCTTGCAGAATGTAGTTTTTTATTCGGTTGAAATTATTTGAAAACTTTTGTTCCGTTGAAAAATTTTTTGTAGCTTTTCTGAAAACTTTTATTTCGCCTTTTTTATTTGCCATTGTTGTGATTTCTTCGGTGTCTGTTTTTACAATGCAGTTTTTAAAAGCTGTTCCTGCGTGCTTTTCAATAAATTCCTGCGCTTGTTCCGCAGTGAAACTTTTTTGGAATGCCTGTTTTTCCGTAAAAAATTCAGCTTGAAATTTATTTTGCTTTTTTGCGGAAGGGGATGGATTTTTCCAGATTCGAATTTTTATATAAGGCTTGCCAAAAATTTCCTGGCAAGTTTTTGATGGCTTTGAAAATACTGCGCTTAAAATCATATTTTTATATTAGCACAAACATTTGTTTTTGAGGATAGCGCATTCAGGGCAAACGCATTATAAATGTATTCAGCATAAAACTGGCTCCCAGACACGGTTTTCTGGTTCAAAATCGCGCAATAATGCGCTACACGCTGATTGTTGCAAAGTAACTATAGAATTGCCCGCTCACGCGGTCGCAGCAATCAGAGTGTTTTTGCCCCAGAAACCGTTCCTTCGCGCAAACTTTACTTAAATTATTTATAATGCGTTTGTACTGATAGCACATTTTTTAAGCCTTTACATTTTTATTAGAAGTGATATATTTCTACGGAAAGGGTTACAAAGATGTCAGTTAAAAAAGATTTTTCTGAAGGTCCGCTTTTTAAAAATATTTTGATTTTCAGTTTGCCTCTAATTTTTACAAATCTTCTCCAGACTTTTTTCAACATGACTGATATTGCCGTTTTGGGACGCTTTGCAAGTTCGTCTTCTGTTGGCTCGGTTGGCTCTACGACAATTCTTGTTTTTTTGTGCACAGGAATTCTTATTGGATTTGGTTCCGGCGTTAATGTCATTGTGGCTTTTTTTATAGGCGCAAAAAATGAAAAGGACATTTGCGAAACTGTTCATACTTCCGCGATTGTTTGCCTTGTTGCTGGATTTCTTGTTTGTGCTGCCGGAATAATTTTTTCCCGTTCCGTTTTGAATTTGATGAGCACAAAGCCGGTTCTTATTGAAGGTGCGGTTTTGTATTTTAGAATTTACATGGTCGGGCTTCCTGCTCTTGCTTTTTATAATTTCGGAAATGGAATTCTTAGCGCGGAAGGAGACACAAAATCGCCTTTGATTTTTCTTTTTATTTCTGGAATTTTCAATGTTGTACTGGATTTGCTTTTAGTCATTCATTTTAAAATGGATATTGCCGGAGTTGCAATTGCAAGTGTTGTCGCTCTTTATGTTTCAGCATTTCTTGTTTTTATAAAACTGCACAGAAAAACTGATTCTCTTGCGTTGCGTTTTTCCAAACTTAAAGTCAATAAGTCAAAACTTTTCCGACTTTTAAAGATTGCAATCCCTGCCGGGCTGCAGAATGCGATTTTTGGATTCGCAAATCTTTTTATTCAGATTGGAGTTAATTCTTTTGACGCTTCTATGGTTGTTGCAAATTCTGCGGCTTCAAATTCAGATCCGCTTGTTTACAATATTATGAGCGCGTTTTACGTTGCTTGCTCAACTTTCATAGGACAGAATTACGGTGCCGAAAAAAAATCCAGAGTTTTAAAAAGTTATTTTATAAGTCTTGCCTGCTCATTTTGTTTTGCATTGTTCTTGGGAATTTTACTTTTTATCTTCGGAAGAAATTTTATTTCGATTTTTATTTCAGATTCTGCAATTATAGAACTTGGAATGAGGCGACTTTCGATAATGGCTTTCTCTTACTGCATTTCAGCATTTATGGATTGCACTATTGCAGCTTCCCGCGGACTTGGACAGACTTCCGTTCCGACTGTAATTGTTATTCTTGGCTCTTGTGTTTTTAGAATTGCCTGGATTTTTAGCGTGTTTGCATATTTTAAAACAATTGAATCGCTTTATTTGCTTTTTGCTTTTTCTTGGACGATTACCGCTGTGGCAGAAATTTTTTATTTTGCAAGACTTTACAAGCAGAAGTTTTCAGTTTCTGCATTAAAATAAAAGCACAGCAATAAAATTTTCTTTCAATTTTAACGGAAGTTTGAAACTGGCTCATATTAATTGAAAATTATTACTATATAATTTATAATGGTTTAATCATGGGAAAGGTATTTGTTTTTGTTAATCAGAAAGGTGGCGTTGGCAAGACTACATCTGCTATAAATATCGGGGCATATATTGCTGTCGGCGGAAAAAAAGTTCTGCTCGTTGATTTTGACAGTCAGGGAAATATGTCTAGCGGCGTTGGAGTCAGCAAAAAAAAGCCTACCATTTACGAGCTTCTTGCGGGGCAGTCCACTATTGATGAAACTATAAAGCATTCGGGTGTAAAAAATCTTGATGTCATAAGTGCATCTATTGATTTGTCTGGCGCGGCAATTGAGCTTGTAGATCAGGAAAACCGCGAGTACTTTTTAAAGAATGCCCTTGCTCCTGTCCGTGAAAAATATGATTACATTCTGATTGACTGTCCGCCTTCCCTTGGAATTCTTACATTGAATGGGCTTGCCGCCGCGGATGCTGTTCTTGTTCCGATGCAGTGTGAATATTTTGCGCTTGAAGGAATCACCCTTCTTTTGCAGACAGTAAAAAAAGTCCAGGAAAGCATAAATAAAAATCTTGTAATCGGCGGAATATTTTTTACTATGTACGATTCAAGAACTCGTCTTGCGCAGGATGTTGTTATGCAGGTAAAAAGCTATTTTAAGGATGTTGTTTTTAATACAATTATTCCGCGCAACGTAAGACTTTCAGAAGCACCTTCACATGGCGAGCCGATTTGTGTTTATGATCCGAATTGTGTTGGCGCAAAAAGCTATCAGAGACTTGCAGAAGAGGTAATCAGCCGTGGCTAAACATCAGGGATTAGGAAAAGGTCTTGGAGCCTTGATGCAGGAAGCTGATTTGTCCGAGGAAATTTCTGAGAATGGAGTTCAGCTTAAGGAAAATGCGTCTCCTGTAAATTTAAATCTTCCGACAGGAATTTCTTCCGATGAAAATGGAACGCTTTGGGTTGATCCGGCTCTTTTAAAACCGAATCCTCGTCAGCCTCGAACTTACTTTGATGATGAAAAACTTGCAGAGCTTACAGAATCAGTTCGCAATGAAGGAATTCTTTCACCTGTAATAATAGAAGATGCAAACGACGGAACATTTTTTATCATTGCTGGTGAACGCCGTACCCGAGCAGCAAAAGCCGCAGGTCTTAAAAAAATTCCTGTTCAGCTTAGAAAATATTCGGAGCAAAGAAAACTTGAAGTTGCGCTTATAGAAAATATTCAGCGTACGGATTTGAATGCGCTGGAAGAGGCCCAGGCTTATTATGATTTGATGGAGCTTGGAAATTTAACGCAGGATCAGGTTGCGGAACGCGTTGGAAAAAACAGATCTACTGTTGCAAACTGTCTTCGGCTTTTAAAGCTTCCGGAAGACATTCAAAAAGCTCTTGTTACGGATTCAATTTCTTCTGGACATGCGCGCGCTATTTTGAGTTTGGAAAATGATTCTGACAAGCGGATTCTTTTTGGAAAAATAATCGGGCAGGGACTTTCTGTAAGACAGTCCGAAAATATTGCCAAGGAAATGAAAAGTGGAATTTCTTCAGTTGCTAAAACAGATTTAAAACCAGAGCCAAAAAAAGATCCGAATCTTGCGGCGCTTGAGCAAAAACTGATTGAGCGGCTTGGAACAAAAGTTCAGTTGAAAGGCGGATTCAGCAAGGGAACAATTTCTATAAATTATTTTTCTTCTGAAGATTTGGATCGCATTTTTAATTTGATTGTGCCAGATGCAAACTTATAGCTTTGCTAAAAATTCTTTATTGATAAAAAATGGCTGAAAAAAAACAAAATATAAAAAGAACTGCAAAAAAACGAAGCCCTCGTAAAAAGAAGCCAAAGATAATTCTTGATAATAAAAGGGTCCTCCTTTTATCCGCATTGATTATTTTTTTGTGCGCGGTTTTTCTTTCCATGGCTTTTGTTTTTTCATCTCCCAAAAAAGAGAAGCAGCCAAAAGTTCAAAATGTTGAGCAGCAAGTTTTGCGTCAGGAACAAAAGAATAAATTTGCTGAAAAAAATAAAGTTGCAGAAAACAAAAATCAGCCGAAAAATGTTCAGCCTGAAAAAAAAGAAGCTGTTCAAAAGCCGCTCGAGATTCAGCCTGAAATAAAAAAAGTTCCAGTTGAAAAAAAATCTGAAGAGAAAAAGCCTCAGCCAGTTTCCAAGCAGGAAATAAAAAAAGACGAGCCGAAGATTGCTTCTGTGAATCCGCCTGCGAAAAAAACTGAAGAAATAAAAGTTGAAAAATATTCGATTCCGCCTGCAAAAAATGGAGCGACTCTTGTTTTTATAATTGATGACGGAGGATATGACACTTATAATTTAAAGCTTTACACGAGTCTTCCTTTTCCGATTGCTGTTGCGGTTCTCCCAAAGCTTGCGCATTCAAAAGATTGTGCGGCAATTGTAAGAAATTCTGGACAGGAGCTTATGCTTCATCAGCCAATGCAAGCCCAGAATCTGAAGCTTAATCCCGGAGCGGGTGCGATTTTGCCTGATATGTCTTTGAGCGAAGTTTATAAACAGGTTTCAGAAAATATTGCGGAAATCGGACCGATAAAAGGTCTTAACAATCATGAAGGTTCCCTTATAACTTGCGATGTTATGAAAATTGGAGCGGTTCTTGATGCTGTTCTTGACAACGGAATTTTCTTTGTGGATTCCAGAACTTCCGCGCAGACAAAAGCTCCTCAAGCCGCATTGGAACGGGATATGAAAATTCTTGAGCGTGATGTTTTTATTGATGATATAATTTCTAAAGATGAAATGCTTGCTCAAATTTACCGTGGACTTGGAATTGCAAATAAAAATGGAAAAGTTATAATGATTGGCCACGTTGATAAATCTGCAAAGATTCTTCCGCAGCTTTTAAATGATATGTATCCGTATTTAAAGCAAAAAGGATACAAGATTGCTTTTCCTTCGCAAATTCAAAAATAATTTTACTTGGAATTTATTGGAGTATATATGAAAGTTCTTGGAATAGAATCTTCTTGTGATGAAACAGCCTGTGCGATTGTTGAAGACGGCAGAAAAATTTTAAGCAATGTTGTTGCAACTCAAATTCCTTTTCATCAGATTTACAAAGGCGTTGTTCCAGAGATTGCAAGCCGCAAGCATGCTGAATGGATTCTTCCGGTTGTAAGACAAAGCCTTGAGGAATCTCATTTGACTCTTGATGAAGTTGATGCTATTGCCGCTACAAATCGTCCGGGACTTATGGGCGCGCTTTTGGTAGGACTTACTTTTGGAAAAACTTTGGCATGGGCTTCGGGCAAACCTTTTATAGCTGTTAACCATATGCTTGGACATATGTATGCTGCTCATCTTGAAAATGACATTCCTTATCCGTATATTGGACTTTTGGTTTCCGGTGGACACAGCATTATTTCAAAAGTGAACGGCTTTGACGACTTGGAAATTTTAGGAACTACAATTGATGACAGCGTGGGCGAGGCGTTTGACAAGGTTGCAAAATATTATGACTTGGGTTATCCGGGAGGAGTTATAATTGACAAGCTTGCTAAAAACGGAAATCCAGAGGCGTTCAGTTTTCCTCTTCCAAAACTTGACAAGGGTGATCATCGTTATGATGTTTCTTTCAGCGGATTGAAAACTGCTGTAATTCATCAGGCTGATATGTTTTTAAATTCAGGCTTTGAAAAATCAGTTGAAAATATTGCGGCATCTTTTCAGGAGACTGCTTGCAGAACTTTGGTTTCAAGATTGCTTAGGGCAGTGGAAGATACCGGGCTGAAAACTGTTGTTGCTGGTGGCGGAGTTGCTGCCAATTCACGGCTCAGGGCAATGCTTGCAGAACATAATGAAATCAACTGCATTTTTCCTCCTTTAAAATTATGTGGAGACAATGGTGCGATGATTGCTGGAGTTGCATATCATTTTCTTGAGCGAGGCGAAACAAGTCCGCTGAATACGACAGCTTGCGCAAGAATTCCGCAGTTTAAAAGAGGACTTGCAAATCTTGAGGCTTTTGGAAGAAGATAATTTTTGCGCTGCAATTCAGTTTGTCTTTTAAAAAGCTCTGACTTTTACAAATCTATGTATTTCTGTATAATGGAAAATAGTTTCAAAAATCGACTGGCTTTTGAAGTTATTTAATATAAAAAATGAATTTTAAAACTTCTGTTTGTTAGAGGAAGTTTTTATACCGAGGTTCGACTATGACAAAAAAATCTGACAATGCCTGCAAAGGTACGGCACGCGCGCCGCACCGTTCTCTTTTTTATGCTTCTGGTTATACTGATGAGGAATTGAATCAGCCGCTTGTCGGCGTTATTTGCGCAAAAAATGAACTTATTCCGGGGCACATTGAGCTTGACCGGATTGCAGAGGCTGTTAAGGCCGGCGTTAGAATGGCAGGCGGAACTCCGATTGAATTCCCTGCGATTGGCGTTTGCGACGGAATCGCGATGGGGCACGAGGGAATGAAATATTCGCTTGTTACCCGCGAGCTGATTGCCGACAGCGTTGAATGTGTCGCAAAGGCCCATCAGTTTGACGCTCTTGTTATGATTCCTAACTGCGACAAGATTGTTCCTGGTATGCTTATGGCTGCCGCGCGCCTTGATTTGCCGACTGTATTTGTTTCCGGCGGCCCGATGATGCCGGGACATCTTCCGGGAAATGATTCTTCAAATCCTTATTCCGGCAAGAATCTTTCGCTTACTGATATGTTCGAGGCTGTAGGCGGTCTTGCGGTTGGAAAAATCACTGAGGAGCAGCTTAAGGAAATGGAGCACCGCGCTTGTCCGGGCTGCGGAGCATGCTCTGGAATGTTCACCGCGAACTCAATGAACTGCCTGACTGAAGTTCTTGGCCTTGGGCTTCCTGGAAACGGAACAATTCCTGCTGTTACCGGCGAAAGAATCGCGCTTGCGAAGCACGCAGGCATGGCTGTCATGAATTTGTATAAAAAAGGAATTACCGCCCGGCAGATGATGACCGCGGAAAATTTCCGCAATGCGCTTACAGCGGACATGGCGCTCGGCTGTTCTTCCAACACAATGCTGCACGTTCCGGCGATTGCGCATGAGGCCGGAATTGACATTGACCTGCACGAGGTGAATAAGATTTCAGAAAGGACTCCGAACCTTTGCCACTTGGCTCCTGCTGGACACACTTTTATGTGCGAGCTGGATGATGCCGGCGGTGTGCAGGCTGTTCTTGCTGAGCTTGCAAAAAAGAATCTTATCAACACATCTTTGATTACCGCCACAGGAAAGACTATCGCGGAAAACATCAAAGGTGTAAAAAACAGAAATCCGGAAATCCTGCGCCCGATTGAAAATCCGTTCAGCGACAACGGCGGAATCGCGGTTTTGTTCGGAAACCTTGCGCCGGACGGAACTGTTGTAAAACGTTCAGCCTGCGCTCCTGAGCTTATGAACCACACAGGACCTGCGCGCGTGTTCAACGACGAAAGCGAGGCCATGGAAGCTGTCCAGAAGGCGCAGATTAAGGCGGGCGATGTTGTTGTAATCCGCTACGAAGGCCCGAAAGGCGGCCCGGGAATGCGCGAAATGCTTGCGGTTACCGCGGCTCTTGCAGGCCAGGGGCTGGACAAGCAGGTTGCTCTTATCACCGACGGAAGGTTCAGCGGTGCTACACGCGGCGCGTCTTTAGGACACTGCTCGCCTGAAGCGGCTGTAGGCGGTCCGATTGCGCTTGTTCAGGAAGGCGACAAAATCACTTTGGATATAAACAACTACAAAATCCATCTTGAAGTAAGCGACGAGGAGCTTGCCGCCCGAAAAGCGAAGTGGGTTGCCCCTGAGCCAAAAGTAAAAACCGGCTACCTTGCCCGCTACGCAAAACTGGTTTCCAGTGCTGATAAAGGTGCAATATTGCAGTAAAAATATTTGCGAGTTTGCCGAATGGCAAACTCGGTAAGTAGCCGCAGGCTGCGATCAGACAAAGTTGCGATTCTTCAGTAAATAAAAATAAAAAGGAAATATTAAGAAATGAAAATTACAGGTTCACAAGTTGTTATAGAATGCCTTATTGAGCAGGGTGTTGATACTGTTTTTGGTTATCCGGGTGGAAACATTCTTAACATTTATGATGCTCTTTATAAAAATTCAGGTAGAATAAACCACATATTGACTGCGCATGAACAAGGTGCTGCCCATGCCGCGGATGGGTATGCGCGCGCAACTGGAAGAGTCGGAGTGTGCATGGCAACAAGCGGTCCGGGTGCTACAAATCTTGTAACAGGAATCGCAACTGCATACATGGATTCAAGCCCGATTGTCGCAATAACTTGCAATGTTCCAAACAATCTTTTGGGAAAAGATACATTTCAGGAAATCGACATTACAGGCGTGACTATGCCGATTACAAAGCAGAACTTCATGGTTCGCGATGTAAAGGATTTGGCAAAAACTATCCGTGAAGCTTTTTTCATTGCAAAGACTGGTCGGCCTGGTCCTGTTCTGATTGATATTTTAAAAGATGTTACTGCTGCGGAAGTTGAATTTGAGCCGCTTTCAAAAGAAAATGAAAGAAACGGTATTCTCATAGAAAATCATTCAAATTTAAAAAGAATTGCTGAAATAAATATTCCTTCAGAAGAAAATATAAAAAAAGTTGCTGAGCTTATAAATAATTCTGAACGTCCTTTTATTTATGCTGGCGGAGGAATTGGAATAAGCGGCGCAGAAAAAGAACTTCTGGAACTTGCGGAAAAAGCAAATATTCCTGTAAGTGAAAGTCTTATGGCTCGCTCTTCATTCCCGGCAAATCATCCGTTATGCACTTGGATGATTGGAATGCACGGAACAAAAGCAAGCAACATGGGTGTTACTGAATGCGACCTTTTGATTTCTCTTGGCTCAAGATTCAGCGACCGTGTTATCTTGGATTCTTCTAAATTTGCACAGAATGCAAAAGTTGTTCACATTGATATTGACCCTGCGGAAATTAATAAAAATATTCCGGCTTACACATCTCTTGTTGGAGATTTAAAGCAAATCCTTAATCGCCTTATTCCTTCCGTTGAAAAGAAAGAACGCAAGAAATGGATTGAGCAAATTCAGGCATGGAAAAAAGAATATCCTGAATGCTACGACAAAAAGCCAGAGCATTCTATAAATCCAAAATTTATCTGCGAATGTATAAACAAGATTGCAGGCGAAAATACATTTATCACAACTGAAGTTGGGCAGCATCAGATGTGGACTGCTCAGTTTTATCCGTTCACAAAGCCTAGAACTTTTATAACTTCCGGCGGACTTGGAACAATGGGATTTGGAACTGGCGCGGCGATGGGAGTTCAATTTGCAGACAAAAATAACCGTGTTGTGCATATTGCAGGCGATGGCTCATTCCGCATGAACTGCAACGAGCTTGCTACGATTCAGCATTATAATCTTCCGATTGTAATTATCGTTGTGGACAATCACGCGCTCGGAAATGTAAGAATGTGGCAGCGTCTTTTCTACGGAAAAAGATTCAGCCAGACAACTCTTGACTTTGGACCTGACTGGTGCAAGCTTGCCGATGCTTACGGAATTAAAGGATACAAGGCAAGCAATGCAAAGGAATTTGAAAAAGTTTTCAAGGAAGCTTTTGAAGCAAAAAAGCCGGCCGTAATCGATGCTGAAGTTGACATTGACGAAATGGTTCTCCCTATGGTTCCGGGCGGAAAACCGATTTACGACATGATTATGAAACTCAGCGAAGAGGTTATGAACTGATATGAAAAAGGAACTCAGAGGGGAAGAGCGTTTTAATGAAATTGGGCGCATTGATTGCGAACGTATCTGCGCCTTGCCCGGAGTCCTTGAAGATATTAGCATGTCTGGATTCAGCGCGCATTTTCCAAATCCTGTTTTTGTAGATACAGAAGAGGAGTATACGGTTTTTATAACTTTTTCTCGGCAGGATTTTTCACGTCCGCTTGAATTTGTCTGTGTTCCAAAATGGAAAAACGAAGACGAAAGTGAAACTGAAATTGGATTTAAGATTTTGCGTTCTCCAGATTCTCCTGCGTTGGCTTCCTTTATAAACAGCCTTCAGGAAAATTCTGAAGAAAATCCTGATCTTGCAGATATGATTATTTCTCCTGAAGCGGAATTTGTAGAATGAGCATTTCAATAGAAAAAAATTCAGGCGTGGCGTTTCTTCCTTTTCCAGAAATGGACGGAATTTTAAAGGACGAGTTGAAAGAACGTTTTTCTTTTTCTATGGAAAATGCTGTTTCTTACGGAGAACTTCTATATATTCCTGACTACAACGCAAAAAATTCTGACGGAACTTTTAAAGTTCCTTATTTTTGTAGAAGCGCGATGCTTGAGCCTTTCATTTTGAAATTTGATTCAATTGGAGAAGCCGCTGTTGAACTGAAAAAAATTCAGCGTTCATGGGCTTCATGCAGTTCAACTTGTTTTAGAAGATCCGCATTGATTCAAGAAAAACTTCCGTATATAAATTTCAAACCCAAAACTTTTCCTGTAAAACTTCCTGCATCAGAAATCGGGCTGTTTTGTTTGCTTGACAAAAACATGATGATTGCTTCTGCAAAAACTTCCAGTCCGCTTCCTGCCGGAAAAATTTCATTTATAGAAGATCACGAAAATCCTCCAAGCCGCGCATATTTAAAAATTCAGGAAAGCCTTTCTGTTGCAGACAGCATTTTTGGCTGCGGACTTCCTTCTGATTCTTCAAGATGCTTTGAAGCTGGAGCGTGTCCCGGCGGCTGGACTTATGTTCTTGTGAATTTAGGCGCAAAAGTTTTTGCAGTTGACAGAAGCGAGCTTGTTCCGTCGTTAATGAAAAATCCGCTCGTGGAATTTTTGGCACATGACGCTTTTACATTGAAGCCTGAATCGCTTGGAGAATTCGACTGGGTTTTTAGCGATGTGATTTGCTATCCTGAGCGTCTTCTTGAATGGATAAAAATGTGGCTTGAAAGCGGAAAAACAAAAAAAATGATTTGCACAATAAAAATGCAAGGAAAAACTGACTGGAATTTGATTTCAAAGTTTGAAGAAATTCCAGACAGTAAAGTTGTGCATTTGAATTACAACAAGCACGAGCTGACTTTTATACATTGCCAGAAAGACTGAAAAAATTTTGAAATTTATTTTATCATAAGAATTGTTCCGGTGGTCAAAAAAATTATGCCTACCAGTGTCTTTGTCGTGAACTGTTCATGCAGAAAAATAAAAGCAAGAATCAATGTGAGTACAACGCTCATTTTGTCGATTGGAATAACTTTTGAAACTTCCCCGATTTGAAGCGCCTTGTAATAGCATAGCCATGAAGCTCCTGTTGCAAGTCCCGAAAGAATTAAAAACATCCAGTTTCTTTTGTTTATTTCGGAAATGCCGGATTGCGCGCCTGTTACAAAAACCATGAGCCAAGACAGCGCAAGAACAACCGCAGTTCTTATTGCTGTTGCAAGATTTGAGTTTACGCCATCAATTCCTATTTTTGCAAGAATTGAAGTTAACGCGGCAAATACGGAAGATAAAATTGCAAAAATTAACCACATAATTTTCATTAAAAAAAAGAGACTGCTTTTTGCAAGCAATCTCTTTTACGGCTTCTTTTTGTTTTATTAAAGTTTTCCGCCTTCAACTACAAGAGCATCTGCGTCAGACTCTGCTCCATAAGTTGAACGAAGAGTCGCTTCATAATCAGCATGGAAAAAATTTTCTTTTCCGAGTTCTACGATTTCATTATTGATCCATTCAAGAAGGCTTGTGTTTCCTTTTTGAACTGCGGCGGCAATTGTGTCAAGTTCTCCAAGACTTTCGATTCCGACTTTGTATCCCGGATTTTCCAAAGCCCAGGCAAGAACTTCTGTGTTGTCTGTTGACATTCCAGCTCCTCTTCCGTCAAGAAGGGCGGAGTAGGCTTCTGCATACTGATCGAATTTTAAAAGTTCAACTTCTGGATAATTTTTTGTAAAGTAAGTTTCAGCAGTTGTTCCTTTGCTGATTATAAGTTTTTTTCCAATCAAGTCTTCCGGCTTTGTAACAAGAGCAGATTCCGGGGAAACAACACCAAGAGCAACTTTCATGTACGGAAGCGCAAAGTCAACTTTTTCTGCGCGTTCTGGAGTTACAGTGAAGTTTGCAAGAACAATGTCAACTTTTCCTGTAACAAGAAATTCAACACGACTTGCGGCTTCAACTGGAACATATTTTACTTTTACACCGAGGTCTTTTGCAATGCGGTTTCCAAAGTAAACATCATAGCCTTGGTATTCGCCGTATTCATCAACATATCCAAATGGCTTTTTGTCGCTGAAAACTGCTATTTTTATTTCTCCGCTTTTCTTTATCTGCTCAACAGTTCTTGCGGAAGTTTTGTTTTCTTTTACGCAGGCTGAAAATAAAGCAAGGATTGCTGCAATTCCGGTGGCAAGAATAATTCCGTTTTTTGTTTTCATAGTTCTACCTCTTTTGTTTAAGATAGAATAAACATACTTATTTGATAGGAAAGTGTCAAGCGCAATTTCACCTATTTTTTACTTTGTCAAACATGAAGGCTTTTAGGAATTTTCTGGCGCGTTCAGTTTTCGGATTGTTGAAAAACTGTTCCGGCTTTGATATTTCTACAATTTTTCCTTCATCAATGAAAACAATTCTGTCTGCAACCGCACGGGCAAATTCCAACTGATGGGTTACAATCACCATTGTGCGCCCTTCTTTTGCAAGATTCACCATTACATCCAAAACTTCCCGCACCATTTCCGGATCAAGAGCCGCTGTAACTTCATCGAACAAAAGAACTTCTGGATGCATGCAGAGCGCGCGGACAATAGCAACTCTCTGTTTTTGGCCGCCGGAAAGTTCCCTTGGATACGAATCTTTTTTTTCAATAAGCCCGACTCTTTCAAGCCAAACCACTGCTTCTTTTTTTACTTCATCAGGATTTCTTCCCTGCGCTTTTACAGGTCCAAGCAAAATATTTTTTTCAACAGTTAAATGCGGAAACAAATCATAGCTTTGAAAAACCATTCCGATTTTTTGGCGGATTAAATGCATATTCTTTTTTCTGTTGCTGATTATTTCGCCGTCCAAAAGAATTTCGCCTTGTTGAATTTCTTCAAGTCCGTTTATGCATCTTAGGAGCGTGCTTTTTCCGCAGCCGGAAGGTCCTAGAATTACTACGACTTCTCCGCGTTCAACTTCAAGCGAAACTCCGTTTAGAATTCCTCCGACTTTTGGAAATTCTTTTTTTATGTCTTTTATTTCAAGCAAGCTCATTTTTTACTCCAAAGTTTTAATTGTCTTTCTGACGTTTTTCAAGTTTTCCTGCAAGAATTGAAAGAGGCCAGCAAACTATAAAGTACATGAAAAAAATTACAGCATAGACTGCGATTGCGGCTGTGGGAACTGTAAGTCTGTTTGCGTCAATTATTTGCTGACCGATTTTTACAACTTCGATTACGCCGACAAAAACTACAATTGAAGTTGTTTTTATCATTCTTGTAATTAAATTCATGGCAAGCGGAATAAGCCGGCGCAAAGTCTGGGGAATAATTACATAAATGTAAATCTGCTTTTCATTAAGTCCGATTGATTTTGCACTTTCGTACTGATGACGCGGAATGCTTTCAAGCGCACCTCTCACAAGGTCTCCCATTTCGGCAGTCCCCCAAAGTGTGAACACGAGAACAGACGCCGCCTCTCCGCTGATTGAAATTCCGAATGCTCTTGTAAGTCCGAAGTACGCCAAAAAAAGCAAAACGAGCTGAGGCATAATGCGCATAAACTCAAGATAAATTTTACAGATAATCTGAATCGGTTTTATTTTTACAGTCATAAGCGCGCCGAGCAAAAATCCAAGTATTATTGAAAATACTACAGAAACTGCCGCAATTTCAATTGTAACAAGAAGTCCCTGCAAAAGGCGCAGAAAATTTTTCCCCATGAAAATTACGCTGAATGAATTTATAATTGAATCAAGCATTTCCGAACTGTGCATAGCGGAGCTTCCTTTCTGCAAATGAACTTAAAATTGTTATTGGTAAAAGTAAAATAAAATATGAAACAACCAAAAGAAAAAGAGCTTCTTCTGTTTTGTAATACAGTCCTATTAAATCTTTTGCAATGTACATAAGGTCTGCAAGCGCGACTGCACTGAACATTGAAGTTTCTTTTATAAGGAACATTGTGTTTGCGCAAATTCCCGGTATGGAAACTGAAAATGCCTGCGGAAGAATTACAAATCTCACAATCTGAAATTCCGTAAGACCGATGCATCTTCCTGATTCAAGCTGAACTCTTCCGACTGTTTCAAGCGAGCTTCTAAACGTTTCAGCCATATAGCTTCCGCCTAAAAAAGTCAGGCCGATTATTCCGCATTGCTCAGAAGAAAGTTTTATTCCCATTTTTGGAAAAGCAAAATACAAAAAAAACAACTGGATTAACAATGGCGTGTTCCGTGAAAGTTCTGTGTATGTCTTTACAATTTCTTTTGCGACAGGAATTTTCCAGTAGCGGATTACAGCGCAAAAAAGTCCAAGCGCAATCGAAAGAACAACTCCTGCAAGTCCGGCTTTTAAAGTCAGAATCGCAGCTTTTTCGTACAGAGGAATCACTTGATGAATAAAGCCAAAGTCCATAATTCCTATAAGTCTAATTGGAAAAGAAATATTGGTCAACAGACTTTTGCTTTAAAAATTTCCGCTGAACTATTTATCCATAATTGTGATTTCAACGCGGCGGTTTCTTGCTTTTCCTTCTTCGGTTCTGTTTGTTGCAACAGGGCGTTCTGCTCCAAAGCCTTGGGTAAACACGTGGAATCTGTCCCGCACATTCAGTCCGATTAAATATTCTGCCACCGTGCTTGCTCTTTCTTCGCTTAGGATTTTCCGCATTTTTTCTGTTCCGGCAAGTGCTGTGTGTCCTGTGACTAAAATGTCGTTGTCCGGCCAGTTTTCAAGAATTTTTGCAATCTGCTGAATTTTAATTTTTTCACTTTCCAAAAGAATCGCGCTGTCTGGCTCAAACTGAATATTTTCTATCGGAATTATCCCCTCATACACTCTTAATATAACATAAAATTCGACAAATTTTCATATTTTTTTTTACATTTTTATTTGATTTTTATTGACATAATAATCAAGATGTATTATATTATAAACATCAGGAGGTAATAGAAATGTGAAACGAAAAAAGAAAAAACTGTGGTCAAGAGCAGACAAAATCGCCTTGCTGGTTTTTCTGCTAGAACTTCTAAAGTTCATACTTGACCTGGTTTCTAAGCTGTCTGCTTAGTTTTCCACCGTTCATAGATACCGCCAATATCTATGAACGGTTTAAAAATAATCAAATTATATAGGAGTGTCAATAATGAACAGAATGGAAAAAATACTGATAGCAATTTTAATTCTTCAAGTTTTGGATATTGCGTTAAGGTTTATAATGTAGGTGATTTTATGGAAAAAACAACACAGCACGGCGGAACAAGAGCCGGAGCAGGCAGAAAAAAAGGAAGCACAACAAATAATACAGGATATAAAAACGGACGGATTGTCATTTCCTGCCTTGAATCTGAGGAAATGGCAATAAAACAAAAAGCAAAAGAACAGAATAAAACAGTAAGCAGGTTGATTATTGATTCTGTTTTGAAAAACTAAAAAGCAGGAGGCATATATGACATTCTTTGATTTTATGATAAAGTTTCCGACTGAAAAAGCCGTTATAAAATACTTTCTCAAAATCAGATATAACGATGTTCTTATATGCCCTCACTGCGGTTCAAAAGTTCGTGTTCAGCACAGAAATGACAATCTAAAACTTTGTAACTGCCATAACTGCAATAATACATTCTCACCATTCAAAAACACAATCTTTGAAAAGTCATCAACAGACCTGCGTAAATGGTTCTATGCAATCCATTTATTTTTGAATTCTAAAAAAGGAATTTCCGGCTTGCAGTTACAGCGTGAAATCGGCGTAACATATAAAACAGCGTGGAGAATGCTCAAGCAGATACGCTCTGCAATGGGAAACACTGATATGTCAAAAGCATTTGAAGCAATGGTCGAAATTGACGAAACATATATCGGCGGTAAACCTAGAAAAATGAACGGCGAAACAGAGCCTTCAAAGCGTGGACGTGGAACTAAAAAAACTCCTGTTGTAGGTGTAAAAGAAAGAAGTTCAAGCCACGTATTCGCAAAGGTAGCACTTCCAAACGAAGAAGGCAAGAAACTTACAGGAAAGCAGCTTTTCAATATTCTTGACAGCGTATGCAAGAAAGACGCAACGGTTCTGACCGATGATTTTAGAGGCTACAATTTTATGAACCATAAAAACACAAATAAAAACAACTACTACAGAATCAGCGTAAATCATTTAGAAAGCATTTACAGCCTCGGCAACGGACTTCATACAAACGGAATTGAATCGTTCTGGGCACTGTTGAAGCGTGGAATTCTCGGAATTTATCATCACGTTTCTGTAGACTACTTGCAGGAATATGTAAACGAATTCTGTTTCCGGCAGAACAACGGAACAAGCTCATTTGATGTACTGTTAAAGCAGGGGATATTTGCGGCATAATTCAATATTGATTTAAATCCTTGAAATGTATAGTATAAAGATAAAGCCTTTCTTTTTGGCGAAAGAAAGGCTTTTGAAACGGATTATCAGATACTTTTGGGAAACGGCAATCTGATATTTATTAACAAAGGGAACAAATGTTCTCGCTTTTTGTATAATATTAAGCATTTATAAGTTATTTGTCAATATGATACAGAAAGCCTCTTAAAAGGATAAATTTAATGAGGTGTAAAAAAAATTACATTGATTTTTATGATGAACATTTTTTTGATTTAATATGGAAAGATTTTGAATTTTAGCATATAATAAAAAAACAAGAAATATAGTTTTGTCGTTTGTAATATTTCTTGTTTTTTTTAATAACTAAGAGTGTGTTAGGGGATAATTCCGTTTTCTATTGCTATTGTAAGTCCTTTTTCATCCGGCTTTACGGTAACATTTTCAAGTCCAAGCTCTTTTATTTTTTTCTGCACGGAAGAAATGTTTTCAGTTGTATTTGTCCTTGCGAATTCTGTAACTTCTGCATGGGCAGTTCCCCTGAATTCAAAAATATTTCCTGCGGCAGTTTCTATAAAAATTTTGAACGACTCTGAATAGTGATCAATTGAGCCTTTTTCATTGTCCCAAAAAATTGTCTCGTCGCTGAATCCACGGGTTGTAACTGGATAGTCGTCAAGGTCATAGTTTTGCACCGGAGGATTTTCCATGTACATCGTGTAGCGGACTCTTATTTTATAAAGCCCGGAATTTTCATCGCGTCCTTCGTAAGTGTACTCGGCGTTGAAAGGAACTTTGTATGGCTTTTCAATTCCAAATCCTTTTCTTAAGTCGTGGGCTTCGTGTCCTTTTGCAGTCCATTTTTCTCCCGGCAAAATTTCTCTGTCTGGAAAAATCGGAACATCGCGCACGGTCGGCATAAAATATTCATCTGCGATTGTGTAAGTTCCGTTTTTGCTTCTTTTGAAAATGCTTTTGTAATCTTTTCCGTAAGAAAATCTTGCGCCTGTGAAAGTTCCTGTGGAATCTTCTGTCGTCATAAAAATGCAGTCGTGAATTCCTTGTCCGTCTTTTGTTACGTCTGTGATTTCAGCGGAAACTCTGTTTACTATTATTGAATGATGGCTTTTGCGGTGATTTACAAAAATGTCCTCGTCAACTGTTGAAAGAATTCTGTAGCGATCTCCTTTCTGATATTTAAATTCGAATTTAACACTTTCTGAATTTTCATGCGCAAAAAATGAAGATGCAAAAATCAGCAAAACTGAAATCAATAAGATTTTTCTTTTCATGCTGATATGATAAAATTGAATCATGGAAATTTCAACAGTGCACGAACTTTTAAACGGAAAATTTATTTTTTGCATTTCAATGATTTGCATGATGCTGACTGGTTTTGTTTTGGGCCGGATTGTGCAAAAGTTAAAAAACGTTTCAGAATTTAAGAAGCAAAGAAAAGACGCCGTGAACAGAAGCCGTTCAGTTTTGTGTGGGCAGTTCAGCGAGCAGATTGCGCCGTTTTTGCCAGGTTTTCCGTGCAATCCAGGCGATGTCCGTTTTGTGGGTAAGCCTGTTGATTTTGTAGCTTTTCCGGGATGCGCGGAAGGAGGCGATATAGAAGAAATTTATTTTATAGAAGTAAAGTCCGGGCAGAGCAAGCTAAGTCCGCGGGAAAAACAAATCAAGCTGGCAGTGGAACAGGGCAGAGTGAAATATTTCGAATATAGAATTCCCGACGGAAATGGCAAGGCTTAAAACTTCTAGCTAGAAGTTTTGCCCAAGTTTTCTACAAGAAGTTTTTCGCATTGCTCTTTTGGCATTGGTTTTCCAAGCAAGAATCCTTGAATTGTGCGGCAGTTGAATTTCTGAATCATTTTCAGCTGCTCTTCATTTTCAACGCCTTCCGCAATTGTGTTCAATCCCATTTTGGAAACAAGCGAGATAATGCTTTCTGTAAGTTTTGCTTCAAATCCGTCTTTTTCCGCGATATTTGAAACAAAAGATTTGTCAATTTTTAAAGTTGTAAGAGGCAGAAGCTGTAAATATCTTAAAGAAGAATATCCTGTTCCAAAGTCATCGAGCGAAAGTCCTACGCCTTGCTCTCTTATTTTGTTTAGCTTGGATATTGTGTCTTCCACGTTGTCAATAAGAACACCTTCTGTAATTTCAATCTCAAGATGTTTTTTGTCTATTCCGGATTTTTCAATTTTCTTAAACAGCTTTTCAATAAAATCTTCTTGAACAAACTGAACTGGAGAAATATTCACAGATATTATCCCATTGAAGCTGAATTTCATTTCCCATTCTTTGATTGTTGCAAGCGCGGTTGTCATAACCCAGTCGCCGAGCGGAACAACAAGGTGAGTTTCTTCTGCAAGCGGAATGAATTGCTCAGGACTTATCCAGCCCAAGTCGCTGTCGTACCATCTAAGAAGCGCTTCAAATCCGCGAAGCTCTTTTGTCTTTGCGTCGAACTGCGGCTGATAATAAAGCTGAAAATTTCTGCTTGCCATTGCCTTTGACATTTTTGTTTCAATATTCAGCTTGCTTAGGAATTTTTCCTGCATGAGCGAATGGAAACAGGCAACGTTGTTTTTGCCGTTTTTCTTTGCTTCGATTTTTGCCATGTCAGCGAACTTTAAAAGGTCTTCGGTTTTTTTTGAATCGTCTGGAAAGATTGAAATTCCGCCTGAAATTCCAATTCCTTCCGCATTTAAAAATCGAAGGGCTTTCTTTGAAATTTCTATAGCTTCATCGCGGTCTTTTATGTTTTTGTATAAAAGCACAAATTCATCTCCGCCGAACCTTGTCGCTGTAACTGTTTTTGATTCCATCAGCTTGAGGATTGTCGCAACTTGCTTTAAAAGCTCATCTCCTGCGTTGTGTCCTCTTGAATCATTGATGTCTTTCATGTTGTCAATGTCAAACAAAAGAATTCCAAACTTTTCATTTTTTTCAGTCGTTTCTTTTATCTGAACTTTCATCATTGTAGAAAGCCATGAACGGTTGTAAAGGTCGGTAAGGGAATCGTGATATGCCGCAAACAAAAGCTGCTCGTTTAGCTGCTGGATATTTTTTAGCTGCGAATCCAAATTCAGTCTGCTTGACTTTAGCTGGCTTGTTACTTCCTCAAGTTTTTTGTTCTGCTCGCTTAGCGCGGACTCGTATTCTTTTGCCTGCGAGACGTTTGTCAGCGAAACTGCAACGTAATCGCCCGGTACGCATTTTTCCACAAGCTGAATCCATATAGAAAAGTTATGCGAGTAAAAAGTTTCTTCAATTGTTTTTTTTGTTTTTATAGTTTCAACCGCCATGTCAAACCAGTTTATATCTTGGCTGATTTTTTCCTTGAAACTTGAAAACAGAACGCCTTCCTTTATAAAATTTTTTGTAAGGTTTCTGAAACATTCATTTACATAGACAATTGAAAAGTCCGTTATTTTTTCGTCCTGCTTTACTGGAACTGCAATAATAACCGCAGCAGGGATTGTGTCCAAAATAGTTTTATATTCAGAAAGTTCAAGCATAAAATTCCTTTACATTTTTAAATTGAAAGTACTGAAAAAAAATTTTGCAAATCTTTTTCAGCATTGAAAATTTATTCCCACCCGAATGTTGCAGGTGGCTTGTTTGTAAGATCAAAAAATATCGCATCAACATAAGGCAGCTTGGAAATTTCCTGCACAATATCCATAAGGAGATTCTGCGGAAGCTGCGCAAACCTTGCTGTCATTACATCTTCTGAGCAAAGCGGACGCAATACAAAACTGCATCTTTCCTTTGAAGAAGCGTAAGGCAAATTGATTGTAAGATGCTGGAAAATTTTATTGTACCAGCCGCTTTTATGAAGAGCGGTAAGAACTATGTCGTCGGCATCACGTGTCTGATCCAATCTGTCTTTTGTGCAGTAGCCTTCCTGAAGCTTTAAGGCTTCGTCTTTTACCGAAGGATTTTGCCACAAGCGGATTATCGTTCTGTTTATAAATGACGCGCTGTTTGTAATCTGGCTTGATGCGGCTTCAAGTTTTTCCCATTTTTTTGGAAGATGATAAAATCCGTTTTCTGTTTTTGCAAAACTGATTACAGACGGAAATCTGTAAGTGCGGAAGTCTCCCTGAACGCCTACAGATTTTACAGGCAGAATATATTTTTCAAGATTCTCAGAGCATTTTTCGCAGAACATTTCAAGTTGAACTTTTGAAATTTCTTCCTGCGCTTTTTTAAATTCTTCTTTGTCATTGTCTGTCATTGTCCCGTTGGAGCAAAGAACATTGATGCTTAATCCAGGACCAGGAAAAGGATGGCGCATTACAAGTTCGTCTTCAAGTCCAAGTTTTTTTCCAATTGCGCGAACTTCATCTTTGTATAAATCTTTTAGGGGTTCAATAATCAAGCCTTTTTCAATGAGCTTTTGTATTCCGTCTACGCGGTTATGATGAGTTTTTATTACATTTGAATTTTTTGTTCCGCCGCTTTCAATTATGTCCGGATACAAAGTTCCCTGCGCTAAAAGCCATTTGTTTTCATCAAACTTTTGTTTTGCCACAACTTCGTTGCGTACTGTAATAAAATTTTCACCAATAGCCATTCTTTTTTTCTGAGGATCGGTAAGATTTTCTACAGCCTTTAAGAAAGTTTTGCTTGCGTCTTCAACAATGAAATTTGAAAATCCGTGGTTTTTGTATGCCTCTTCCACTTTCTTGCTTTCATTCTTGCGCATAAAGCCGTTGTCTATGTGAAGTCCCAAAACTCTTTTCTGTCCCAACGCTTTGTTTAAAAGCGCGAACGCCACAGTGGAATCAACTCCGCCGCTTAAAAAGAGAAGAACATTTTTATCATCTGCCTGATTTTTTATAGAATCGATTATGTGATTTAGTACCGTGTCCTGATCCCAGTTTTTTTCCATTCCGCAGAACTTTGCAAAGTTTTCAAGAATCTTATTTCCGCAAGGAGTATCCTTTACTTCGCAGTGAAACTGAAGGCTGAAACGTTTTTTTTCAAGATTTTGGAGTGCGGCGAATTCGCAGTCCTTTGTTGAGCCGACAGTTTCAAATCCGTCTCCCGGTTTTACAACAGCATCCTGATGGCTCATCCAAACTTGCTGAGGACTTGCAATTTCTTCAAACAGCGGACACTTTACATTTTGATTCAGCTCTAAAGTTGCAAAACCAAATTCTCCGACCAAAGCTTTTTGGGCTTTTCCGTTGTAACCGGTTTGAAGTACATAATGTCCGTAGCAAAGACCAAGAATCGGAATATCAAGCTTAAGAATTTCAGAATTGAATTCAGGAGCATTTTTATCATAGATACTGGACGGACCTCCGCTAAGCACAATTCCTTTTGCATTTTTGAATGTTTCAAGCCCGGCGGAAGGCAAGGCGATTTCTGAATAATAACCCATCATGCGGAATCTTTTTGCAATAAGGTGGGCATACTGGCTTCCAAAATCTAAAACAACAATTTTTAAACGTTCCATAAAACGCAATTATACCTCATATTCATGGTTTAGCCAAGTTAAAAGGAAGAAGTCTGAAAGTTTGTAATTTTAAGCTGTAAAATGCTCTCCTTTTGTGAATTTTCCCCTTCGTACAAAAAGACTATACCTGATAGACCAAGAGCAAAAAAGGCACGTTTTCAATCCTGGCAGAAGTTTCAAGAGGTATATAGATAAAATCATAGGCTGTGCAATATAATGTAATCTGGCTGTTTTTAGCCATTGCAAGGTTAAGGAGTTTGTATCAAATGAAAAAATTAGTTTTAGTTATGACTTTATTTTATGCATTTCTTCTTATAGTGTTGATTTCCGGCCAGGAAATTAGAAAGTCCCTTTGTAATATTTTCTTATTTGACTAAGCGCCTTTACTCCGATTTTTGGATTTTTTTCTATGAGCTTTTGGAACACGGAGTAATGGATTTTTATGACTTTTGATTTTCCAATTGAAACTGCGTCTTCCTGCCGGTGCTTTTTTAAAAGACATTCGCCTTCGCCAAAAAATGTGCCTTGATTTAAAACCTGCCCTTCATTTTTGTGTATAAGCAAAATGCTTCCGCTCGCAATGTAAAAACAGAATTCGCTTTTTGAATTTTTTCTGTAAACAAAATTTCCGTCGTTGAAATTTAATGCGTGTGAATCTTTTTTAAGAAGAAAATACGGATTTATAAAAAGAAACCGTTTTATATTTGAAAAGAATTTTCCGTCTTGTTTTTCAGGCAGAAGATAAAGCTCGCACAAAAGCAATGTTTCAAAAAACTGATAGACATAAAGCCATTGAGCAAAAAAGAAAAAAATTATAAAGAAAAAAAACACGCCCATGAGCATTACAATAATGTTGCTTAAAACTCCGTAGACCAGGTTGTAGCGGTTTATGTTTACAAACAGATGAAAGGCCTTTGTGAGAATCCAAAACGAAGCGCAGGTTCCTGCCGAAGACAAAACACTTATGCCCCAGGACGGATTTGTTCTGCTTCCGAATTTATACGTGAACGCCGTTGCTGCAAATAAAATTATAAACGGAACAAAACCAGCCGCAGTTTTTGAAATCAGATCTGCAATGTGGTTCAGCGGCTCAAGAATTCCGTAGAACCTTGGAACAAGCACGATTGTCTTTAAGCTGATTGCTATGAAAATTATCAGTGAAAATAAAATTACAAAAAGAGCTTCTCCAATGAAAACAAGAAACATATTTTTTACAGGACGCGAGTTTGCATCTTTTCCAAAAATTCTTTTCAGCCCGACAATCACAGAACTGAAAAATCTTCTTGACATCCACACAACAGCTGCAATGATTACAACTTCAAAATTTGTAACAAGTTTAAGCGACTTCGGAAGCGAATCTTCTATGCTTATAATCTGGCTTGAAAACGGACTTGAAGAAATAAGCGCGGAAACAGTTTCCGGGGAAGCGTGCAAAACCCTAAGAAGCACAACGCAGATTATCATGCTGATTGGAACAACCGAAAGTAAAAATCCAAATGCGCAGGCAGAAGCGGAAGAAATCAAGTCATTTGAAAAAAACAAACTTGAACTTAAGTAAAGCGACTGCACAATGCTGAACAGAGAAATTTTTTTTAGCTGTTTTTTGCAAAAAGTCATGAAAAATTGTGTCCGGGCTGGCTTGAAAAAGTTGAAGGCTTAGACTTGGATTTTGTCTTTGCTGCAAAGTTGTAGTAGTCCATCTGTGCATAGTCAGTGTCATCCTTGCGTTCTTCGTTTATGGAAAGAATCATTTTGTCTTCAATCGTTTTAAAAACATACCGGCGGATTTCGTCTTTTACCGCCGCAGAAGTTTGTGGTGCAAGAAGAAGAACCCATATTGTTCCTTGCTCTGTTTTTTTTACGGCGAAAACAACGGCTTCTGTTACAACCTGCTTTGTTCCAAGCCTAAGTGTTACATCCTGCAATATGTAGTTTTTTGCAATTATAAGGCTTTCAAGTCCGGCGGGAATTTTTACAGCCATTCCCACAGAACTTAAATCAAAAAGCTTGAGCTGGTGCATTTTGCTTCCGTGGTTCCAGAATAAAGCGGCGTCCTTGTCGTGCATTAAATTTGCCCGTATATATTGCCGTCTTCCTTTTGCGTTTGTCTTGGTAAGAATATTTTGTATGCGCTCGGAAACTTTTTCTATTCCATCTGAAAAATCGATTACGCTGTTTTCTGAATCTGAAAATTTTGAGAATAACTCAATTTCGTTTGGCTTTATTTTTTCGGAAATGACGGTTGCCTGAATTGTCTTGAGGCTTTCTTCTTTGTCGAAACTTCGCAGAAAATTGAACCAGGCGCCTATTGAAAGCTGCGCGTCAATGTTTATAAAAAGAACAGAATCTGGATTTTTCCGCAGAAGATTCTTTGCGTCCCTGAAACTTTCGATAATGTATACTTCATATTCTTTTTTTCTTAGGCTGCTTATTATATCTTTTTTTATTGCATAAGCAGGATTCAAGAAGAATATTTTTCTACCGTACATATCGAAGTCTGTATGTTCTGCCATTGATTTTATCCTAGCTAAATATTATAAGCCTGCTTGCTGAATTTTGCAAATTAGAAAATAAATTTGCCATACTGAACAAAATGCGCAGTATGGCTTTGTTGTGTGCAAACTTATGTTTTACCTTAAATTCTTTTAGAAATCAGCGAGTTTAGGCGCGCGTGGATATGGAATTACATCGCGGATGTTTTCCATTCCGGTAATGTAACGGATAAGGCGTTCAAAGCCAAGTCCGAATCCTGAGTGCGGAACAGTTCCGAACCGGCGCAAGTCAAGATACCACTGGTAGTTTGACATATCCATCTTGCGCTCCTCGCACGCTTTGAGCAGTTTCTCGTAGTTTTCCTCGCGTTCAGAGCCGCCGATCAGCTCACCGATTCCAGGAACAAGAACATCAACCGCCTTTACGGTTTTTCCGTCATCATTCTGCTTCATATAGAAAGATTTTATTTCTTTTGGATAGTTGAAAACCATTACCGGACAGCCGAAAATCTTTTCTGTAAGATAGCGTTCGTGCTCAGTCGCAATGTCGCAGCCCCAGTACGGCTTGAATTCAAATTTCGCTCCGTTTTTTTCCGCTTCTTCAAGTTTTGCGATTGCGTCTGTGTAGGAAATCCGCACGAATTTTGCCTTTGCGACTTTTTCAAGGCTTTCAATAAGGCCTGGCTGAATGCGTTTGTCAAAGAATTCCAGGTCTGAGCGGCATTTTGTCAAAGCCCAGTTCAAAAGATATTTTACAAAATCTTCCTGAATATCCATGTCGTCATCAAGATCAAAGAACGCCATTTCCGGCTCAATCATCCAGAATTCTGCCAAGTGGCGCGGAGTGTTTGAATTTTCCGCACGGAAAGTCGGGCCGAATGTATAAACGCGGCTTAGAGCGGTTGCCATTGTTTCTGCCTCAAGCTGGCCGGAAACTGTGAGCGACGCCTTTTTGCCGAAGAAATCTTTTGAGTAGTCAACAATCTTGTGCGCGTCCTCGATTTTCATTCCGCCGGCACCGGCTTTTACGCCAAGCTCGGCAATCTTTTCCATTGAAAGAGTTGTAACCTGGAACATTTCGCCTGCGCCTTCACAGTCAGAGCAAGTGATTTCCGGAGCGTTGATGTACTGGAAGCCGCGTTCCTGAAAGAACGAGTGAACCGCAAATGCCATCTGGTTTCTTACGCGGTAAACAGCGCCGAATGTGTTTGTGCGCGCACGGAGATGAGCGTTTGTGCGAAGGTATTCCATGCTCATCTTGTTTTTCTGCAGCGGATATTCTTCCGGATTGCAAGTTCCCAGCGTTTTTAAAGATTCAAGGGTAACTTCCACAGCCTGGCCGCTTGCCGGCGAGGAAATCAAAAGCCCTTCCGCGCGGACAGAAGCCCCGGTGTTCAATTTTTTTAATTCTTCTTCTATATTATTTACATTTGCATTTGGAGAAGGTGAATTTCTGTCAAAGGTAAGCTGAATGTTCGCGAAACAGCTTCCGTCATTTACCTGGATGAAAACAAGATTTTTAGAATCGCGAACGGAACGAATCCAGCCGCAAACTGTAACTTTCTGACTTTCCGGTTTTGAGGAAAGCAAGTCTTTTATTAATGTAGGTACCATAATTTTACAGTTTAATGAATTGAGTTTATATGGTCAATTAATGTTTTTTAGCCGTGTTTTTTAAGCGGAATAAAGTTCCTGCTCTAAGCGGAAAGAGATTCCTGTTCTAAGCGGAAGGCTGTTCCTGCTTTAACAGGAGCACTTTGTTTACTTTAGTAGGAATGTCTACAATTTTACACTGTATATAAATTTATACAGATAATTTTTTGTTTATCTGTCTACTTTTTTGCAATTTGCTTGTTTCTTTATATTTTATTTTTTAAATTAATAAAATTTTCCGATTTTTATTAGGATTTTATTTCCTTAAATTATAAGAAAATACGCATTGATTTCAAGAAAGATGCTGATTTTTGTCTGTGCTTTTCTTAACTTGGCACAATATATGCTAATATATCATAGGATTAAAAAAAGTTATGGAGTTTGTTATGGAAATTGATGTTGCCAAGGGATACCTGAATTCATTAAAAAAATATCCTCTGCTTTCCGCCGATGAAGAAATCGCGCTTGCAAAAAGAATCAAGTCTGGAGACAAGGAAGCGTTCAATCTGCTTGTTAATTCCAATCTTAGGCTTGTTGTAAGTGTTGCAGGAAGATTCAACAAAGGTGCGTTTTGCATTATGGATTTGATTCAGGAAGGAAATCTTGGGCTTATGGTTGCTGCCAAGAAATTCGATCCGGCGTTTGGAACAAGATTTTCAACTTATGCATACAGATGGATTGTACAGCGCATTATGAAATTCATCAGTGCCAACAGTTCTCCGATTTTGCTTCCGGTGCATAGGGAAACTCTTTTGCGACGTATTCAGAAGTTTCAGAATATTTTCTTTCAGCAGAACGGAAGAGAAGCCGCGGTCAAGGAACTTGCGCTTTTTGCAGGAATTTCAGAAGAGAGGTTGAATGATGTTCTTGAAACTTCTTATACAGTTGCGTCTCTTGATACTGAAGTTGCTGATGAAGGAAAAACAGTTTCGCTAGGCGATATTATCCCGGACACAGCGTTTTCCCCGGAAGAGCTTGCAATCAGAGAGGATTCTAAAAGCTGTGTTAATTTTTTTATGGATTCTTTAACAGGAATAGAAAAGAGTGTTTTGCGGCATCGTTACAATTTTGACTATGACTTGCATTCAAAAAGTTTGCGTGAAGTCGGTAGAATTGTAGGATTGAGCCAAGAGGCAGTGCGCCAGGCTGAACTCCGCGCCAAAAAACATCTTAAATCTGCAATGGAGAGTGTTTTTGCTGTTTAGGGCATTTTAGTCAGTTCTTAGTCTCCTTTTACTGTCAATTCCTCTTGCGCAGATTGAGGGGCTTCGGTTGTGAATTTTATTCAGCGCCGAAGCCTCTGTTTTTTTGCATTTTTTACTGAAAAATCAAGAGAAATTTTCTTCTAATTTCCCTTGATTTCCGCTAATCGTAAATCGAATTCCTGTTTTTATAGAGTTTGTTGTTTTATTTTATTTTTATAGGTTCAGCATTACACTATAGATGCTGTTCTCCACATAAAATTTTCTTGACCTTCCATTTCAAGTTCAAAACTGTATGTATATTGTTGATAGCTGAATTTTTATTGAAACTTTATATTTTATTCAGCTATTTCAAAAGTTTATTCAAAGAAGTATGATGTGCTTATGAAAATGATTCTTACTGGCACTGGAACAAGCCACGGAATCCCTGTGATTGGATGCGGATGCAATGTGTGCCGTTCAAGTGATCCGAGGGACAACCGGCTAAGATGCAGCGCGTTTCTTGAAAGTCCTGTAAATATTCTTGTGGATGTCGGGCCGGAATTTAGAATTCAGGCGTTGAAATATAAAATTAACAAAATTGACGCGGTTTTTATAACGCACAGCCATGCGGATCATCTTCATGGGATTGATGATTTGCGTGTTTTTAGCCACACAAAGGCTCTTGACCCGGCGCATCCGGACAACAAGGAAACTGAAGGAGAAGGTCTTAGAATTTACACGACAACTCACGCGGAGCATGATATTCGGCACAGGTTCGACTACATTTTTACTCCGATGAAAGAGGGCGGCGGAAAGCCCAAGATTCAGATTATGAGCGCGGAAAATATCAGCGAAAAAAATCCGCTTTTTATAAACGGAATTGAAATTCTGCCTGTAATGCTCAAGCACGGACATTTAGATGACCTGGGACTTTTGTTCAGCGAGAAAGGGCAGGACGGAAAAAAGCACAGCATCGCCTACCTTACGGATTGCAGCTTTGTGCCGGAAAATTCAATTGAGCTTGTAAAAAACAACTCAGGAATTCTTGAGCATCTTGTAATCGACGGATTGCGGCTGGAACCTCATTCAACGCATTTTTCATTTGAACAGGCACTTGAAGCGGCGCAAAAAATGAATCCGCGAAACGTTTATTTGACTCACATAACGCATAACATGAGCCACGTTCAAATAGAAGATTATGTAAAAAGCATTTTGTGGAAGTTTCCTCTGCTGAAAAAAAGCGCAGAAAACGGATTTTATATAGGACCTGCCTACGATGGACTTGAGCTTGTGTGTTAGCCTTGCATTTTTTGCATGAAAAAATTCCCTGGCTGGTTTTGTTTTGCAAAGTCAGTCAGGGAAATGATAATTTACTTTATTTTTATGGCTTCTGAGTCTAAGATTGCGGTTCTCCAGACGTAGCGTTCTGGGTTTTTCATTTCATTAACTTCAAAAGTGTATGCGTACTGCGCAAAAAGATAAGATTTGTTTGTGCTTTCAAGAAAATGGCTGAAGCCTTTTGCCAGAAGCTCTTGGTTTTGGTTTTTTGCTTCTGAACAGTAAACAGGATTATCTAGACTAGTATAGTCTTTTGCTTCATGAAGTTTAGTTGAAGATACTGTGTCTGATTCTTTTCCAAAGTAATTTCCAAACCAAATTACGTCATTGTTCCAGTCTGTTTCTGTGCTGGAATTTTTTGCATAGTAGGCGATTCTTGTTCCCACATTGTCTCCTTCCGGCGGAATAACGTTTAAAACTTTAACAGTTGGCTTTGTTCCATCGTAAGATAAGTCTATGTGGCGGCTTGTTAAATTTGAATAGTCGATGTCGCCTATTCCGTCTGTAGCGGTGATTATGATAATTTCTGCATCCAAGTCTTTTGAATTTTGTTTTTCATCTGTAACTTGAATACCAATGTTGAACTTGTATTTTTCGCCCGGCTCGCAAAGCGGATAAACGAATGTGTATGTTTTTCCAGCGTATTCCAAGATATTCTGCGGTTCACATCTTGTTGTCCAAAAATCTTCCATGCCTTCGATGTCTTCAAGTCTTCTGATTTCAAGGTAACTTGCATCGCTTGGAAGCGCAATTTCAAACTGGATTCCGCCTGAAACTGCTGTGGCTTTTACGTGATCTGTTTGTGTTATTTCAGCTGCGTTTTCAATTGAGCGGCTTGAATTGTGCACAACGCCGTTTTTCTTGATTCTAAGGTCAAGGACTCTTGAACTTGTCTCGTTTGAATCTGAACTGCTTGAGCCGTCAGAACAGCTTGTAAAGCAAATTGCGCAAATCAATGCGATTCCAAAAATAAAGTTTCTAATTTTCATATAAATACCTCAAGGTCATTTTACCCCCCCCCGAGTTTTGTCAAGAGGTTCGGTCGTGAAATTAGAAAATATTTGCGTTTAAAACAAAAAAGACTGCCAGATTTTGGCAGCCTTCTTCAAATTCTAGCTTTTAAGGTTAAAACTATTCAGCTTTGTTTGCGCCTGCGTTTGCAGGAGTTACATTGATTTTCTTTGTAATGAATCCAGAGCGGAGACACTGAGTGCAAATTTTGATTGTTCTTGTTGTTCCGTCGATTTCTGTCTTAATCTTCAAAAGATTTGGCTTCCACTGACGGCGTGTATGATTGTATGATTTGCTTACTCTGTTACCGTGCATTGAATGTTTTCCGCAGACATCACATGATCTTGACATATCTCGTACCTACCTAAAAATTTGTTCCTAACAGTGCAAATATGATATAGAAAAAACATACTTGTGTCAATGATTATCTCAGGGCAAACGAATGTATTCAGCATAAAACTGGCTCCCAGGCACGGTTTCGTGCTTCAAAATCGCGCAATAATGCGCTGCACGCTGACTGTTGCAAAGTAACTATAGAATTGCCCGCTCACGCGGTCGCAACAATCAGAGTGTTTTTGGCCCAGGAACCGTTCCTTCGCGCAAACTTTACTTAAATTATTTATAATGCGTTTGCCCTGATGATTATATCAAATCCGCAGCTAGAACTGATTTCCGTTGAGAAGCATCTCCGCTTGTTTGCGTGCGTTCTCAAGTAAAGCATCTAAATCTTCATCGGTTAAAGCATTATCGGTTTGACTTGAATCCGACTTCGCATTTTTTTTGCTTGACTTCGGATTCGAATTTTTCTGTGTCGTATCCATCCAGTCCTTTACACCTGTGTGCTCAACTTGATAAATGAACGTTACAATCTGGCCTTTTGTGCAGACGCTTTCAGGCTCGAATGTGGTTTTTGTGGTTGGTTTTGCGATTGCGCAGTAATATGCCCAAGAAACTGGTTGCTGATATTTTGACGAGCGCGGAACATCGGTAAAGTTATCAATTGCAATCATCGACATTGAGCCTGAGCATTTCCATAAGATTTCAAGCGCATCGCCACGTGTGCAAGGAGCGTTTCCGTTGAATGTTTTTCCTTCTAAAAATCCTTTTTGGTAAGCCCAGAGTGCCGCGTTGTAGAAAGAATCGCTTGGCTTTACATCTTTGAACGGATTTTTACCTGAAACTTTTGGAGACCCTTGCCAGCGGTAAATGTATGTAACAACTTGTCCTCTTGTGCAAGGCTCGTTTGGAGAGAATGTTGTTTTTGATGATGGCTTTGCGATTCCTTTTTCAACTGCCCAGGGAGCAGAGCGTGCAAAGTCATCGCTTGACATTACATCTGTAAATCCTGCAATTTGTGTTGCTTCTTCCGGCTCGCTTGGTTTTATTCCAAGTTTGTCTTCTGGAATTGCTTTAAGGATTTTTCTTCCGAGCTTTGGAGAATCTATCCATCTGCTGCCATGAACAACTTTTATTCCGTTGTCGTGAACGTATTTTTTTCCATATTCAAGAATAGGGCATCCTTGAACTATTATGTCATCCTTGTAAGTTGGAATATAGTCTTTTTGCGGATTGTCCTCGTCAAGAACAAGCTTGCCCACGTTGTAGCAGTCGCTTATGTAGCAGTCGGTGTTTGTGAATCCCAAAATTCCTGTGGCATAAGTTCCTGTGATTTTTCCGATATTGTAGCAGCTTGTTATGGTACTTGCCATTTCTGGAGACAAGTCTTCAATAAACTGCTGGCCAAGGCGTACAACTTTTCCCACAATTCCTCCTGCAAGCGAATTTCCGTATCCAAAGTTTGCATAAGGAACTGTAACTTCACCTGCGTTCATGCAGCCTGTGATGTGTGTGTACATCATCTGCATTACAATTCCACCAGCCCTTGCAGAACGAAGATCACCAAGCTGCCTTGTTGTGGTTGTATAATTATAGTTCATGTAGTCTGTGTCGCTTGTTGTTATGATGATTGGAGATGCGTTGTAGCAGTTTATAATTTTTGAGTCTTCAATTTCTGTGAACATTCCGCCTGCCATTACATAAGCTCTGCTAGTTTGCTTTCCTGCGCGTCCTGTATGCACTTTGATTTTTCCGCCTGAAGTGTAGCAGTTTTCTACTATTACGCCTGCCGCATAATTTGAAATCGCCGCCACCCGAAGGTCACAGTTGTATTTCATTTTTGTATGGCTGATGTCAATTGTGTAGTTCACAACTCCAAGATTTCTAATGAATGAATTGTTTTCCGGAAATATTGCTCCGAAAAGAGCGTATGCGCGTGTTGCCTCAGCTTCTCCCATAAAGATGTCGTCATTATGGTCGATTATTGTCATTCCAGAGATTACGTGGCCGTTTCCGTCAAAAGAACCTGTGAATTCTCCGCATCCTGCATCTGCTGCTTGAGGATATTTTTTTATCCAGGCACCGCCGTAAGCTGGAGTTCCTCCGAGTGGAATCCAGTTGCCCCAATTTGAAAGGTCGATGTCGGCAATCAGTTTGTAATGCTTTGAAAGTCCGAATCTGACTGAGTTGAGTTGCTCTGCTGTTTTGATTAAGTATGGATCTTTGAGAGTGCCAGTTCCGCCTTCAAATTTGAACGGAGTTTCCTTTAAAACTGCCGGTGCGCCATCCCAGTACGATTGTGTTGATTCTGTTTCTGCGGGCTGAGTTTTCTTTGATTGCGTTTTCTTTTTTGTCTGCGAGAAAACTGGAGCTGCTGCAAGTGCAAGCGCGCTGATTAAGATGATGGTCTTGAAAATTGATTTTTTCATTTTTTTCTCCATAAGATTTTATTTGATTATTTTAAAGTTTCTTTGATTCAGAATTTTTTAATCCGCTTTTATCGGCAAGAAATCTTCTGCAATTACATATATTGTCTCGCCGTTGTACGGATTCTTTGTCGGATAATGCCTTGCGTAATCTCTCGAGCTTCCGACTCTTGGACTTGTAACCCAAATGCGTGTTCCTCCTGTGTAAATATATTTCAGCCAGTCGCCTTGTAAGTTACCGTTGCGCAAAAAAATGAGTTCGGTTCAAGCGGACCTTTTGGCTCGTAGACAACCGAGCTGATTTCGCACATCGCGCTTTTTCCTGAAAGTGCGCCCGGCATTCCTTTTTCATTTAGTTTAAGTTCAAATTTCGGAATCAAAGAAATTGCCCTGCCGTTTTGAGATTGTGTTTGTTTTGTCTGTGAAAAGGAATTTTGCAAAATCAAGACTGCCACGACAAGATATGCTAAAAAGAAATTTTTTATTTTCATAAGTCCCCCGAAAAACTGCTGTTTATTTTCCGTAAGTTTTTTCTATTTCTATAATCTGATCGCGCAAAACAGCTGCCTGCTCATAGTCAAGACGATCGGCTGCTTCTGACATTTCTTTTTTCATCAGGTCAAGAAGTTTTTTTCTTTGCTTGGCGACAAAAAGATTTGTACAGTTTTTAAGAGCTTCAAGCTTTATGTTTGCTTCTTGCTCTGCGTCTTCTTTTTGATGCTCAAGAATATCTTCAACTGCTTTTTTTATTGTCTTTGGAACAATTCCGTGTTCTTTGTTGTACGCTTCCTGAATTGAACGGCGGCGTTTAGTTTCGTCAATGGCTTCTTTCATTGCGTCGCTCATTCTGTCTGCGTACATTAAAACTGTTCCGTCGGCATTTCGTGCGGCGCGTCCTATAATCTGAATCAGCGAAGTTGTGCTTCTTAAAAATCCGATTTTGTCCGCGTCAAGAATTGCTATCAGCGAAACTTCCGGTAAGTCTATTCCTTCGCGCAAAAGATTGATTCCAATTAGAACATCAGTTTCTCCAGTTCGTAGGCTTTTTAAAATTTCAACACGCTCAAAAGTGTCGATTTCAGAATGAATGTATTTGACTTTTAAATTCAGCTCGGAAAGGTAGTCGGTTAAATCTTCCGCCATTTTTTTTGTAAGAGTAAGAATCAATGAACGTTCGCCTTTTTTTATGCGTGCGCTGACTTCTTTAAAGATGTCCTGCATCTGACCTTCGCTTGGACGAACTTCAATTTTTGGATCAAGAAGTCCTGTGGGACGGATAAGCTGCTCCACGACTTGTGTTGATTTTTTAATTTCTTCCGGGCGTGGAGTCGCAGTTACAAAAATCACTTGGTTCATTTTTTTTGTGAACTCATCGATTTTGAGCGGGCGGTTGTCCAGTGCGCTTGGAAGCCTGAATCCAAAGTCGATTAAGTTTTGCTTGCGCGCCCGGTCGCCTTCGTACATTGCTCCAATCTGCGGAACAGAAACGTGAGCCTCGTCAATCATGCAAAGAAAATCATCAGGAAAATAATGAAGCAAAGTTGCAGGCGGATCTCCTCTTTTGCGTCCTGAAATCGGTCCTGAATAATTTTCAATTCCAGAGCAGTAGCCCATTTCTTTCATCATTTCAAGGTCGTAAGTTGTGCGTGTTTTTAAACGTTCGGCTTCAAGAATTTTTCCGGCGGAACGAAGCTCTTCAAGCCGTGAATCAAGTTCAGTCTGAATTTTTTCTGTAACGCTTGCCATCTGGTCGCGCGGAACAACAAAGTGCTTGGCAGGATAAAGCTGAAGCTCATCAAGTTCTTCTATTGTTTCTCCAGAAATTGCGTTGAATCTTTTTATTCTTGAAATCTGGTCAAAGTCAAGTTCGATTTTGTAAGCTTCGTCTGTTTCCATGTAAGGTGGAAAAATTTCAATTGTGTCGCCTTTGATTCTGAATTTTCCGCGCTCAAGAATCATGTCGTTCCGTTCATACTGAATTGAAATAAGCCTTGATGCGATTTCGTGCGTGTCAAGCTCGTTTCCTTTTTCAACATGAATCCGCATTTCCTTGTAGAGATCAGGCATTCCAAGTCCGTAAATGCAGCTGACGGTCGCAACGATAATTACATCGCGGCGTTCCATTAAGGCGTAGGTTGCGGCGAGACGGAGCTTGTCGATTTCTTTGTTTATTGAAGCGTCTTTTTCTATATACAAGTCGCGCGCAGGAACATAAGCTTCCGGCTGATAATAATCGTAGTAGCTTACAAAATATTCTACGGCGTTGTCTGGAAAAAAGGTTTTGAATTCCCTGTAAAGCTGTGCAGAAAGTGTTTTGTTGTGGCTGATAATCAAAGTCGGACGCTGAACCGCTTCAATTATTTTTGCCATTGTGAAAGTTTTTCCGCTTCCTGTAACGCCTTTTAAAGTCTGATATTTGTCTCCGCGGAAAAATCCTTCGGAAAGTTTTTTTATTGCGTTCGGCTGATCTCCAGAAGGCTCAAAAGGAGAAACAACATGAAATTTTCTCATGCGTTTATTTTAGATAAAGTATAGAAAAAAATCTATGGAATTCAATTGATGATTCAGGGCAAACGCATTATAAATGTATTCAGCATAAAACTGGCTCCCAGTCACGGTTTTCTGGTTCAAAATCGCGCAATAATGCGCTACACGCTGATTGTTTTTATATGCTTGCATTAGGCGAGTTGCTTGACGCCTCTAGTTCTATTTTTATCTTTTCAAATTTTCTGTTACGGTAAACGGTTACGGTTACAACGTCGCCTGGAACTTTGTCTTCTATTGCGCTGTAGTAGTCTGCAAGCTTTGAAATTTTTATTCCGTTGATTTCTGTTATGATGTCGCCGCCAAGATAAATTGTCTGCGGATAAAAAGTGCCGTACTGAACTGCTTGAGTTCCGCCTTTGATTCCTGCCTGATCCGCCTTGCTTCCTTTTTTTACGCTGCTTACAATCATGCCGGAAGAAATTTCATATCCTGCAAAATTTGCGATTCGAGCTGTGTTTTGAACGAGCGAAAGTTTCATTGTACCGCGGTTTACTTTTCCGTATTTTAAAAGGTCGCTTACAACTCGTCGGGCAGTGCTTGCTGGAATTGCAAATCCGACTCCGGCAGAAGAGCCGCTGGAAGAGTAAATCATTGTGTTGATTCCAATCATGCGTCCTTGGCTATCTAAAAGAGGACCGCCTGAATTTCCCGGATTGATTGCGGCGTCAGTTTGAATCATATTTCGGATTATTACGTTTGCGCTTTTCTGAATTGGGCGTCCAAGTCCTGAAATAATTCCAGTTGTCATTGTGCGTTCAAGTGCGAATGGATTTCCGATTGCGATGACTTTTTGTCCGACCTTGAGGCTTCCAGAATTTCCGAACGAAATTGTTTTTAAGTCGGCACCTTTCGCAGGTTCAAATTTTAAAACGGCAATGTCGCTTTCTATGTCCTGACCTACAACTGTTCCTTCGTAAGTTGTTCCGTCCGCAAGTGAAATGTTTATTACAGAGGCTTTTTCTATTACATGGACATTTGTTACAACGTATCCGCGCTTGTCGATAATTGAGCCGGAACCAGAACCGCTTTCTGTCACAATCGGCTCGTAGAACCAGTTGTAGCCCATCACTTTTGTAGTGATGTTTACAACTGCCTCGTTGCATTTTTCGTACACTGAAATGTTTTGAGATTCGTCCTGCGTGTATGAGCCGTTTTCCGCCGCGACAGGAAACGCTTCAAATGTCTGCGGAATTTCTTCTTTTAATTCTGATTGATTTTTTTCTACTGCTGAAATTTCTTTGCCGGATTTTTTTGAAGAATCATTTTTGAAAAAAGTAAAGAACACGGAAACTGCGACTGCCGCAAGAATTCCTGTTGAAATTGAATAAGTTACAAGCTGTTTTTTTGAGTAGAGTTTCATGCTGAAAAATATAATAACTTTTATTGCAAAATTCAACTTTCACAGCATTCCGTGTTCCAAAAAACTAAAGTAGTCTTCCTTTGTTATTATTATGTGATCCATAAATACAATGCCTAAAATTTTTGCCGCCTTCTGAAGAATTTTTGTGGAGTCAATATCTGCGTTGCTTGGATAACATTGTCCGCACGGATGATTGTGGCAGCAGATAATCCCAGAGGCGTATTCAGAAACTGCGTTTGCAAAAACTTCCCGCGGATGGATGAGCGCCTTGTTTATTGTTCCAACTGAAACAACTCTTGTGCTTAAAATTTCTTTTGCGCCGTTTACTGTAACTGTAATAAAATGCTCGGTCGGCATTAGCGTGTAATGCTGCAAAAATGGAATCACATCTTTGGGCGCATTTATTGATGAACGTAAAATTCCGCGTCTTCTTCTTCCAAGCTCCAAGGCGGCTGCAATTATGAGTGCGCGGCTTTCTCCCATTCCGTTGATTTTTTTTAGATTGGGAATGAGTTCTTCCTCGTTGCTGGAATTTATTGTCTTTGTAACTTTTTCAGCAAGGCTTTCAATCGGATTGTTTTTTGTGCCTTTTCCCAAAATGAGCATTATAAGCTCTTCGTCATCAGGATAAGAAATTCCATTTAAAAGCGTGAGTTCTCTTATGTTTGGCTGCTTGCCGGATTTGGAGTAATCTAAAATATAATTCTGCATACAATATAATTAGCTTAAAAAAATATTTTTTGCAGAATTAATTACGTTTAGTTGAAATATTTTAAAGCGGAAGTTCTATTTCAAAATGCGCGCCTTTCTTTTTGTCCGACCGCCCGGTTTCTTTTATTGTTCCGCCATGAATATTTACAATGTGCCTTGCAATGGAAAGTCCAAGTCCAGTTCCTCCGTGTTCGCGGCTTCTTCCTTTGTCAACTCTGTAGAACCTTTCAAAAATTCTGTCCTTGTATTCATCAGGAATTCCGTTTCCATTGTCTTCCACAATTATTTTTGCTTTGCCGGAATTTTCAGAAAGAGAACAGAAAACAATGCTTTTTTCCGGGCAATATTTTACTGAGTTGTCTATTAAATTTGTTATCACCTGTTCAAGAAGCCCCGGATTTCCTTTTATAAAAATTTCCTTTTTGCTTGAGCTGAAATTTATTCTGATTTGTTTTTCGGTTGCTGCGCTTTCAAGATTTGAGCAGGCTTTTTTTGCAATCTGCACAAGATCTGTCTTTACGGTTTCAAGGACTCCGTCATCTGTTTCAAGACGGCTTAACGTGAGCAAATCTTCTATTATATTTATGAGACGCTCGCACTGTGTGTTTATAATTCCAAGAAAATGCTTTGCGGTTTCAGGTTCGTTGATTCCATCGTCAAGCAAAGTTTCCGTGAATCCTTTTATTGAAGTTACCGGAGTTTTTAATTCGTGGCTTACATTTGCAACAAAATCTTTTCGGATTTGCTCAACTTTTTTCAAGCTTTGAATGTTCTGTGTAATTCTGTCTGTCATTGAATTGAACGACTGCGCAAGTTCCGCTATTTCCTGAGGAGAAGAAATATTCAGGTGAAAATCAAAGTTTCCCTTTGCATATTCTTCCGTTGCCTTTTTCATCAGTAAAATCGGACGCACAGTTTTACTTGAAATATAAAACGAAACAATCAGCACAAGCGCAAAAATCAGAATTGTTGAAATTACAAAAATATTTTTTATGGAAGACGAAAAGAATACAGTTTCTTCAATCGGCATGGAAATTCTAAGCGCGGAAAAAACTTCGTTTGTGGAAAGAGGAATCGCATAGTACATAAATCTTTTTCCGTTTGTGGAGCTTGTGTGAATTGAGCTTGCTTCTTTTCCTTCCAGAGCAAGACGCACTTCTTTTCTGTAGCTGTGGTTTTCCATTTCGCTTGGTTTGGAAACTGAATCCGCCGCAACTGTTCCGTCATTATTTATAAGCGTAATCCTGAACGAGTCATCGGAATGTGTGAGTTCCTTTATAAAAATGTCTGCGTTTTTTTTGTCCTGCGGAATAATTTTTACAAGTGAATGCGCGAATGATTTTAGGTTTGCTTCTGTCTGGTCAACTGCGGTGCTTTCCAACGCCCACAGGCACACAAAAAGCAAAACGGTGAATCCGGATGCAAGCAAAATTCCGTTAAAGACAAAAAGCAACGTGTGGATTTTTAAAGTCCTGTGCATATATTATTCCTCGCAAATTCTGTAGCCAACGCCACGCAAAGTTTCAATGAACGGATTTGAGCTTTCCGGGCTGTCTCCGATTTTTTTTCTTATGCCAAGAATCTGAACATCAATTGACCGGTCTGTTACAGGATAGCTTGAGCCTTTTACCGCATTGATAATCTGTTGCCGGCTAAAGACCTGTCCCTTGTGCCGCGCAAGAAATTCAAGAATAGAAAATTCCGTTGCGCTAAGTTCAACCTCTTTTCCGTTCTGCGTAACTTTGTGCTTGAGCGGTGAAATTACAAGTGAGCGGATTTTTATATCCTCGTCTGAATTTGAACGGAATGCTTCTCCCTTTCTGCGCAAAACACTTTGGATTCTTGCAAGCAGAACTTTAGGGCTGAACGGCTTTGTTACATAGTCATCTGCTCCAAGCTCAAGACCTGTTACAATGTCGGAATCTTCTGTCTTGGCAGTAACCATGATGATTGGAATGTTCTTTATGGAACTGTCGTTTCTGATTATGCGGCAGATGTCCAGTCCGCTCATGTCTGGAAGCATAAGGTCAAGAATTACAAGGTCTGGATTTTTGTTGCGGCAAAGTTCCAGTGCCTGCTGTCCATTTTCTGCCGTGAACGTTTCGTACTTTTGTTTTTCAACATTGTATTTAATAAGCTCGCGGATTGGCTCTTCGTCATCTACAATCAGTATTTTCATAGCAATTTCATTATAGAGCAAACGCACCGGTTTTCAATATTCGGAATGTTAAAACTCTGTTAAATTTTAACACGCCTTTTGTTTGCTCATTCACCAAGATACTTAAGCACAATAACTGTAAGGTCGTCGCGCAAAGGAACGGCTTCTGTAAACGCTTCAAAAATGTCGATTAAATATTCCAGAAGCTGCTTTGCGCTTGTTCCTTGTGGAGCTCTTGCAAGAATTTTTTGAAGAAGCTCAATGCCAAGCTCGTCTCCTGCAAGGTTTCGGCTTTCTGTGAGGCAGTCCGTGAACATGATGTAGCACGAGTTTTTTTCAAGTGGAATGTCCACAGTTTCAAAATTGTCTGGCAGTCCTTCAATTCCAAGAAACGAGCCTCTAAAGCTTCCGTTCGCTCCACCTGCAACCGAAACTTTTCTTTTGCTGTCAATGCAGAGCAAGTCCGTGTGTCCGGCATTCACGTATTCAATCTTGCTGTCCGTTATACGCAGAAGAATTCCTGTAAGATAGTTTTCAACATTCGCCTTTTCCTTTATGAGTTTTTTGTTGAATGTTCTTGCAAGCGCGCTTAGCTCCTCGTTTTTGTTTTCGCGGAAAGTGTCCTTGGCAAGATACTTGGAAAGAATTCCCACAAGCCCGGAAGCGACTCCGTGCCCGGAAACATCGAAAAGCGCGGCTCCATTCAGGCTGCCTTTGTCATCGTAGTAAAAGTCATAGACATCGCCGGAAACAGAAGCCATCGGTTTAAAGATGTATGCGCAGTCCCACTTGGAAGTTTTTGGCGCGCGGCTAGGATAAATGCTTTTCTGAACAATCTCGGCAAGCTTTAAGTCGCGCTGCTGCATTGCTTCCTGCTCCAAGAGCTTTCTTGTGGTCTTGTTAAGCTCCTGTGTACGTTCAAGAACTTCAACATTCACGATGATTTCAAGCAAGTCCTTGAATATGACAACACCAAAATAAATTCCGTTCTGCTCAACAACAATCGGGTCGTAAAGATGCTCTTCCGCACGGGATGCCGCCTTTGACGCAACAACTTCCACCGGCTCAAAAAAATCGACTGCAAGATAATCCGTAACCATTAGGCGCGAAATCGGCTTCTTGGAATAAATGCTGAATCCGTATTGAGTGCCCAGAACCTTGAACAACGTAATGCGCGGAATAATTCCCATGACTTTGCTTGCGCTGTCCACAACAGTGAAGATTGAAATTTCCGGGTTCGCGTTAAACAAGGCAAGAACATCCGCAACCGCCATGGTTTCTGGAATTGTCATTCCTTTTCTTGTGATTTGCGAAATAGGGCGGCTGTCTTGCTTTATTCCTTCCGTGGGAATGATTGCCTGTGTCTTTTTCTTGTCAATGCTCTTTTTTTCTTCAACGAACTTTGAGCTTTTTTTGTTCTGGTATGAAATTATTCTTACAAACGCCTCTTTGCTTGTCTTAGTAAAAACACGTTCCGGCTTTCCTGTAAAAAATCCTTGGGCGTAAGGAATGCCAAGTTCCATTATTGTCGCAAGATTTTCTTCTGTTTCAACTCCGACGGCAATCAGCTTGATTCCAGAGTTTTTGCAGAACGCGCTCAGGCTTCTTACAATCTCCTTTTTTACTTTGTCCTTGTGAACAGACTGAACCAAGTCTATGCTGATTTTTATAAAGTCCGGATTAAGAGTGCAGATTCTGTTAAGGGCAGCATAGGACTCACCGATGTCGTCAATCGCAATCTTTAGTTTTTGATTTTTAAAGTGAAGAACAGCATCGCAAAGTTTTTGCTCCGAGCCTTTAAGTTTCTGACCGGTTATTTCAAACACGATGCTTGACGGCTCTATTCCGTTTTTTTCAAGCTTGCTCTTTATGTAGTTTTCCTGAAACTCTTCTTCCAGAAGGACGTTTGGATTTATGTTCAGGAACAGCTTGCGCTTGAGCCCCAAAGCCCTTGCAGTCTTGAGCGCGGACTTTATGCACTTTTTTTCAAGCTGCCAGGAAAGGCTTGCGTCCTCTGAAATTTTGAACAGATTTTTTATGCTTCCGATGTAAACCGACTCGTCAATTCTTGTGAGAGCCTCGTAAGCAAATACGTCTCCAGTTTCCAGCGAGACAATCGGCTGAAAAACAGTGTAAAGGTTTTTGCCAGACAATATTTCATCAAAGTTCATACAGGCATTATTTGCGCCAAGTGTTTTGCCTTTGTGTTGATTGTGTTAAAAATTAGTTTGAAGGGGAATTGCCACACGGATTATAAAAGTCTAACGGCTTTTCTTTGAAAACAGTCGCCGCCAGGCATAAGTTTTATGTCATTCCCGTGCAAACGCATTATAAATGTATTCAGCATAAAACTGGCTCCAAGGTACGGTTTCCTGGTTCAAAATAGCACAATAATGCGCTACACGCTGATTGTTGCAAAGTAACTATTATAATCATAACGATTTTTGTTAAAAATATTTATTATTTGCTACAATCACGGTGATTTTTTGTGAAAATATTAGTTTTCTATAAAAATCATTATGATTATTCTAAAAAATATGTTATGTTTAATACAATCATTATGATTTTATTCAAAAATATTTGTTATTATACATAATCATTTTGATTTTCATTAAAAGTATTTGTTTTTTATTATAATCATTATGATTTTGTTAAAAAATATTTATTTTCTATAAAAATCATGGTGATTTTGAGTGGAGGAGCAATGAATAAGCTTAGAAATTCAATACGTGTAACGGCTGCAGACGGACTTTCTGATTATTTTGTGCGGCTTTACAAGGATTTTGAGATTGAGGACAAGTTTCTTGCGGAAATATTCGGCGAGATTGAAAGGCTTTCTGCAAAAATCACGACGGCGATTATGCAGGACAGGGTTAAAAGTTCTCTGGCGGAAAAAGACAGGGCGCGCAATGAGGAAATCAGGAAGCTGAATGCGCTTTTAAAAGGCTATGCGGTGTTTCCTTCGGCGGAAAAAAGAGAGTGCGCCAAGCGTCTTCTTGCCGTGTTCAAAAAGTACGGTCTTAAAATTACTTCGGAAAACTATTCGTCAAAGTCTTCGCTTATAGAAAGCATACTGGAGGATTTTTCGAGGGAGCAGGAAAAAAGTGACGCTGCGTCTTTGGATGGCGTGGCGGAACTGATTCAGTCTTTGCGGAATGCCGAGAATGATTTTTACAAGGCGAACGATGAGTTTGTGCGCGGAAGGGCGTTAAAAAATGAAAGCGCGTATTCAATAAAGGGAAGGCTTGTGCGGACAATAAACGAAAAGCTTGTTCCGTATCTTTCTGCCATGTCGATTGCGGATAATTCCGCTTACGGAAACTTTGCGCAGAATGTGGAGCGCCAGATAAAAAAACTAAACAGCGCAGTCCCAAAAACAAAAAAATCCCCTCCGCAATGAGAGGGGAAAATTACCGTGCTCAATAAAAAAATCCGCATGGCAAAGGGGGCGGCCACACGGACAGTTTGTTTTAGGTTTCTAGGATATGACAGGTTTTACTTTTTGTTTATGAACTTGCATTTCCAGCTGAACGGGATAGAGAACTTTGTAAGGCCGTCGCTTGTAAGCTCCATTCTTACGCCCATGTCAATGTCGCCCATGTTCTGTGGGAGTGCGAATGTTGCGTAAGGGTAAACTGTTGTTGTGTATGCGTCGTCCCAGCCAATAACTGTGGCTTCTGTTACAGCGAGAGAAAGTGTTGTTGCTTCTGTAAGCGCATAGTTTGCAAGGAGCTTTGCCTGGAACGGAATTCCCTTGTCTCCGTTGTCATTTTTCAAATCGCTTGTCTTGTATTCCTTGTCGATATACTTGCTTGAAAGTCCTGAAACAACATCGGCGTAAATTGAAAATCCTGCGTCCTTCATTTCGTATCCTGCCGAGAAGGTGAGCGCGTATTTTGTTTCTTCCGGAATGAAGTCTGTGTCGTTTGCGTTGTACACAAATCCAAGGTTGATCATCATGTTCTGAATGCTGTTGATTCCAGCGAACAAGCCGAATGTGCGGTCGTCGTTAGTCACGCTTTTTGCTGTTGCTCCGAAAGTTACAAGGTCTTTTGCCATGTACTGCGCTCCGAAGTCAAGGCGGTAATTGTCGTTGTTGTCGTACTCTGTGTTTCCTCTTATTCCGCCGGAAATCTTTAAGCCTTCAACTGGAAGAGCTACAACCGCGAATCCGTTTTCTGCCATGCGTCCCCATTTTGGCGTGTCGTCTGCCGCTCCAAGGTAAGCTGCGTCTGTTGTAATTTTTGTGAAGAATTCGTTTCCTATTGCAAGTCCAATCTGCTCAAATGGCGAAAATCGTACAAAGCCGCGGAGTCTTGTTGTGGATTCTTTTCCGTTGAGCTTAAGGCCGTAAGTTTCCATGCGGACTCTTCCGTCAAGTTGTTCAGAAGAAAAGTCGAGCTGAAGCCTGTTGTCTACGTGGGCTTCTTCGTTTTCAAATCCGTCGTCTAAATCTCCGTTGTTTTTTACTTTTCTGTTGAACTCAAGAAAGTCTCCGTTTCCTGTGTTGTCGTCATTTGCTCCGAATGTGTTTGTGAGCGAAACTTTCTGTGCGAAAACTGATGCGCATACAAGAATTCCTGCAACGGATGCAGCCAAAAGTTTTTTCATAAGATAACTCCTATCTTAAAGATTTGCTTGATGAAACCTGCAATGTTTTTGTTCTTGCAGATTTATTTCTTTGTTGCCAAAAAAATAAAATTTTTCTGTTTGATTTTTGTTAGCTTAAAATAAACTTTCAGTGAATTTGCGCTTACTGTTTTCTCATAAAAAAATCCCCGGTTGCTCCGAGGATTTTATAACGGCTTGCAATGTTTTAGTTTTGCGCTTTTTATTCCTGTTGCGCGTTTTGCGAGCCTGCCGCCATGAGCGCGCATTCAGTTATATTTACAGCGTGGTCTCCTATGCGCTCAAGGTACTTTGCGATCATAAGTGTGTTTAGAGCTTTTTCTCCGAATGCTCTGTCATGCTTTGTTTTTCCAGACATCATGTCCAGAATGTCGTTTTTGATTTGGATAAAAAGATCGTCCGCCTGATCATCAAGGTCTGCAATCTGCTTGGCAAGTTTTGCGTCCTGCTTGATAAAGCTTTCCACGCTGCCTGTAACCATTCGGATTATGCAGTCCGCCATTGCCGCGATGTGAGAGTTAAAGGCTTCAAATGGAATCTGCGTTTTCTTTATCAGCTCTGCAATGTCGCTTCCCTGGTCTCCGATTCTTTCCATGTCTGTGATTACTTTGATTGCCGCGCTTATGGTTCTAAGATCGCTTGCTACCGGCTGCTGCTGCAAAAGAATTCTCATGCAAAGATTTTGAATTTCTTTTTCCATTATGTCTGTCTGCTTTTCCGCTTGGATTGCGCGTTCTCCAAGCTCGGTGTCTCCAAGGAGAAGCGACTGGGTTGCAAATGTTATGCAGTCTTCGCAAAGTGTTCCCATCTTTTTTAAGTCTTCGTGCAGTTCATTTAGCTGCAGGTTAAAGTTGTTTCTCATCTTTTTCCTCTTGTAGAAATTTCTGCTTTTCTGTTTTGAAAAATATCAGCCGAATCTTCCCGTGATATAATCTTCCGTCTTTTTGTTTTTCGGTGAGCTGAATATTTGTTCCGTTTGTCCGTACTCAATCACTTTTCCGAGCAGGAAAAATGCCGTTAAGTCGCTTACGCGTGTTGCCTGCTGCATATTGTGAGTTACAATTACAATTGTGTATTTGCTTTTTAACTCAGCGATTGTGTCTTCAATTTTGCTTGTGCTGATTGGATCTAGCGCGCTTGTAGGCTCGTCCATTAAAAGCACTTCCGGTTCTATTGCAAGCGCGCGTGCAATGCAAAGACGCTGCTGCTGTCCGCCTGAAAGTCCTATCGCGCTTTTGTTCAGCCTGTCTTTTACTTCATCCCAGATTGCCGCATCCTGCAGGGCTTTTTCAACGATATTGTCCAAGTCGCTTTTGCGTTTGATTCCGTGGGTGCGCGGACCGTAGGCGATGTTGTCGTAAATGCTCATTGGAAACGGATTCGGCTTTTGGAATACCATTCCGACTTTTTTTCTGAGCAGGTTCACGTCTATGTTTTCAAAAATATTTTCATCGTCTATTAAAACTTTGCCTTCTGTTCTGCAGCCTACAACAAGGTCGTTCATCCTGTTGAAAGTTTTGAGCAGAGTTGATTTTCCGCAGCCGCTTGGTCCGATGAACGCTGTAACCATGTTCGCAGGAATTTCAAGATTCACATCGTAAAGCGCCTGAAAATTTCCGTAGAATAAATTTAAGTCTTGGACTGATATTTTGCTTTTATTCATTTTTGTTTTTCCTTGTGATTATTTTTTCAAGAAGAGAACTTAGCCAGTTCAGAATTAGAACTATGGCAAGAAGAATTACTGCCGTTGCGTAAGACTGACCAGTTGCAAGTCCTTCGCTCCAAAGCGCGTACAAGTGGACTGCGAGAGTTCTTCCACTTTGCATTCCGCCTGCAATCCGCGCGACAGTTCCTGCTGTGTAAATTAAAGCTGCTGTTTCTCCAACGATGCGTCCTGTACCCAAGACAATTCCCGCGATTATTCCCGGAACTGCGGAAGGCAGAACTATGCAGAATACTGTGCGGAGTTTTCCTGCTCCAAGTCCGAAGCTTCCTTCACGGTAGCTGTCGTTTACGGAAAGCAAGGCTTCTTCTGTTGTTCGAACGATTACAGGAAGAATCATAATCGCGAGTGTGCAGCATCCGGCAAGCAGAGAAAATCCCCAGTGCAGGAAAGTTACGAAAAACAAAAATCCGAAAAGTCCGTACACGATTGAAGGAATGCCCGACAATGTTTCTGTCGCAAGCCTGATTGCCTTTACGATTTTGCTTCCGCGGTATGCGTATTCGCTTAAATAAATTGCGGCTCCGATTCCAATTGGCACTGCTATTGCGAGCGTTATTGCTGTTGCAGAAAGCGTGTTTATCAATGCTGGAAAAAGCGAGCTGTTTTCGCTTGTGTACTTTATGCTGAAAAGCGACAGATTTAGATTCGGAATTCCTCTTGCAAGAATGTAGATTACGATTCCGCATGAAATTGCAATTGTAAAAATTCCGGCTCCAAGTACGAACGACTTTAAAACTTTTGACTGAAATGTTTGCGAAGTTTTCATTTTATCTGCTACTCCTTTTTTTCTTTTAAGAGAGAAAAGCACAAGTTGATAATCAAAATGAAAATAAACAGAATTACAGAAGTTGCAATGAGAGCGTCTCTATGCAAGTCCGCGGCATATCCCATTTCAAGAACGATGTTTGCAGTGAGCGTTCTGATTCCTTTTACAAGGCTGCGTGGAAGAATCGCCTGGTTTCCTGCGACCATGATGACTGCCATTGTTTCTCCGACAGCGCGTCCCACTCCAAGAATTATTCCCGCCATTATTCCGCTTTTTGCCGCCTTAAGTTCAACAAGAAAAATGCTGCGTTCCTTGCAAGCTCCTAATGCAAGGGAGCCTTCAAAGTAAAGTGAAGGCACTGCCCGTATTGAAGATTCGCTTACGCTTATTATTGTTGGAAGAATCATTATCGCAAGGACAATCGAAGCGGCAAGAATTGAAGTTCCGTTTCCGCCGAATATATTTCTGATTGCAGGAACTATGACTGTAAGTCCGAAAAAACCATAGACAACAGAAGGAATTCCAGCTAGAAGTTTTACGCCGCTTTCAAAAAAATTGTAGAGCTGTTTTGGACAGTAGCGCGCAAGAAAAACCGCTGTAAAAAGTCCGAGCGGAACTCCCAGAATCAATGCGCCAAGCGTTACTGTAATTGAGCCTACAATCATCGGGAAAATTCCGTATAAATCTATGGAAGGCTTCCACTTTAAACCAAAGATGAAATTCTTTAGTCCGATTTTAAGCATGGCAGGAACGCCGTTTGCAAACAGAAAAATGCAGATTGTTATTGTAGCCGCGATTGAAACGCAAGCCGCCGCAAGAAAAACGAATCGCATTGTCTGTTCTATATATTTGTTTTTCATATTTTTCTGCTTTTAAAAGAATTGAATTGCAGCGCTTGTCCGAACTGGATTTGCACTGCAATTTTTGTTAAGCCGTCAAGCTTATTTTACATCGCCCCATTTTGAGATTGTTCCAATGTACAAGTCTTTGACTGACTGAATCGATGCGCTTTCTGTTGGGTTTTCCTTGTTGATGATTACCGCGATTCCGTCGATTGCAATTTTTATCTGAAGCGCGCCTTTTGCTTTTTCGCTGTCTTTTAATTCGCGGCTTGCCATTCCGATTTCGCAGACACCATTGAGCGCGCTGTTTACGCCTGTTGTGCTGTCAGACATCTGGACTTCAATTTTGATTTCCGGGTTCAGTTTTTCGTAGGCTTCAGCAAGTTTTTCCATTACAGGAGTTACGCTTGAAGAACCGGCTACGGTTATTTTTCCTTTTTTTCCAGTTGCAATGTACGCTGGATTTTGAGTCGCGCTGATGTAACCGTTGGCTTCAACAATTGCCTGTCCGTCGCTTGAAAGAATGAAGCGGATAAAATCAGAAGCGTTTTCTGAAAGTCCGGTTTGTTTTGTTACGATGTTGAACGGGCGGGAAATTTTATAAGTTCCATTTTTAATGCTTGAAACGCTTGGAGAGACGCCTTCAATTTTGAGAGCCTTTACGGTTTTGTTCAGCGAGCCAAGGGAAACATAGCCGATTGCATATTTGTTTCCTGCAACTGAAGTAAGCATTACTTCTGTGCTGTTTGTAATGTCAGCTTCCTCAGAAGTGAAGTCAACTTTTTTGCCTTCTGCGTTTTTCATTTCAATTCCGAAAAGCTCAACAAATGCGCCTCTTGTTCCGCTTCCTTCTTCGCGGCTTATAAGTACAACACTTTTCTTTCCGAAGTTTTTGTCTTTTTTAGGAGCGGCAAATAATGTTCCGCCTAAAACTGCCAGTGAGATTGCGCTGATCACAGCATACATAGTCTTTTTCATAGTTCAAACCTCCGTTCGGTTTTTTATTTTACGATGAAAAATCTAAAGCGGCTGTGTTTTTTGAAGGTTATTGAATTGTTAGAATTGTGTTAATTTTTAATAGAAGTGAATTTTATTTTTAATTGCCGCATTGTTAACACGGCAAGTTTGCAACAGATTCCCGTGTCGATGCACGGGAATGACATTTAAATGGTTGCAATACACATTTAGGATTTCTAACCGAGTTTGCTACGCAAGCATCGCAGAGTCAAGTCCGAAAATGACATAAAGAATATTCTTTATTCTGCGGAAAATCTTATTTCCTGCCAGAGCGCGTCATATTTTGAAAGTGCTTCGCCTACGTCCATTTTGAGCTCAACTTTTTCAAGAGTTTCAACTGGATACATTGGTTTTTTCTTTGTGTACTTTGCAGCTTCCTTGTTTATGTAAGCAGGAAATTTCAGAGCGTCGCAGAATTCCGCGTAGATTTCCGGGCGGTGGCTGAAGTCAATAAATTTCATTGCAAGGTCATAGTGCTTGGCGTCTTTTAAAATTACCATTGAATCAAGATACGCAGCTGAACCGCATTCAGGAACAAAAAAATCAATTACTTCATCGTGCTTGTCTTCTGGAACTTCAGCAAATACAATTTCCGCATAGCCGTCGCAAACCCAGAAGTCTCCTGAAGCAAATGATTTTCCGTAGCCTTCCGCATCAAACTTTATAAGATTTGGACGCCACTTGTTTATGATTAAATCTGCGGCTTCTCGAAGCTCTTTGTCATCTGTTGTGTTCAGCGAGTAGCCAAGGTGCTTTAACGCGCTTCCCATTGTAACTCTCATGTCGTCCATCATTGTCATGTGTCCGGCTAAATCTGTGCGTGAAAAAATATCGAATGACTTTTCGTAGTCTTTTACTTTTGTTTTGTTTACAGAAATTCCAGAAGCTGCGAGGCAATATGGAACGCTCCAAGTCATGTCTGGATCGTATCCCTTTGCTTTTTCAAGTGCTTCAGGATTTATATATTTTGAATTCGGGAACTGCGAGTGATCAATTTTCTGAACCATTCCCTGTTTTATCATAATTGAAGTGTAGTCTTGAGATGGAATTGTCAGGTCGTAGCCTTTTGCGCCGGCGCGGAGCTTTGCATACATCATTTCATTTGAATCAAAATAGTCAACTTTTACTTTGCAGTTGTATTCTTTCGCGAATTTTTCAAGAACTGAATCAGGCGTGTAATAGCTCCAGTTGTACAGGTTGAAAGTTTCCTTTTTTTCTTTTGAGCAGGAAGAAAAAATTGAAAGGACAAAAGCGGCCATGCTAAAAATAGCGACATTGAATTTCTTCATTTCAATATCCTTTGAACAGGCTTTTATTAGGTAAAAAAATCTGTTCATTAAAAAAGTAGAATTAGAACTTCATACGAAATTCTTTCCTGCCCATCAGTTTGACGGCAAGAAAGCATAGTCTACTGGAAAAAATGGAAATAGGGAAGTAATGTTAAGTTAACGAAAAATTTAGCGAAATTAGCTTAAGAAGATATGGTTTATGTAAAAATGTAATATCTTTTTCTTTAATTCCAATGTTGTTGAGTAATTTTTTAAGTTCGTTTATAGTATTTTTGTTTTGCGGAATTTTTTCCGCGGATTTTTTTTGGAGGAAATAGCATGAAAAAAATTTCAAAAGTTTTAGCAGTGTCTTTGGCTTTTATTGCTGCCGGCACATTTCTTTGTTCTGCAAAAAAACAGAAGCAGATAAAAATCGGCGTAATTCAGCTTGTTGAGCATCCGGCTTTGGACGCTTCTTACAAAGGCTTTGTTGACGGACTAAAAGATGCTGGCTATGTTGACGGCGTGAATATTAAGATTGACTATGAAAATGCCCAGGGCGAGCAGTCAAACTGTGTTACAATCGCAGACAAACTTGTTTCAAAACGCAGCAATTTGATTTTCGCAATCGCAACTCCTGCAGCTCAGGCAGTCGCAAATAAGACTTCAACAATACCTGTCCTTGTTACAGCTGTTACAGATCCAAAAACAGCCGGTCTTGTTGAATCGAACAAAATGCCAGGAACAAATGTAAGCGGAACTTCTGATCTTACTCCAGTTGCCGCCCAGATTGACCTTCTTAAGAAAATTGTTCCTTCCGCAAAAAAAGTCGGACTTTTGTATTGCTCAAGCGAAGAGAATTCAAGATTTCAGATTAACATTGCAAAGGAAGCTTGCAAGGGCGCAGGACTTTCTTTTGTAGATGCGACAGTTTCAAATACAAATGAAGTTCAGCAGGTTGTTCAGAGCCTTGTTGGAAAAGTTGACGCAATTTACTGTCCTACAGACAACATGATTGCAAGCTCAATGGCTACAGTTTCGCTCGTTACAACAGAAGCAAAAATTCCTGTAATCTGCGGAGAAAGCGGAATGTGTCAGTCTGGCGGACTTGCAACTTACGGAATCAATTACTATGAGCTTGGAAAACAGACTGCAAAGATGGCTGTTGAAATTTTTGCAAACGGAAAAAAGCCTGCTCAGATGCCGATTCAGTATTTGGACAAATGCGACTTTATGTATAACAAGGAAGTTGCTGACGCCATTGGAGTAAAAATTCCAGCCGACTTGATTAAATAGTTAAATTTTATAGAAAAAAAATGACACGGCGCAAAAAATCTGATATACTCTTTGAGTTATGTTTGATACTTTTTTAGATTTTTTAGTGCCGTTTTCAGGCGCAATGCTGGGAGCTGTTTCTCAAGGCGTGCTTTGGGGAATCATGGCTCTTGGCGTTTACATCACATTTAAAATCCTTGATTTTGCCGATATGACTGTAGACGGAAGCTTCGCTTTGGGCGGTTGCGTCTGCGCTCTTCTTATTGTCCGCGGCGTAAATCCTTTGCTTGCAGTTCTTGTGGCTACGGTTGCAGGAAGTATTGCTGGTCTTGTAACTGGCTTTCTTACAACTAAATTCAAGATACCAGGAATTCTTGCAGGAATATTGGTTCAGCTTGCTCTTTATTCAATAAACCTTCATGTCCTTGGCGGACCGAATCAGCCTTTGACAAGAGTCCACACAACTATCATGGACTGGATTAACAAAGCTTTTAATTTGTCAGAATTTTTCCCTTATAGCGCAACTTCTGTTTCAAGTCTGATTACTGGAATTATTTTTACTGGAGCTGCGATTGCAATTTTGTACTGGTTCTTTGGAACAGAACTCGGCAGCGCAATCCGTTCAACTGGAGACAATGCCGCAATGAGCCGTGCGCAGGGAATCAACACTGATTCAATGCAGATTCTGGCACTTATGATTGCAAACGCCCTTGTTGCCATGAGTGGTTCACTTGTAATGCAGCAGCAGAGGTTCGGAGATGTAAGCATGGGAATCGGTACAATCGTAATCGGACTTGCTTCTATAATTATTGGCGAAGTTATTTTCGGAAAACGATTCGGATTTTGGTGGAGCTTGCTTTCTGTTGTGTTTGGCTCTGTCATTTACCGTTTGATTATCGCGCTTGTTCTTCAGCTTGGAATGAAAACTCAGGATTTAAAGCTTCTTTCCGCTGTCGTAGTTGCAATTGCGCTTTCTGTTCCTGTGTTGAAGCAAAAGGCTTCGCGCTGCAAGAAAATTTCCGTGGAGGCTAAAAATGCTTGAAGTAAGACACGTTTCAAAAACATTTAATCCCGGAACAATAACAGAACGCAAAGCTTTAAAAGACATAAGCCTGACTTTAAATGACGGAGACTTTGTTACTGTAATCGGCGGAAACGGAGCTGGAAAATCAACTTTGCTCAACCTGATTGCTGGCGTTCATGAATGCGATTCTGGCTCGATTATTCTTGACGGTGAAGACATTACGCGCCAAAAGGAACATATTCGCGCAAAATATCTTGGACGTGTTTTTCAGGATCCGATGAGGGGAACTGCTGCCACTATGGAAATTCAGGAAAACCTTGCGCTTGCTTTGCGCCGTGGAAAGAAACGCGGACTTAAGTGGGGCGTTACTTCCGCTGAACAGGAAGAATTTAAAAAGCAGCTTTCACTTTTGGAGCTTGGTCTTGAAAACCGCATGACTTCAAAAGTCGGACTTCTTTCCGGCGGACAAAGACAGGCTCTTACTCTTTTGATGGCGACATTGCAAAAACCGAAGCTTTTGCTGCTTGATGAACATACGGCGGCGCTTGATCCAAAGACTGCGCATAAAGTCCTTGAGCTAACCCAGCATTTTGTTGAGCGCGACCATCTTACAACTTTTATGGTAACTCACAATATGAAGCACGCCATTCATTACGGCAACCGCCTTATCATGATGCTTGACGGACATATTGTTTACGATGTTTCCGGGGAAGAAAAAAAGAATCTTCAAGTTGCTGACTTGCTCCAAAAATTCCAGACTGCAAGCGGCGGCGACACGGATTCAATTTCTGACAGAATGATTTTGAGCCAGTGAGGAATTTATGGTTTGCAATTTTAAGACAAAAGGTGTTTGCGCCACAAATATAAAATTCGAGCTTGACGGAAATGTTGTCCGCGGAATTGAATTTACAAATGGATGCGACGGAAACTTAAAGGCGATTTCAAAAATCCTTGACGGAACAACTGTTGAATTTATTCAAGAAAAGTGCCGCGGAAACTTGTGCCGCACAAAAGGAACTTCCTGCGCTGACCAGCTTGCAATTGCAGTTCAGGAAGCGTTTGACAAAGCAAATAAAAAATAATTTTTTTTACTGAAAAATAAAGGCAGAAATTTCGAGTGTCCTTTTCAAGATTTCCGCCTATTTTTTTGTCTGAACTTTTATTTTACAGCACCAAGAATTCCAGAAACAAATCTCTTTTGCTGTGTAAAGAAAAGCACAACAGTCGGAATTGTCATAATGCAAAGGTTCAGCATCAAAAGTCCGTAGTCTGTAGTGTATCCTGCTGTGAGTCCTGAAACTAAAAGTGGCAGTGTCTGCATTTTCTGGCTTTGCATAACAATCAAAGGCCACATATAGTTGTTCCAGTTGTTCATAAAAGTTACAATTGCCGCCGCCGCAAATGTCGGAGCCATAATCGGAAGGTAAATTTTAAGGTAGATTGAAAACTCTCCAAGTCCGTCAACTCTTGCTGCCTGAATTGTTTCAAGCGGAAACGTTACCGAATTCTGCCTGAAAAAGAAAATCAGAAACGCAGTTGAAACAGTCGGCAAAATAAATCCTAGCGTGGAATTCATAAGATGCATTACGCTGAACATTTTAAACAATGGAACCATAATCGAAGCGAATGGAATCATCATTGAAATAAGCAGAATGTTCATGAGCGTGTCTTTTCCCTTGTCTCTGAAAATCTGAAATCCGTAGCCTGCAAGCGAGCAGACAAAAATACTAAGAACAGTTCCGCAGACAGTTGTGCGCAGTGAGTTCCAGAAAGCGCGTCCGATTTTTACGGTTGAAAGCATTGTCTTTATGTTTGCAAACAAATTTGCGCCTGGAATAACTCTTCCTGTGATTACGTCTGCGCTTGTGTTTGTCGCACCGCAAAGCATCCAGTAAAATGGAAATATAGAAAAGAAGCAAACTGTTATTATAAAGGCGTATTTTAATACTTCTGTGATGTGTCCTGATTTTTTCATTTTTCCTTCCTGTCAGCAAGAATAATCTGAATAAATGAAAGCAGCGCAACGATTATAAGAATCGCGTAAGAAACTGCCGCTGCATATCCAAACTGCGGATTGTACTTGAATGACAAATCGTAGATGTACTGCGAAATTGTGATTGTCGCGTTTCCAGGTCCGCCGCCAGTCAAATTCTTTACTTCATCGAAGAGCTGCAAAGTTCCGTTTGTTGACATGATTGCTGTAAGAAGAACAACAGGCTTTAACTGCGGAAGCGTTATTCTAAAGAATGTCTGGACTGTTGAAGCTCCGTCGATTCTTGCAGCCTCGTAAATGCTGTATTCAATTCCCTGAAGTCCCGCAAGAAAAAACACGGTGTTGTATCCAGTCCATCTCCAGGTAATCGTAAAAATTACAATGACCTTTGCCCACACAGGATGAGTGAGCCAGTTGATTGGCTGAGAAATAAAATGGTGGTTTACTAGCAGAACGTTTACAAGTCCGTCCAGCGCAAAAAGAGATTTAAAGATAAGGGCGGAAGCTACAAGTGAAGTCGCGCACGGAAGAAAAATTATAGTTCTAAAAAGCCCCTTGAATTTCAGTTTTTTGTCATTAAGAATACAAGCTAGAATAATGGCGATAAAAAGCATTATTGGAACTTGAAAAGCAAAATATATAATTACGTTTTTCAGAGAAGCGATAAATTTCTCATCCTGAAAAAGCCTGACGTAGTTTTTAATTCCGCAGAAACTTAAATTGTTTCCAACTCCAGACTGAAGTGAAAGAATAAAAGCCCTGACCATCGGAATAAAGCTAAAAAGAAAAATCAAAAGCGAAGCGGGCATTACAAAATACCATCCGGCAATTTTGTATTTGCGCTCAAGCGATTTACTTTTCATATTTGCACCTCTGAAAAAATAAAGCCGCAAGACAAGAATGTTTTGAAGTTTGCTTCTGTCCTGCGGCTGGCTTTGTCAATTAAAGACCCATAAGGAATTTAACTTGCTTTTCAGCTTCTTCTATTCCCTGGTCAATGGTTTTCTTTCCTGTAAGAATGTCGCTTACAACAACTCCAATCGCGTCTCTTGCTTCGTAGTTGTAAACTCCGTATTTTACCTGCGGAATTTTTCCGGCGTAGTCAACAATGTCCTTGTAGATTTTCTGGCCTGCAAAGAAATCATTTGGCTGGTCATAGACAGAAGTCTTTGATGCAGGAAGCCATGTTGCAATTGCTCCAGAAGTTGGAAGAATTGTTTCGTAAAGTTCTGTGCTTCCGGCAAAAGTCTTGTTCAAGAAGTCGCAGGCAATTTCGGCATTCTTTGAGCTTTTCATAACCATCCAGCTTGAGCCGCCCTGGTTTGAATAGTTTGTTGCGCCAGGAATGTTGTCGAGCCTTGGTGTGTTTACAACTGCCCATTTTCCTTTCTGTGCCGGCTGATTTGTGATTGAACCTGCAATCCAGCATCCGTTGATAGTTGCCGCAACCGAGCTATTCTGAATGCTTGCGATGTATGCGTTCCAGTCAGAAACTGTAATGCAAACGCCTTCCTTTATCATTTCTGAATAAACTGAAACAGCTTCCTTAAGCGCCTCATTTCCGACCATAGAAGGATTTCCGTTCTCGTCAAAAACCCATTTTCCCGCGCTCTGAAGCATAATGAAAATACAGTCAGGTTCTGTTCCTACATAAGAAAGAAGCGGAACACCGGCTTTTGCCTTTACAATTTTTCCAAGCTCAAGGAACTGTCTCCAGGTTATATCGTTGAAGTCAGAAGGCTTGAGTCCGGCTTTTTCAAGAATGTCAGTTCTGATGAATGTAGCTGTTGCTCCGTTGTCAAATGGAACTGAATAGTGCTTGCCTTTGAACTCTCCGTAGCCAACCTTGAACTGCGCGAACTGGCTTATGTCAACTTTTCCGTCCAAAGGATAAAATGCGTTCGGATAGTTTGATATATTTTTCTGCATTGCTGTGTCTTGGCAAAGGATGATGTCAGGAAGTGATTTTGTGTCATTTGCTGAAAGTGAAGTAATAAGTTTCTGCTGCAAGTCTGCCCAAGGTGTTTCAACTACATTTACTTTAACATCTGGATGTTCCCTCTGGTATATTTCAGCTGCTGTGTTCATTGCGTAAATATTGAACTGCGGATCCCAGCACCAGACTGTAAGCTGCTTTTCCTGCTCAGCCTTGCTGCATCCTCCCATGAAAAATAAGCCGGCTGAAACTACAGCCGCGGTCATAATTTTATAAACCAATTTCATAAAAATTTCCTCCTAGTGATAAAACGAAATTCGTTGTGTTAACGTTAACGAGATTAATTATAGGAGCACAAAATTTAATCTGTCAAATTTTCTAATATCCAAATGGGCAACGGTTGCGCATTCGTTCTTCCGCCAAGTTGCATTTATGTGATTCTGATTTACAATCGGCATTGTTAAGAAAAAACACTATTTAGCTTGAGGTGAATATGAAAAGAGTTTGGGAGAATCCAGAAATACAATCAGTAAACAGGCTGCCAATGAGAAGCCCGCTTGTTCCTTATGAGTCGTCGCAAAAGTCGCAGATTGAGGCTGCCATAGGACCTGAATCCTGTGAAGTGCCTACAAGCTCCTTCTTTAAAAGCCTGGACGGAGAATGGGACTTTTGCTTCTTCGATTCCCCGGAACATGAGCCGGACGAAAAGACTGAGTGGCAGAAGATAAAAGTGCCTCTTTCCTGGACAATGCAGGGCTTCAGCTCTCCGCATTACACGAACATCCAGATGCCGTTTGACTGCGTGCCTCCGTTTGTGCCGCAAAAGAATCCCACTGGCTACTATAAGCTGAATGTGAGCTTGCCCGAAAAATGGAATGGCCGCCGTATAGTTCTGCATATCGGCTCTGCGGAAAGCGTTGCGATTGTATACGTGAACGGAACTGAAGCCGGCGTTTCAAAGGACACAAGGCTTCCTTGCGAATTCGACATAACTGATTTCATAAAAGGCTCGTCCGCTGAAATTGTTATAAAGGTTGTGCGCTGGTCAGACGCCTCCTATGTTGAAGACCAAGACCAGTGGTGGTTCGGCGGAATCCACAGAAGCGTCTACCTTTACTCAACTGAAAAAGTTTTCATTCAGGATGCAAAGGCGTTGACATACATTGACTTTTCAGGCGAAGAGCCGAAGGGCGTGATTCCACTTGAAGTCGCCATTGCAACATCGCAAGCCAAGTACAAGACACAGACAGAAGTGGACAAAATGCAGTTTGATGTGGAATACAAAGTCTGCCGCATTGAAGGAACTCCATCAACAGGAATCCCCGGAAAAGAAGTGGCGTCCGGCAAAATTCCGTGCAGCCTCGATGTGCGCAACACCCTTTCGCTTGCAAAGAAAGACATTGTAATTGAAAACCCTGCTCTTTGGACTAACGAAACGCCGTCGCTTTATCTTGTAACTGTAAGTCTTCTGGAAAAGAACGGAAGGCATATAGAAAGCTCTTCATTTACAGTTGGGTTTAAGTCCGTGGAAATAAAGCGGCGCGAGCTTCTGTTCAATTCCAAGAAAGTCTACATCCACGGAGTGAACCGCCACGAGCACAACGAGTCCAATGCCAAGACTCTTTCCACTGCGGAAATGGTTCACGACATAAAGACTCTCAAGAAATACAACTTCAATGCGGTGCGCACCTGCCATTACCCGGACGATGAACGCTGGTACGAACTTTGCGACCGCTACGGAATCTACATCCTTGATGAGGCGAACATCGAAAACCACGCATACTATGATGTTATGAGCCGCAGCGAGGAATGGCTCAACTCATATATCCAGAGAGTGCAGCGAATGGCAATCCGCGACAAGAACCACGCCTGCATCTTCGGCTGGTCTTTAGGAAACGAAAGCGGCAACGGACAGAACCACTGGGCAACAGCCGCCTGGCTTAGAGGCTACGACAGCACGCGCATTGTGCATTACGAAGGCTTTGTGCGCCCGCAGATTCATCAGGGAGACTTCACTCTTGACTGCCTTGCAAACGGAAAACAGCTTACCGACCTCATTGCCCCGATGTATCCGAGCATCGACCTGATTGTAGACTATGCCACAAAGCGCGACGACTGGCGGCCTTTAATCATGTGCGAATATTCCCACGCAATGGGAAACGCAAACGGAAGCCTTGCAGACTACTGGAATGCGATTGAGTCAACCCAGGGGCTTCAGGGAGGCTTTATCTGGGACTGGATAGACCAAGGAATAGCAGCCTATGCCCCGGAAGGAAAGCTTGGTGAAAGTAAGGGTGGAAAATACTGGAAGTACGGAGGTGACTTTGAAGATAGCCCTTGCGACTACGACTTTTGCCTTAACGGACTGAACTTCCCTGACCAGACCCCTAAGCCTGCAATGGAAGAATGCCGCCGTCTTTTTGCACCTGTACGCCTTAAAGCCATCCATGCCGCCCAGGGAATCTTTGAAGTTAAAAGCAAGGCTTTCTTTGTTCCGCTGGACTTCTTAAGCTTAAAATGGTCATGCCTAGTTGACGGAACTGCAAAGGCATCGGGTGAGATTCCGCTTAAAGAACTTCTCCCTGGAAAAACAATGCATATTGAGCTTCCTCAAGTGTGTGAGTGCGTGCTTAACGCAGACAGCCGCGCTGAAATAGTGTTCCATGCCGACTTTGTTTATGCAGAACAGACACCTTGGGCTTTAAAAGGCGAACTGTGCAGTTCAGACGAAGAACTGATTTGCACCGGCAGGACTTGCTTTGCAGACAGCGCCTCTTGCGTTTCCACGGAAGCCGAGCAGCTTGCCTTGAGCCTTGCGCCTGCAGTGTTCCATGCCTACACCGAAAATGAGGGAATAAAAGCCCTCTACGACAAAGTTGACAGCGACAATGTGCCCGGCTGCTTTATCGGAAAGCCTACTAAGCTCTGGATGGACTGTGCGCTTGACAAGTCCCATGGCGTAAAAGACTCGCATGGTGTATTCCATATAGTTTCAGAGAAGGACGGAAAGAAGTTTGACTTTGGAACTTGCTCTTGCGCTATAAAGAAGGCATGGCAGGAAGACAATTCATTCATGGAAATATGCGCTGACTTCAGCCTGAACAGTACAGTGCCGGAATATCCACGTATTGGTCTTGAAGCTTCTGTTAGCAGCGCATTTACAAAGGCAAAATGGTACGGATGCGGTCCCCACGAATGCTATAGCGACAGAAAGTATTCCGCGCTCAAAGGCTTGTACGAAATGGACATAAAAGACCTTGAGGTGCCTTACATTGTTCCGCAGGAAAACGGACTAAGGTGCGGCGTAAAGTACCTTGAGCTTTCAGGAGGCGGAAAGACACTGCACGTACAGTCGGACACAGAATTCAGCTTTAGCCTCTTGCCGTACACAGCTCAGGACTTGTACAAGTGCCACCACACAAGCGAACTGGTTGACCTGTCCAAAGGAAGTGAAGGCAAGTGGATTCTAGTAATAGACGCCGCCCACCGAGGAGTAGGAACAGGAGCCTGCGGTCCGGACACCCTTGAGCAGTACCGCGTCCGCCCCGGCACATACAAGCTGAACCTAAGAATCTGGTAACCTTGTCATTGTTGAACAGGGGAATCCCATGCAATAGAGCTTTGGGGCAATCCCTAAGATGACAAAGCGTAAACATTTATTATATTTTATTTGCGTGCATGGAATACCTATGTTATAATTCTTAGCGTGAAGAGAAAGAAAGTCAGCTTGAACAGCACAGTAATAACAATCTCGCAAATCTGCCCGTGCAGGAGTTCCTCCTTTTGGAATATCCTCACGGGCTGTTTTATTTAAGGGGCGTAGCAGCCCCGCATTTTCGCCAAACCAAAGGAGGTTTTAATGGCTAAAAAGTATGTCTGGAGCATTGTGCTCAGACCAAACCCGTTTACACAGGACAATGACCGCGACCAGCTTGCGGACGTTGTGCCTGCTGCGGCAAAGCGCGACGAGGACATCGCGGATGCGATTGTTGCAGAAGGAAGCGAAATCAAGAAGGAGACAATTCTGAATATCCTTTCGCTTAGGAACAAAAAAGTCTTTGAGTATGCTCTTTCCGGCTGCACTTACTCAAACGAAGTGGGAAGCCTTTCTCCAAGGGTTTCAGGAGTATTCGAGGACATAAACTCCGTGTTCGACACTGCGCTACACAAGTGCTCGTTCGACATTATGCCTTCCGCCAGCCTGCGCGCTGAAACTTCCAAAATCAGTGTAAAGGTAACTGGATGCAAGGATTCAGGAGGAGCGGTAATCGGAGCGGTTACCAATACGCTTACAGGCAACAAGGATGGCACAGTTCAGATTGGAGACGATGTCATCATCGAAGGTGAAAAAATCAAGATCCAGGACGAAGCCGATACAGAGCAGGGAGTATTCTTTGTTGACATGGAAGGCAATGAGCACCGAGTAACCCGCAAGCTCACCGCAAACAAGCCGTCCCGGCTCATAGCCCGCGTTCCGTCAAGCGTAGCCGAAGGCAATGTTTCGCTCATAATCAGAACAAGGTATACAGGAAGCAGTGTAAATATCTTAAAGAATTTACGTGAACTCCGATATGCCTATGAACTAAAAGCAGTAAAGGCGTAGCAGTTTAAGTCTAACAATTCTCTATGCACTGTTCATAGCGACCTGCTATGGACTGTGCATAGCGTTCGCTATGGAGTGTCCACAGAGCACTCTATGAGGTATCCATAATGGACGCTATGGAGTGTCCATAGAGAGCTACTATAGACACTCTATAGAAATCACTATCTTTTTATAATATCCTAAATTTGCCGTTCACTCTCTTTATGCTTATCTTTTTAGTAATACCTATCATATTAACTAAGGAGGAATGCTATGAAAGCAACCGTTTTATTTTCCGCGCTGGCTTTGGCTGGCTCTCTTGGCTTTGCCCAGAATTATCCTACCGCAGAGCAGACCGTGCCCGACGTTATGGGCTGGATGAAAGGATTTCCGCCGTCTCAGGAAAAAACGCTTCATGCTTCGGACGGATCGTTCTTTGAGTTTCCGGCTTTGCGCTACAGCGTGAACCACATGAGGGAGTTTTTTCCTACACGGAATGTCTCGTCAGGCAATGGCAAAAAATATCAGCTAAAGACAAAGCTTGACCCGGCAATTGGAAACGTAACATTCACACCGTGGGATTCAGACAAGACGATGACTTTTGAAGAGTCGCTTGGTGCGAATTATACAGACGGAATCATAGTCATGCACAAGGGAAAAATCGTCTATGAAAAATACCCGGCAGGCTTAAAGCCGGACGGACTTCACGCGGCGATGTCGGTGAGCAAATCGTTTACTGGAACAATCGCTTCTATTCTTGTTGCTGAAGGCAAACTTGAGCCGTCAAAGAAAGTCGTTGAATACATTCCAGAGCTAAAGGATTCAGGCTTCGCGGATGCGACTGTCCAAGAGGTTATGGACATGACGACCGCGGTAAAATACAGCGAGGACTACAACAACCCGAACGCGGAAATCTGGGCTTACTCTGTGGCAGGAAACGTGTTCCGCCCGGCAGACTACACAGGCCCGCAGAATTACTACGAATACCTTGCAACTGTAAAAAAACTTCCTGATTCAGAACACGGAGACGCTTTCGGCTACAGAACCGTGAACACAGAGCTTCTTGCCTGGATTTGCTCGCGCGTAACAGGGCAGGGGCTTGCTGATATGGTTTCCGGGATGATTTGGAAGCCTCTTGGCGCGCATTACGACGGCTACTACCAGGTTGACCCTTCTGGAATCGCGTTTGCAGGCGGCGGCTTTGACTTGAACCTTCGCGATATGGCGGCTTTCGGCGAGATGATGAGAAACGGCGGAAGGCTGAACGGCAGGCAGGTTATTCCTGAAATAGCTGTAAACTACATTGCGACCGGAGGCTCTTCCGATGAGTACAAGGCAACGTTTGCAAAAGGCGATTATCCGAAATTGCAGGGCTGGAGCTATCACAATATGTGGTGGATTACGAACAACTCGCACGGTGCATACATGGCGCGCGGCGTTCATGGGCAGGCAATCTACATTGATCCGGCGGCGCAGATGGTTATTGCGCGCTTTGCCTCGACTTACTACGCCTCGAACAAGTACATCGACCCGCTTTCAATTCCGGCTTACGAGGCTGTCGCGGAATATCTTTTGAACAAGTAACAAGTAGAATAAAATAAAAAACAAAGGGCATCCGTTTTTGGGATGCCCTTTGTTATGCGCTTATTGTTGTGCCTACTTCAAGTTGACCATGCTCTTGTCGTAGTCCGTCGGCGGAACATAGCCCATAAGATTCATTATTGTTGCAGGCCAGGATGAGATTCCAAGTCCGTCGTTGAGCTTGGTGTTGTCGTATTCGCCCTTGTATTCAGGGTCATAGATGATTCCCGGTACCGGGTTGAGCGAGTGCGATGTCTTTGCCTTTGGCTCTCCGTCCTTGTCCTTCTTTACGCTGCCGTCCTTTGCGTGCTCGTACATATCGTCTGAGTTTCCGTGGTCAGCCGTGATGCACATGATTCCACCGGCTTCCTCGATTGCCGCCTTCAATCTTCCAAGCTGAAGGTCCATGCCTTCCATTGAGCAGACCACCGCGTTGAATACGCCAGTGTGTCCGACCATGTCTCCGTTCGGGTAGTTCAGTCTGATGTGGTCGTACTTTCCGCTCTTGATTGCCTCAATAACCTTGTCGGTGATTTCAGCGCATTTCATCCAAGGACGCTGCTCGAACGGAACAACATCGCTTGGAACTTCAACATAGTCCTCAAGCTTTTCGTCGAACTTGCCCTGCTTGTTTCCGTTGAAGAAGTATGTAACGTGTCCGTACTTCTGGGTCTCGGAAATCGCCATGAGGTGAACACCTGTCTTTGTGAGGTATTCGCCCATTGTGCGGTCAATGCTCGGAGGATTCACAAGATACTGGGCAGGAATGTGCGCGTCTCCGTCGTATTCCATCATACCGGCATACTCAACGGCCGGAACACGCTTTCTGTCAAACGGAAGCTCGCCTCCTGCCGGTGTTTCAAACGCGCGTGTCATCTCTAGGGCACGGTCTCCGCGGAAGTTGAAGTAGATTACGCTGTCGCCGTCGTTGATTGTTCCGACTGGCTTTCCGTCCTTTGCGATTACGAACTCGTGCATATCCTGGTCAAGAACGCCCGGGACTTCGGTGCGGTAGGTTTCGATTGCCTTTGTCGCAGAGTCGAACATACGTCCTTCGCCCAGAACGTGCGCCTTCCATCCGCGCTCAACCATGCTCCAGTCAGCGTTGTAGCGGTCCATTGTCATGTACATACGTCCGCCGCCGGAGGCAATCTGATAGTCGCAGCCTGCAAAGCCCGCAAGGAATTCTTCAAGCGGTGTGATGTAGTTCAGTGCGGAAGTAGGGTCAACGTCGCGTCCGTCAAGCAATGCGTGCACGCGGATTTTCTTTACTCCTTCCTTGTTCGCCTCTTCAATCATCGCCTTGAGGTGGTCGATGTGGGAGTGAACGTTTCCGTCAGATACAAGTCCTATAAAGTGAAGGGTTGAGCCTTTGCTGTTCACGTTCTTGATGAGCTTCTGCCAGGTTGCGTCCTGGAACATCTTGCCTGATTTGATTGACTCGCCTACAAGCTTAGCTCCCTGTGCGAACACGCGTCCGCAGCCCATAGCGTTGTGTCCGACTTCGCTGTTTCCCATGTCGTCGTCAGAAGGAAGTCCTACCGCTGTTCCGTGGGCCTTGAGCTTTGTGTGCGGACAGTTCGCCGTGAACCAGTCAAGGTACTTCATGCGGCTTGCCTTTACAGCGTCGCCCTCAACATATTTTCCGTAGCCAACACCGTCCATGATTACAAGAACCACAGGACCGCGACGGCCTTTCCAGTTCGGATTTTTTTCCAAAGCATGCATTGTATCTGCCATATATAAAACCTCCATAAAGTTTTTGTACTAAGATAAATAGTCTTGGCTCTAGTATAGCGATTAGTGGGATTCATTACAATTGATAGGAATGATAGGAAAAGACGGACCAGGGCTTACGCATGATGTGAATTGATTAAGTTCTCAACCGCATTGATTCAGGTAAACTTTCAATTATGAAATGCAATTCATGCGCCGACGGTTATCTGATTGTAAAATCATCAAAAGACGGCTCAAAACACTTTCTTGCCTGCACAAACTACACCGCCAACGGAAAAGGCTACGGCAACATAATCTGGAAAGAGGACTTTTACAGAATGATGGGGTATGGGGTTGGAAAGAAATAATAGGAAAACTCTTGCATCTCTTGGAAACACATCAAGTAAAATTTTGACAGCTTTTAAACTTTTGTTTTTATTATTTGAAAAATCAGTTATAATAACAGTTCAATCAATTCGTCAACCATTTTATTTGTTCTGCTGTTAATAACTTTTGTTGCATTGGCAATATATATTTTATAAAAAGATTTATATTTTTCTGTATCCTTTTTCTTATTCCAGTGATAGAAATAATTTTTTTTTCAAAAGAAAAATCATAATCCGATAATTTGAAATCTTTTAGGTATTGCCCGTATGTTTTATTCATAAAATAAAATTGATTTTCTGCAAAGAGTTTTTGCATTTCTTGCTCACTGCATTTTTACTTTTACTAAAAAACTGCTGTTTCTCTTTTTTAGTCTTCCAAAAATTCTGTCAGAATTTCCTTTACAAAGCAATAGCGTCTTGCATAAGTGTTATCAATGTGCAACAAATCAAAGCCGTGGTTTTTGCAAATCTGTTTTTTCTTTTCATCTCTTGCGATTATATTCGGATTGTTGTGATGTTCTGGACCGTCAAGTTCTATTGCCAGAACTGCATCTTTTCTGTTTCTGAAGCCTTTTTTGTAAATTACAAAATCCAGGCTTCCTTTGTAGAAAAAATCACTGTCGCTTGGATTTTTTTCAAATAGGTGTGAAAGCTGAACTTCCCGTTCTACCGAAAATTTTCCGTCCGATTCTAACAGTGTTGAAATTGCGTGATTTAATGTTGTCAGAAAGGTGTTTTCAGTTTCCGTGCTGTAAGGTTTTATTCCAAGTGCTCTGGAAGAAGATACCCTTGGTGTGATTTTATATTCGCCGTTCTTTTTTACATATTCTGCCAGTTCGTATAAATCATCGCTATCATCATTTTTGTGAAGTCTTTTTAGTTCTTCGCTGTTCGAAAAAATTATAAATTTATCTTTAGCCCTTGAAACTGCAACGTTTAAAAGTTCCCGATTATTTTTAAGCCAATCGTAAGTTTTTGAATATGTATGGCTTGTAAGCGCAAGTGAAAACAAAATCTCATCTTTTTCATCACCCTGAAATGCGTGGACTGTTCCGCAACTTGCCTTGTTTTCAAGATGGTTTTCCTTCAATTTATAATCGATTAAATCTTTTTGATTTTTAAACGGAGTGATGATTCCAATTTTCTTATCCGGATGATTTTTTACATACTGCACAATTTTTTCAGCTTCATCCAGAGAGGTGTTTTTATCGGCAAAATAGTTTTCACGAACTTCACAGAAGACGAGTGGCTTTTCCTTTGTAATTTCAGATTTTATATTTAGCTGATTGTTATAATATTTTTTATTGCTGAATTCAATGATTTCCTTTGCACATCTATAATGATTATGTAAAAGAATTTCCTGGCTTACAGAATCGCTGGCAAGATATGCTTTGTAAATTGAATTTTTGATGTAATCATAATTTTCATTCACCTTGTATTTGGCTTTCAGCTCTTCGTTAATATTTTTATCCAGTGTAATTACAGGATTCAGCTGCTGAGGATCTCCCACAAGCATAAGATTTTTTCCGCGGATAATCGGAACTAGCGAAACTGCCGTATTGCATTGGCTTGCTTCATCAATGATTGTCATGTCAAAGTAAGTTTGTGGTCCGCCAATCTTCTGCGTTGAAATGCAAGTTGAACAAAAAACGGGAAATACTTTTTGCATTTTAAAAATATTTTCAGATACAGAAAAGTATTTGTTAAATTCTGTAGATTGCTTTTCTTTATTTTTAATATTCAAAATCTCAATAAAATCTTTGTATTCGTCTTCAAAAAGCCGTTTTAAGAATTTCACCGAGGTAAAGTTTATAAACTGCATCAGTTTTTCGTGGTCAAAATCCAAAAGGCTGAGAGCGTCTTCATCGCTGATGTTTCCGATTTCTTCAAGGCGTTTCTTGATTTTGGAATATTGCTGGCCTTCAAGATTCATCCGAAGATTCATATTTTCGCTTTTTGAAAGCATTTCTTCAATTAATTCTCTTCGTTCAGCCAAGTCAAGCTGTTCTTCGTGTTTCTGCAAAAGTTCTGTAAGTTTTTTAGTCCGTTCAATTTGGCTCTCTTTGTTTTGTTGTAAAACTGTATCAAAATATTTTAGAGATTTTATTTGTAAAAGTAAATTTTTAATGTAGAGGCAGGTTTCTTGAATCCGATCGTTACTGCCAATTCGCAGAATCGGAAATGGAATTCTGTAATTCTTATATTTTAAGTTTGTCAATTTTTCAAAGACACCGTCAATCGGATGGTTGTTGTATGAAGAAAAAAGAACGGTTTTTGAATTAAAAAATGCCGTGATAATCGTGCTAATTATGGTTGTAGTTTTTCCTGTTCCGGGCGGTCCTTGAATATATGCGACTGGAAAATTCATTGCAGTGTGAATTGCAAGCAGCTGGTCAAGGTTTACATTTTTGTTTATCAACGCCAGAGGATAAACTTTGTCATTTTGTTTTGTCGAATGAAGCTCGCCAAAAAATGCTTGAATCGGAACTGTAACATTATTTTGGGAATACATATTTATGATTGATTCATATTCTTTTTCAAGGTCGATATTTAAATCCCGATGCAAGCAAAGAAAATAAGGCCTGTCATCAACTGCACAATCTTTTTTGTTTTTGATGTTTTGCATTACGATATCTTTTATTGTTTCTGCATTCTCTTCAAAATTCTCAAGCAAAGATAAGTCTTCGTTATCGATAAAATTTAAAATGCTCAGTTTTTTACTGTTTTTGTCAGCGCTTTTTTCCATGCAGAATTCCGAGCAAATTTTGATTTTATTTCCTGCAATTAAAATTTTTCGTTCAACATCAAATCGCACTTCCCGGTAAGCCAAAACATAAAGTCCTTTTTGAGTGTGAATGCTCAGCTCGTTTAGGGCAATTTGAATTGTGCTGTTAATATTTTTTTCTTCTTTTGTTTCTGCGGATTTTTTAAAACTGTTTACGAACATTTTAAATTGCTCGTCGTCCAAATTGTAAATCCTGTTTTTCAGTTTTGAAGAATCAAGCCGATTTATAAGCTCGTATTTTGTGTTGAGTTTTGGAATATCAGCAAGTTTGTTGCAGTCAGAAAGATAATTCAGAGTTTTTAAGTTTACAATTTCAGAAAAAATCTCTTTATATTTCTGCGGATAAAGATCAATGTTTTCTATTAAATCTTTGTTTGTTTTAAAATAAGTTCCCTCTATTATTCGAATACGGAGAATTTTTTCAATAAGTAAAAAAAGATTTTTTGTTGTAAAGTCGCCAAGATGAAGCCCTGTTGCCTCAAGACTTTTCTTTTGTAGATTTATGTTTCGAATTGCAATCCAGTATTTTGTGCATTCTTCACTTTTGTTTTTGTATTCAATATAAATCCAGCATCCCTCATGAATAGAACGGAAAATATCTTTACAAATAGAGTCCATAAAGCAATTCTAAAACTATAATGTATTTTTGTGAATATTCTTTATAAACGACTGTATGTTTATTAGAATCCGAAAAGATATTAGAAATTTTTTCTGCTAATAACCTAGCCCCTTTTTTCCGGCACAACCAAAATTTTCAGTCATGCCAGATTTTTTATTCCTGCTCTGTCCAGACAAAACCGTTCAAATCGTAGCCTGCGTTCTGGGCAGTCTGAATGTAGCGTTCCTTGACGTCATCTGGAATCGTCTTTGTGCGGCTCAAAATCCACAGAAGTTTTTTGTTTGCTCCTGCGACAAGCGCGTAGTTGTATTCGGAATCAAGCGCAATGATTTTGTAGTCGCTGTAAAACGGCCAAAAGAACGAGACTTTCAGGCTTCCGGAATTTTGGTTCCCGGCGAATTTCGCCTTTCCCACGGACTGTTTCTGTTTTTTGCTGACATAATCATAGCCAGAATTTACAACCTTGACAGTGCCGTTTTTGTTCAGCGAGTAGTCGGCCGTAACGTTTTTCAGATTTTTTTCCCACTTGAAGTCAAACCTGCCGATCTCGTACCATTTTCCAAGATACCGCTCGAGCTCAAAATTCCGCACAGGCTCAAGGTTTGCATTGCTTTTTTCGGAGACTGACTGGGCTGAAAGGCTTGCAATGCAGCTAAAAACGGCGGCCAAAGAAAAAATCTTCCTGATTCTGCTTCCTTTTTTCATGTGAACCTCCTGTAAAAATTGCATACAACCTACAAAGAAAATAACCATAAAAGAGGCGGAAAGCAAGAAAACAGATGAGAAGTTCAGCCATTTTTGACTGTTTTGTCAAAAAGTTATGCAATTTGAGCATCCGGATTCTTACCGTTTTCCGCCCGCAACTCCTTTCACCCCTCCAAAATCCACTCCCTTATATTCTTCCTTATAATTCCGTTTTCGTTTGAGGGCGGAAGGTCGTCCATTGTAAGAATGAGTTTTGGAAAGTTGTCGCCTAGTGCCAGAAGCGATTTTAGAGGGCGGAGTTCCCTTTTTTTTGTCTCTTCCGAGCCGATTAGGTATGCGACCTGAACGTAGAGTTTTTCGCCGTTTTTTTCTGCCGCAAAGTCAATCTCCATGTCGCCGATTTTTCCGATAAAGACCTTGTAGCCGCGCCGAAGAAGTTCGATGAACACGATGTTTTCAAGAATGCCGTTTATGTAGGTGTCCTTGTAGCCGTGCAGGAATGTCAGCAGCCCCTGGTCGGCAAGGTAATATTTTTCCATCGTCTCAAGGATTTTTTTGCCGCGCACGTCATACCGCGGAACTTTGTGCAGGACCAGCGCGTTCTCAAGATATTTTATGTCGTTGTAGATTGTCTCCACGGAAAGCGGGCGTCCGCCGGACTTCATGAAGTCGGAAATCCGTTTTGCGGAAAAAATGTTTCCTGTGTTGTCGGCGATGTACAGAATGATTTTTTCAAGAACCGCAGTGTTGCGGATTCTGTTGCGGGCAATCACGTCTTTCAGAAGAACAGTTGAATAGATTCCTTCCAGATACGAGCGGATTTGGACAGGATTTTCCATCATGTCTTTCAGTCCCGGAAATCCTCCGAATTCAATGAATTTTCTGAACGCCGCCGCAGAGTCGTTTTCAGAATTGAAATACAAAAATTCCCTGTAGGAAAGCGGCCAGACGTGAATCAGGACATAGCGACCGCTCAGGTAAGTCGCCAGCTCGGAGGAAAGAAGATTTGCGTTGCTGCCGGTTATGTAGATGTCCGCGTCAATCGTAGCGGAAGAGTAGAGCGAATTCACAAGCTTTTCCCAACCGCTGACTTCCTGAACCTCATCCAGAAAAAGATAGAGTTTTTTTCCGCCGGCCGCCTCGCTTTTTGATTTTATAAAGTCGTAGAGCTTTTTTGCGTCCAGTAATTCCGCGTTCTCAAAATCTTCCATATTTAATAGAAGAATCTGGTTTTCCGCCGCGCCTTTTTTCATAATCTTCCGTGAAAGAAGCTCAAGCATGAACGACTTTCCCGACCGCCGTATTCCCTGAAGCACTTTTATGACGGACTTGTCCTTGTAAAGAGAAATTATTTCGTCGATTCCGAATCTGTCCAGCGCAATCTGTTTCATTTGTTTCCAGTATAACCGAAAAAGTTCTGGAATTCAAGAAAAGTTTCAGGTATAGCGGAAAGTTTTTATTTGCAAAAGGAGTTGAAGTCCGCGGCTCGAAGTTTTAGATTTTACCTCCCGAATTCTTGTGGTTTGAGAGGCGTTTATCTAAGTCACTTTTCTTCCAATAAAGCCAGATGGAATAAAGCTTTCCCGCGGGCGTCAAGTGTTTTTGGTTCTGCATATTTTTCCATACATTTAAAAAGGTGTAATTTTTGTTTGTTAATAATCTTAAAATGGTGTATGATTTAATAAAAATTAAAGTCAAAAAGGTGTAAATATGTATCGAAAGGCATATAAAACTCTCTTAAAATGGAAGGATGAAGAAAAAGGAAAATGTGCCATCATGATTGAAGGCGCTCGCCGTGTTGGAAAAAGCTTTCTTGCGCAGGAATTTGCAAAAAATGAATATGAATCATATATCCTCATAGATTTTTTTTCTGCTCCTGATGAAATCAAAGAACTATTTGAAAAATACCTTTCTGATTTAGACACTCTTTTTATGCACCTTTCTGCCTATTATTCTGTAAAACTGCACGAACGCAACACGCTCTTTATTTTTGATGAGGTTCAGTTTTTTCCAAGAGCCAGAGCCGCAATTAAATATCTTGTTGCTGATGGGCGCTATGATTTTATAGAAACAGGCTCCCTTCTTTCCATTAAAAAAAATACACAGGACATTTTAATTCCATCGGAAGAACATCATTTACAGTTAAATCCCATGGATTTTGAGGAGTTTTTGCTTGCTTTAGGAAATGACACGTTGATTCCTGTTGTAAAAAATTGCTTTGAAAAGAAAATTCCTATGGGGCAGGCTTTGCATAGAAAGGCTATGGATTTATTCAGGCTTTATCTTATAGTCGGCGGAATGCCGCAAGCTGTAAAAGAATATTGTGAATCAAAAAATTTTGAAAAGGTAGATATGATAAAGCGGGAAATTCTGGAGCTGTATCGTAACGATATTCAAAAGCACGCAAAAGGCTCGGAATTAAAAGCGGAATCTATTTTTGATGAAATTCCTTCTCAGCTTTCTAAGCACGAAAAAAAATTTAAGCTGGCTTCCTTAAAAAAAGATGCAAAAATGCGCAATTATGATGACGCGTTTATGTGGCTTAAAGATTCTAGAATCGTAAACATTTGCTACAATGCTGATGAGCCTAATATCGCATTAAAAATGAATATGAGCCGCACCACATTAAAATGCTACATGGCAGATACTGGACTTTTAATTAGCCACGCGTTTGACGAAAATGGTCTTGTCGCTGAAGAAATTTATAAAAAACTGCTTTTTGGAAAGCTTGAAGTAAACGAAGGAATGATTTTTGAAAACATTGTTTCCCAGATGCTTACAGCAAGCGGACACAAACTCTACTTTTATTCAAAGTCTGACAATGAAGATTCTGCTTCCCGCATGGAAATTGATTTTCTTATTACAAAAAATAAGGTTACTTCGCGTCACAACATTCAGGGAATCGAAGTAAAATCCTCAAAGCGTTATACAATTTCTTCGCTTAACAAGTTTAGGAAAAAATTCGCAGAATATACCGATAAATGTTTTGTCATTCACACCTCAGATTTTAAGGAAGAAAACGGCATAATTTATTTACCAGTTTATATGGCAATGTTTTTGTAAAAAATTGATTTTTCACCTCGGAATTTCAAGCCTAATTTCCGTTTCCTTGCTTCCAGTCGTGTTTTTTTCCTCATTTCACTCACCGAACTTTTTAATCAGTTCTTCGTGGTTCTTGCAGCCTGTTTTCTGGTAAATTTTGGAAAGGTAATTTTCCAGCGAGCGTTCGACAATATTCAGTTCTTTTGTAATCTGGCTGCGGCTTTTTCGTTCTATCAGTTTTTTGAAAACTGTCTACTCCTGGCGTGTCAGGCCGTCAAAAACACTTTTATATGTAAAAAGCGGGGCTACAAGAGTCTGCTGTACGTAAGTGTCGCCGGCAAGAATTGCTTCAATGGCCGCAAAAAGTTCACTCTCAGGGGCGGATTTTAGAACAAAACCGTCGGCATCGTCTTCTAGCGCAAGAGATACAATTCCCGGTTTTGCGAACATTGAATATATAATGACTTTTACAGAAGGAAGATTGGCCTTTACCTCGCGCAGAATATCAAGTCCGCTTTCGTCGCCAAGGAATAAATCAAGAATCAGAATGTCCGGAAGCCTGGATTCCTTTGCAAGCTCATAAAGTTTTTCAGTGCATTCATTTTTTGAAAAAGCATAGCCACAGCAGGAATATCTGCCGTGCTCGGAAATCAATTCGCGGATTCCCCTGTTTGTGAGTGTATGATCTTCAACTACAAAAAAACTGACTTCATGTCCCATATTCTAATTCATCCTCTTAAAAATACTGATTTGTGTTCCCTCTCCTGGGGCAGAGGAAACTGAAAATTCGGCTCCAATCAGCTGGCATCTTTTTTTCATCCCGATAAGTCCAAAATGTTTTGCACCGCCGATTCTTTTGTAACTTGAAAAGCCCTCGTACTGTTCTGCGTCATAATCAAAACCGCAGCCGTCATCACTTATAAAAATGTAAAGACCTTTTTCTTCATTCTCGCTGGAATTTCTGATAAGAATTACCGCTTCGCCTGCATTTGCATGTTTTATTACATTTGTAAGACTTTCCTGCACAATACGGTAAAGGTTCAATATATCATTTTCATTCAAAAAGGAAGTGTCTGTGTCATCAGGCATTGAGATTCTGAATTTTACATCGCAGGTCTGTGCCATAGAAGCGCAGAGGTTTACAAGATTTGCCCTTAAATCCTTTTTTGTAATATCCGCCGGCGAAAGGTTGTAGCTTATAAGGCGCACGTCTGACAAAGATTTTCCCAAAAGCTGAACCGCTTCCGGTATATTTTCCGCGCAATTCTTTTTTTCAAGAAGGGTCCTGCAATATCGTAAATCCTGGGCAATTGTATCATGAAGTTCCCATGCAATTCTGGCACGCTCTTCTTCCTGCCCTTTAATCGTGAACAAAAGATATTCATTGGAGTCTTTCAGACTTTTCTTTGATTTTAAAAATCTGATTAAAAGCAGAACGCTTACAAATAAAACCGCAAAAAACAGAATATCAAAAACAATAAAATAAGTTATGTAGTTGCGAATGATGTCTTCCAGTTCTTCGACAGTCTGAGTTAGGTTCATATTGTTTTTCTCTCTATATATGATGTTCGCAAAGACGATATACTCCGTATCCGGCGAATGTTGCAATCAGGCGGTCGGCAAATGAAATTGGAATCTGCGCCAGAATGCAGGAGGCAAGCAGACTAAAGCGATGTTGAACAAAAGACTTTGTAAAAGATTTTATCGGATTCATCATGTCTGGCACGTCATAATAAATATAATGGAAATAATCTATAATTCCGCTTGAAATAATTGCGCACAAAGAAGAGAGCAGGGCTATCAAAACCAGGTACAGGGCTGTAATCGCCGCAGAAATCTTAAAGTCATCCTTTCTGCGGGCAAAGAGCCAGGTTGAAAAGACAATCAAAATTCCGCAGACAGTATAAGCGAAGATAAAAGGATCAAAGACTCCTTTGTTGCAAATCCATAGAAAAGAATTAATAAGATTGTAGCCGATTGAAACGCAAAGAGCCGGAAGAAGTCCGCAGTAAAATACAACGGCAACAGTAAAAATCGTATCGAAAAAAAGCGGAATCTTCAGCCCATGATAAAAAATTGCCGTAACAATAAAATTCAGGATTTCCGCAATAACACAAATCACAACAGTTCTAAGAGTCTTTGGCATATTGTAGAGTATATCACAAAAATTATTGTTTGTTGATGAAAACATTTTTGCTTTTGCCTGTCCTTTTAGCCGGACCGGAACCGGAGACCGTGCTTGCCGCGAGTTTTGACATAGCCGCCTGTAACATAATCAGTTAAAATTGCGGCTATTTTTTGATGTTTGTATTCAAAGTTTTTTAGGATTTGTTCTGCCGTAATTGTTTTCCTTTATTCCAAAGGTAATAATCAATTTCGAATATTTTTAGAACATCTTTTTCTGATTTAAGAAATTCTTTTTTATCTTTTTCATAATATTTATCAACAACATCCTGCCAGTTTGCCGGCTTGCAGTTTTCTTCATTAATCGCATCTCTGTTTTTGCTATCATAAATGAGCTTATAATACTGAGGATTTATTAAAAAGCAAACCTTGCTTTTATAGCTAGGTGCTCCTGTCCACCAGTTATAAGTGCCATTTTGAATATTTTTTCTGTTGTCCCATAGATTTTTGTAAAAATCTTCCCGCTTTACTTTTTTTACAGTACGGATAACATGCCATTCAATACCAAGATTTAAAACGCAATCCTTAAATGATTCATATTCATTTTTTTCAATTGCATCCATAAGCCACTTCCTGTAAATAATCTTTGCAGAAATATTGAATTCCCTTTTAAAATCTTCGCTACTCATAATTTATTCTCCCAAATTAAATTTTATAAACATTTTGTCATGTTATTCCATGACAAAATGTGAACTCTCTCCTCATTTTTTATGCTTGCCGCAGCTCGCTATTTACTTGATGGAAGAGCGCACAAGGCGGAAGCCATTTCCCTTGTTGCAAGAGTTCGATGAGTCAGAAAATTCGCAACAGACCTGCGTGTAGATGTCGCTGCGGAACCAAAGATCTCCTTTGGAATCCGCCTTCTGCCATCGCAAAGTCATTTTTACTTTTCTAATATTATAATATTACTGTTTTTATCTATATTTATAAGAGAGTCTTTTATATCTACAAAGTGTTCAGTATACTCACTTCCATCCTTAATATATGTAAAAGAGAAGTCCTCACTATCATATCTCAAATTTGCAATCATACGCTTCGGAATAAATAGTGACCTAGAACCATTGTCAAGAAAAATATAACTACCTTTATTCAGAAATTCAGCAATATAATCTTTAATAGAGTTTTCTGCAAAAAGTAAACCAGAAAACAACAACATTGTAAGAACAAAAAATATTTTTTTCATTTTATCTCCCATAAAAAGTCAACTCTCTATAACTAATTAATTCATGGCAGAGAGAGCTTCGCTGGCAAGGTCATAGGTCTGTAAACGCCTTTCATCCTGTCTGAATCAAAGTTCTGTCTGTCGCTGAGCATCGCCCGTACGATTTCCGCCATCTTTCTGGCGGCGGCCGCAATTGATTTGCCGCTGCCTTTATTCTTTTTTATCATGCCTCCTTAAAAATGGAACTCCTTAAAAATGGAACTGAATTTATTAAGTCGAATTTTGACTTATTAAAAACACCGCAGTGATATATGGAATTATACTCCACAAAGATAATCCAGGAGTGTGTAAAACTACATAAAAAACGATGAAAATTTCACTGATTTTTATGAGAAATATTTTGTTTTTATTTCCCAGTTCCGTTTACAAAATTCCTTGGCTAAGAATCAAGCAAAGTGTAATAAAAGGAAGAAAACAAAAAATACAGTTTTTTATAGCCTGACAATCGGCGATTCTAAAGGAAAATTTTAATCGTAAGTTGTTTTACGTTTATTATCTTTCTCTCCGACACTCCCAGGGCAAACGCATGTAAAAACACTTTCTGATAAAATTACAGAAAGTGTGAAATTTTAAAGGAGCCTTAAAACCGTTTGGCGGAACTGGCGGTTTTCCCGAAACCAGATCGTGCGCTTGCTTAAACTGTCCTGTTTTTTATTCTCCGGTTTTTCTGCTTGGCGTAAGATATTTAATGCAAGCCGGCGCATAACTGTCATGTTTTCCGGACTATGATCCTTTCGGTGCCTTTTGTAGTCCTCATTGAAAGTCATATCAAGACACCAGTGAAGGCGGTTTTCAATTCCCCAGTGTAGTCGAATTGATTTTTTCACAAGTTCAATGTTATCAAGTGAAGTTAGAAAAAACCTGATGTCTGTGGAAGTTTTTCCATTTACAGTCCGTTCTTCCCGTGCCATGGCAACAGCCTTAAGTCCCGGCCACTCATCTTTATTCTCCAGCCACGACAGGTTCGTGCACAGGTAATACTGCCTGTTTTCAATTCGTCCATGGTCAGGATTACATTCCTTTTCGCTTTTTATAACTCCGTATTTTGCAAGCTCCTTTTCATCCATAGAGAAAAAGTCTTTTACGGCTTCGTGTGTCGTGCTTTGATTTCCTTTCAAAGAAAGAACATAGTCTGCTTTTTTTTCCTTAATTTTCTCGCAGATTTTTTTCTGGCAGCCCATTGCATCGATTGTGATTATCATTCCCCTTATATCAATCAGTTCCAGAAGCTCAGGAATTGCAGTGATTTCATTTGACTTTTCATCTGTCTTTACCTGCCCAAGAATGAGGGACAGTTCATCTGCCCATGCACTTACAATGTGAATTCCCTTTGCTCCCGTGACCTTGTTTGAGCCGCACATCGTCTTTCCGTCGATGGCAACAATTGTTCTGTCCGGTTCAATTTTTACTTTTTCGTAAATTCCATGAGCCCACTTTATAAAAACTTTCTCGATTTTATCTGCGTTCACATTTCTGAAAACCCGGAGAATTGTGTCGGCACTTGGCGGACCGAACTCAAACTTCACCAGCCCCTTGATGGACTCTTCCGCTTCCTCCGCCCATTCAGCTATGTGCTCAATGTCCTTGATGCCGCTTAGCAGCCCGAACAAAACCAGCAGGAAAATATCAGCCAGTTCAAACTTCCTGCACCTTTTTACTCTAAAATCGTCTATTTCTTCCAGACTTTCTCTTAAAAGCATAATTCCACCCAAGGGGAAGTTCACCATTTTGTGCATTTTTTAAATAGTAGTTTAGAGATTTAAAACAAAAAATTTTTACATGCGTTTTCCCTGAACATTTCCACCAGTTTTATTTACAAATTCTGCAATCTGTGCTATACTGCTTTTATGGAAAGTGCAATCAGCGAAAAAAGTTCTCATTTTTTCTCAAAACCTCTTGACATGGAACAATCCGCCTGTATAATTTCGCAGATTCGCAGATTCGCAGATTCGCAGATTCGCAGATTCGCAGATTCGCAGATAGCCCAAAGTCTGCCCTAAATGATTTAGCACAAATTCTAATCAATACAGTTCAATTTCTCAAATTAAGCCCTTGTCGGCTTGTGGCTTTATGTCCGCACAGCTTTCAAGGGCTTTTTTATATTTACCCCCAATGGAGATGCAAAAAATGCACACAGTCTTAACAATCGGCGGAATAATTCTTGCGGTCATAGCCCTAGTTTTTGTGATGAAAGCGTTGAACTGGATTTCTGACAAATGGTTTCATCTGGAAATCTTTACCTGGAAAGCTAAAAGAGGACTTAAAATCGCTCTTATTCTTATAGCCGTGATTCTGGTACTAATTTTGGCTCTTGCCAAATAAAAAAAGTTTCAAATGGAGGTAAAAATGAAACGAATAAAAAACATAGTTGCAGTTCTAGCTGCACTGGTTCTGGGAACATCGTTCGTATTTGCGGACAAAGCCCAGTATGACAAGCTGCTTGCAGAAGGCAAAGCCTATGAGGAAAAAGGTCAGTGGGTACACGCAATGGGTGCTTACTGGGATGCTATGGAAGCCGAAGAAAAACGAAACGGTACGGAAGCTTATGAAGCATTTTTAAAAATAACAAAAGCATTGCAAGAAGGAAACCCAGGGATTGGAACTTTCGATGATTTTTCTCTTTATGACGGCTGGGTTTCACTCTGCAAGGATTATGAAATCTATTGGAACGAACATGTAAGCGAAATTTATGCACTTTCATTCACTTATAAAAAAGATGCTCTTGATATGAAAACCCGCACTGCAACCTATGATTTTGGTGTATTTCAAAGGACAACACCAAAATTTGAATATATATATGCAGCTGTTAAAGGACTTGATAAATCACGAAGAAAAGACTGGGTAGAAATACCTGGAATGTGGCCTACAGTATCTATCTTCAAAGATTCTTCTACCATTCCTGTAGTTACTTACACATGGGATTATTCTAAAGATAAAAGAGATCCCTATGAAGTATACTATGGTGAAGAGGTAAAATTAAAGAGACCTTCGATTTTTGCAATACATAGTTTTCAAAACCAAGATTTTAGAGTATATACTCCACAAGGGAAGATATCAACAGTTACAATGCCTGCATGGAGCGTTTTAAACAGAGCTGTCCTTGAAGAAGGTAAAAATCTCTATGGAGGAAATTTTAGCTGCATCGAATGGGAATCAGCTATTAAAATTCAGTTCCATATCGATGATGAAAACGGAAGAACAATCGGCAAGATGGATAAGGCGAGCTACATGTATCCAGATATAAAAAAATATGGACAGAGCGATCTCAGTGTTAGTTGTAATCAAAAAATATCTGGCATTGCAGCATCCGATGTAAAGATAATGGATGAGGGAAAATTCAGCATCATAATCGATACATTTACACTCAATCCAAATTCAACACAAACAGAGTATAATCAAAACAGAAAAAAAATAGATTCTGAGACTAAAGCAAAAATTACGGCTGAATTGCCGGCTTTTAATCTTAAACCAAGTTCTAAAACAAAAGCTTATAAGGGAATGAATGAAAGTAAATTAGAAAAAATCTTCAACGAAAGTTATACCCCAAATGATGTTGCCATAGAAACAGCCGTAATGACCACATTCAGAAATAAAGGTTTTATTGGAATTGTAGATGACAGCGAACAATTTTGCATTTTAACAGAAGAATTGGAACTACAAGGTATGGTTAGTAGCTGGGAAGTAAATAACAAAAATATCTATAAAATACCTCTGCCGATTGAGAGAGAATACTTTAGGGACTGTGTAGACTTCATAAAAATACTTGGAAAAATCGAAGGAACAGAGTTCAAAGAAGGGTGGTGTAAACAAAATCACAGAGAAATTTCCGATTATACAGAAAGGTGCTTTTATCGCCCTGTAACTGAATCCGAAAAAAAAGCCCTTGAAGAAAGACTTGCCGCAGAAGCAAAAGCAAAGGCTGACGCCGAGGCAAAGAAAATTGCCGATATGCTTGCAAAAATCAGCCCAGAGCCAAAGGATTATGCTTCTATATTGGTTGATTATCAGTATGTTTCGCAGTTGGGAGGTGATAGTGATAATAAGAAGCATAAACTATCGAATTACGAAGTCACGCAGTATTTGTTCGAGAAACTTATGGGATATAATCCGAGCAAAAGACAGAATCCGCTTTATCCCGTAACCAACATAAGTTTTTATGAAATCATGGTTTTCTGCAACAAACTGAGCATTGCCGCAGGGCTTACACCCGTGTACACCATAAACAAGTCAACGAATCCCGATGACTGGGGAACTGTTCCGACTGAAAAAGACAAAAAATGGGAAAAGTACAGTATGAACAAAAAAGCTAACGGATATTGTCTGAACGAATCTTTAAGGGTCCCTTCTAGAATTGAAAAAGTCGTAGAAGCAGCTCCCGGTTTTGTTGAGTTTAGATATATAGGGAAAGTGGAGGGTTGCAAAAATCTTTGGGAAAAAGTTAGCGATTATACATTCCGTGTAGAAAAGAAGAATTAATATTCTATATATCCCTGCATCTTAAAAATATACGGTGCGGGGCAGTTGCAAGATATAAGGCAATAGGGAGTGATATTTTATGGCATTGAATAATACAAACAATACAGGAGCAAATTGGGGAAAATCACCTAACAAATGCTATTTACTTTGTCCTAACTGTAAAGAAGTTGTAATGTCTTATCATACAAACAGTGGAAGTCGGGATATAATTGACTGCCCTAAATGTAAACAACAAATTAAAGCAAAAAAAGCTGTCAGCTATGGAATGTTTGAAGTTGTAAACAATCCCGATGACAGAGTTGCTTTGTTCATTCCTGAAATATATTTAACATAAATGGGTTAAAGGTTTTAAACATAGCACTTATTCCCTACTAGGAACAGTTGTCATTCTCTGTTAAGCCGTATCAGCGTATGTTGGTACGGCTTTTGTGTTTGTAAGCCAAGCGTTAAGGATGCGGAAGGCAGGGCAAACGCATGTAAAAATTTTTTGTTTTAAATCTCTAAACTACTATTTAAAAAATGCACAAAATGGTAAAATTCCCCTTGGGTGGAATTATGCTTTTAAGAGAAAGTCTGGAAGAAATAGACGATTTTAGAGTAAAAAGGTGCAGGAAGTTTGAACTGGCTGATATTTTCCTGCTGGTTTTGTTCGGGCTGCTAAGCGGCATCAAGGACATTGAGCACATAGCTGAATGGGCGGAGGAAGCGGAAGAGTCCATCAAGGGGCTGGTGAAGTTTGAGTTCGGTCCGCCAAGTGCCGACACAATTCTCCGGGTTTTCAGAAATGTGAACGCAGATAAAATCGAGAAAGTTTTTATAAAGTGGGCTCATGGAATTTACGAGAAAGTAAAAATTGAACCGGACAGAACAATTGTTGCCATCGACGGAAAGACGATGTGCGGCTCAAACAAGGTCACGGGAGCAAAGGGAATTCACATTGTAAGTGCATGGGCAGATGAACTGTCCCTCATTCTTGGGCAGGTAAAGACAGATGAAAAGTCAAATGAAATCACTGCAATTCCTGAGCTTCTGGAACTGATTGATATAAGGGGAATGATAATCACAATCGATGCAATGGGCTGCCAGAAAAAAATCTGCGAGAAAATTAAGGAAAAAAAAGCAGACTATGTTCTTTCTTTGAAAGGAAATCAAAGCACGACACACGAAGCCGTAAAAGACTTTTTCTCTATGGATGAAAAGGAGCTTGCAAAATACGGAGTTATAAAAAGCGAAAAGGAATGTAATCCTGACCATGGACGAATTGAAAACAGGCAGTATTACCTGTGCACGAACCTGTCGTGGCTGGAGAATAAAGATGAGTGGCCGGGACTTAAGGCTGTTGCCATGGCACGGGAAGAACGGACTGTAAATGGAAAAACTTCCACAGACATCAGGTTTTTTCTAACTTCACTTGATAACATTGAACTTGTGAAAAAATCAATTCGCCTACACTGGGGAATTGAAAACCGCCTTCACTGGTGTCTTGATATGACTTTCAATGAGGACTACAAAAGGCACCGAAAGGATCATAGTCCGGAAAACATGACAGTTATGCGCCGTCTTGCATTAAATATCTTACGCCAAGCAGAAAAACCGGAGAATAAAAAACAGGACAGTTTAAGCAAGCGCACGATCTGGTTTCGGGAAAACCGCCAGTTCCGCCAAACGGTTTTAAGGCTCCTTTAAAATTTCACACTTTCTGTAATTTTATCAGAAAGTGTTTTTACATGCGTTTGCCCTGTGGAAATGTTCATATTTTAGAGAAAAACAGCTTATTTCTTGCCCTTGCTGATGACAGAGATGTTCGGATGCAGAACCAAATATAGAAACTGCTTTTTTTTCGTCGTAATTACCGTATAAAATGTCCCTCACAAAAATGTGATACGCTGAAAACATTCAACGAAAACCAGGCATTAGTTCGGCATTTCTAATAGGGGCACGACCCCTGGTAAGGAGCAAACAAATGGCAAAGACACTTATTCTTTATTTTTCAGTATACAATTCAACACATCACCTGGCAGAAGAAATCTCCCGCCAAACTGGCTTTGTCAGCATTGAGCTTGAACTTGTTATCCCCTATTCCACAGACTACAACACCGTTTTGAATCAGGCCCAAAACGACCAGCACAAACAGATTCGCCCTGCTCTCAAAACAAAAATCGACTCAAAAAAATGGGCAGAGTATGATACAATAATCTTGGGTTATCTAAACTGGTGGGCAAGCATTCCAATGCCCATTGCAACGTTATGATTTTTCAGGAAAAACAATTATGCCATTCTGCTCACACTGAGGTGGAAGATTCGGTCAAAGCCTTACGGCAATTTCAAAACTTGCACCAAAAGCAACACTGACAGAAGGTCTTTCAAGCCATTATTCCGGCGGCTCTTCTCTTTCAAAAGATGTAGAAAAATGACTTAAAAAATGCGGAGTATCACAAAAATAACAGGTTGAGATGTGACGAATGATGCATGGGGCAATCAGCTTAAAGTGAAAAAACTTCTCTTAATTGCCTCATCATCTCAACACGGCAGACCGCATAAAAGCGCACATTCACCGCCTCATCTCTGATGGAAACCGCTACACGGCTTGACTTTTCCAATACCGGAAGGTGCCCTGTTTTTTCTGTGAAGTCGGTCACGAAGGCCGGGAGGGTGGAATGGTTGATGATGTCGCGGAGGTCGGTGATATCGTCCTGCTCGATGAACTTTGCTTCTGGAATCTTGCTTTTTACCACATTCGTCCAGAACCCCAGTGCGGAAGCCATGATGAAAGTTTCTCCTGCAAGGTCAGAGAGAGATACGGACTTCTTTTTGGCAAGGTTATGGCTTTTGGGCAGAAAGACCTTCAGATGTTCTTCAAAAAATTCTCGGGCATAAAAACGCTCGTCCGCCCTGTTTTCCGTGGTGATGATGACCTGCGCCTTATCATGCTCCAAATCAGAAAAAAGCCTGTCGTTTTCCTCGCAAAGATTTCCCGTCACTTTTGTTTTGGGCACCGCCTTATTGAAAAGCTCCGTCAGATGCCACAAGGGTGCGGGGGCGATAGAGGCGACCTTGATTTCCCTCGTCCGCCTGTAAAAATCCACCACCTCATTTTCCATCTCATTTTGAAGCGCAAGAATTCGGCGGGCATAGTCCACGGCAAGTCGGCCGGTCTGATTCAAAGAGATTGTATTTTTAGTCCTGTCAAAAAGCCGCACCCCAAGAATATCTTCCAGTTTTTGAAGAGAACGCGTAAGTGACGGCTGCGTTACATTCACAATTTCACTTGCGGCAACAAGCGTTCCACTGTCAGCAAAGGCGACAAGATTTTGAAGGATGTAAGTTTCTATCATATTAATATTTTACCATGAGATTGCTATGTGTGCAACGTATACTGCGACTGATTTGTCGGATTTGAGACTTTATTATGTGATATTATACTTCATACTTAGATGCAATTTCTTGCCATCTTGGTATATCAAGTTTTACACCATAAAATTTTCTATAACTATCAATGAAATTCTTTTTCCAAGTTGCGGCTGACTCATGAGTCTTTGGATTTTGATATACAGCTTCCTCTATTGCGGCGATAAAATCTTCCATACTTTTAAACATTGGAATATTACCAGGTCTGTCACTGTACCAAACCCCAGGTCTGATTTTATGGACGACACCTTGTTTTACTTGTAAGTTTATAGACCAACCATCCATTCTTCGGGTAATTTCCCAGACCTTTTTAAGCCACAAATCTTTAATAGTCACAATACCATTATCGCTCATGTCATACCCAAAAATAAGATAATCTACATTTAGCATATATGGTTTTTCGATTATTTCTTCCTCATACATTCTAAAATCCGCAATATCGAATCCTGGGCTTGCAGAACGATTGAATGCCTTTACTTCCAATAAGTCAGATGTTTTGTCGTCTGGATTCAAAAAGAAATCTGGAGGCATTTGAGTATTGTCATTAAGGGCATATTTTATACCACGCTTATCCATCCATCCTTGAAGCCATTCCTGTATTATGTTTCCGACAACATCTTTCTGCTTTACAATTATGTCTACATCACCCAAAAAGAATTTTATTTGTCCTTCAATTTCAAGCAATTTATCTTCATCAAGTAATTTTTCAAATACTTTAAGCGCATTCACTTTCATTCTTTTTTTCCTCTGTCAATATTGTTAATACACGCAATGCAACTTGTTTTATTACAGGAACTACAACAGTATTCCCCAATAAATCATATCCGTCTTGTAATGAAACATCAAATTTAAAATCATCAGGATAACCGAAAAGTCGTAATCCTTCTCGCAATGACAATTTTCGGATTCCGTCACCATCTCCGACGAAAAGATGTTCCATATCCATAGCTACCAAGGTAGGGGCAATACCTTTTGGGTCTAATACTTTCGCCACCTCATAAGACATTTTACCAGCGACAATATTATATCCAAGGGGTAAGGTTTCATCTTGAACTCTTTTATTTCCAATTTTCTTTTTCGGATGTTCTTTTTTAAGATATTTTTTTGAAACTAAATCTTCTAACATCGTTTCAAGATTATCTGCATTATAGAAGGTTCTAATCATACTAATTGTAAGAGGCATGCCGTCCATCCAATCAATACCATATTCTTGAGCCCATTTCTTTTTTCTTCTTTCTTTTAAAAGTAGATTTAGGAATTCTTTTTCTTGTTTTGTTGTTTTTCCTTTATAATCAATATCCCAACTGTGAATATTATTATTACCACCTCGTTTATCCTTTATAGACATTCCGTACAGTTGTTTTACAGAATAATTGGAAAGGACAAGATTTACAAATTTGCTGTTTGAAACTGGCAATCCTTTTTCAAGTATATCAGAGAGATTTGCGTTATTGGTTTCAAAGTTTTCCAGGTTTGGAAAATCGGTATATGTACCTGTGATATAAATTCTTTTTCTATCCTGTGGAACACCAAAATTTTTAGCATTTAATACCTTCCAATTTACTTTATACCCCAGTGCAGTTAAATGTTCTAAAATAGTTGAAAGGGTTCTGCCCATTTTATCTTTGGGATTCTGCCTGTCATGATTTACCAAGCCTTCAACATTTTCAAGAATAAACCCCTTTGGCTTTTTATCACGAAGAATCCTTTCTACTTCAAAAAATAAAGTTCCCCTGGTATCTTCAAAGCCCAATCTCTTTCCTGCAGCTGAAAATGCCTGACAAGGGAAACCTCCTAAAAGAAAATCAAAATCAGGAATTTCTGCTGTTTCAATTTTTGTAATATCGCCTCTTACAGTTTCATTCGGGTGGTTTTGTTTTAATACTTCAACTGCATGGGGTTTTATTTCTGAGGTAAAAACACATTCAGTTTTTATGCCTAAATCTGCGCAGGCTGATTCAAATCCCTTTCGGATTCCACCAATTCCAGCGAACAAATCTATAAATTTTATTGATTCTGTAAACTGCATTTTTCCACCCAAAAATATATTTCACTACAAATATAGCATATTTCTTTGGAAAATTACAGTATCTATTCCAATACGAACAAAATGTAGGTCTATATTATGCTTTGAATATAACACGGCTTTGCTATGCGTGCAACGTATACTGCGATAAAAAAGTTTGATTGTTCAAATGACGATTCCTTAGGTTATATTAAAAATCACAAGAATCAAACAAATGGCAAAGACACTTACTCTTGATTTTTCGGGAAAGACGGTCGTGCCTTGCGCATCTTACACATAAATATCTGGAGGAAAACTTATGAAAAAGACAATTTCAAACACGGTAAAAATTGCCGCGCTGGCAATGGCAGCCTCACTTACTTTTGCAGGCTGTTCAAAAGGTAAAGACGCTCTTGTTATTCAAAAGCAGGGCGTGTTCACATCTGGAGGAAGTGTAACAGAACCTGTTGCAGGAAACTATGCGCCGGAAAAAAGCTGGCTCGACCCGACTCGTGCTGGAAACACAGCCCACATTGATCACGCAAATACTTTCTATCAGATTCCGGCCGGAAAAACAAAGAATCCGATTGTTTACCTTCACGGCTACGGACAGAGCAGAACCGGCTGGCAGACAACGCCTGATGGTCGCGAAGGCTGGAGCGACATTTTCCTTCGCAAAGGCTACCCTGCATTTTTAGTAGACCAGCCGCGCCGCGCTTCCGCAGGCTCAACTTCACGCATGGCAAGCGCAGGCGGAATTGACGCATGGGGAGAAGACGGAAAATCCTACATGCCGGGAGACCAGGCATGGTACACACATTTTAGAATCGGACTTGTCTCTCCAGAGCGTTACGAAGGCTCTGCTTTCCCTGCCGGAGAAGAAGCTCAGGATGAGTTTTTTCGTCAGATGACACCCAACACCGGCGACTATGATGAAAAACTTTTCGGCTCTGTTTTGAGCAAGGTTCTTTCTGACGCAAAGGCAATGACAGGCAAAAAATCAATCTACATCACCCACTCACAGGGCGGCAGAGTGGGCTGGCAGACCGACACCGAGAACATGGCGGCAATCGTTGCAATCGAGCCGGGCGGAACTCCTGTTGTTGGAAGCGAAGAATACAATAAATTCCTTGCGGCAAAAATTCCTATTGTCATCTACTTCGGCGACTACATCGACAACGGACCTGAAAACATCATGAGCACGGGCTTTTGGAAAAATGTCCGCGACACTGCCATTGAATTTGCAAAAGCCTACAATGCGGACGGCGGAGATGCTACAGTGGTAGACCTTCCCAAAGCGGGCATCACGGGCAACAGCCACTTTATGTTCCAGGAAACAAACAACAAGGAAATTGCAGACCACATCGAAAAATGGCTTAAGGAAAGGGGGCTTTAATATGAAGAAAATTTTATCAATTCTAATCAGCATGGCATTTTGTTTTAGCGTAAGCGCAAAATCCAGGGGAGATACTATGGCATTGGATAGCAGGAGCAAAATCATTGTAGAAATTTCAGCCTACATTGCAGTAAGCAATCTTGACGGATTAAAAAAGGCAATGGAAGAAGGGCTTGAAGCAGGGCTTTCTGTAAACGAAATTGGAGAACTCTGCGTACAGTCTTATGATTACGTAGGTTTTCCACGCAGCCTTCTTGCAGAAGGTGTTTTGACTTCGATTGTAAAAGAAGCGGACGAAAAAGGAAAGGATCTTGAATGGGGTGAGAAAGCAAGAGAAGTTCCGTCTGATCTTGAAAAATACGAATACGGCAGAGAAAAAATCAATTCTCTCTTTGGCAGAAACGCAAAACAGAGCCGTCCGGTTTCCACAGACTACAATTCTTCCACCGATATTTTCCTGAAAGAACATCTCTTTACTGACATTTTTTACAGGGGCGTTCTTTCGGACAAGGAAAGGGAACTTTCCACAGCGACAATGCTCGCATCTCTTGGCAATGTAAACCCGATGTTTACTTCACACACTCAGGGAGCCTTCAAAAACGGAAACAGCAAAGAAGAACTTGAAGAGATGGCTTTGATTGTCGGCAAACTGATCGGAAAAAAAGAAGGCAGGAATGCAGAAAACATCGTAAAACAGGTAACAGGAGCAAAGTAATGAAAGGCATGAAAAAAATATTATTCGCATTGTGCGCGTCTTTGAGCCTTATCTCCTGCGCAAAAAATGAAAGTCAGAAAGGAGAAATTAAATTGGAAAACAAAACTTCAGTACAGGCGACAGACATAAACGGTTATGCAAAAAAATCTATGTTCGCTGTCGGAAAACCAAACGAGGCTTTTTCTAAATATTTTAGCGGAGACAGCTATCTTGAAGTTCTCAATAATTCATCCGCATTCGTGGCGAATGTAACATTCGAGCCTGGCTGCCGCAACAACTGGCACATTCACCATACCGAAGCCCAGATTCTTATAGGCGTTGGAGGACGAGGCTGGGTTCAGATTGAAGGAGAAGCAGCAAAACCCCTCAATGCCGGCGAAGTAGTCTGCATTGAACCTGGCGTTAGACACTGGCATGGAGCTGTAAAAGACAGCTGGTTCAGCCATTTAAGCATCACTGTTCCCAAAGACGACGGAAGCGGAAAAAGCGGAACCGACTGGCTTGAAGCAGTAAGCGATGAAGCCTACGGAAAATTAGACTAGGAATCATAATGAGGAAAACTCATGAAAATCAAATCAATTATCTTAACTGCACTTATTGCAATTGCCGCAACAAGCGGATTATTTGCGCAGAACACAAAAAACTCAAAAACTCTGGTTATGTATTTTAGCTGGGGTGGCACAACAGAAAAAATGGCAAAAATGATTTCCTCATCTAATGGCGGGGAGCTTTTTAGGATTGAGCCGACAAAGGATTATCCAACAAGCTACACTCCTTGTACTGAAGTTGTAAAAGAAGAACTGGATAATGGTATATTCCGCCAGGTAAAAAAGGCTTCGGATTTTTCTAAGTACGATACAATTTTTGTAGGAGTTCCTGTATGGTGTCATACAGCACCAACCCTTATGACTCATTTCCTTGAAGAAAACAAGGAGGCGCTTAAGGGCAAGACAATCATTCCATTCTGCACGTATCAGGCTACTTACCGCGCGGAAACGCTTCAGGCAATTGTGGATGCAACTCCAACTGCCAGTCATAAGGAAGGCTATGGCACGACAAATCCAAATCAGAACAATGTAGATGCATGGCTCAAAAAAAATAGGAGTGACAAAATGAAAAAACTGATTCTTACTTTATCACTGGCACTTGCCCTCACCATGACGGCATCTGCTAAAACTCTGGTCGCATACTTTTCCTTTCCCATTGACAGCGGGAAAGAAGCTCTGGACGCAACAAGCGGAGCCAGCGTGACAATCAAAAACGGACGGCACTTTGGAAACGCCCAGTTCATCGCTATGACGGTCGCCGACACGCTTGGAGAAAGCGCAGACCTCTTTGAAATCGACACGGGCGACCACTATCCCCGCGACTACAAAAAAATCTTCAACGCAACATAAAGCGAACAGCGGAACAATGTAAAGCCAAAGCTCTTGAAGCGCGTTCAGAACATGGCGCAGTATGACAAAATCGTCATCGTCTGCCCGGTCTGGTGGTACAAAATGCCCCTCGCCGTGCAGTCCTTCCTTGACGAATACGATTTGAGCGGCAAAACGATTTACCTTTCCGTCACCCACGGAGGAAGCAGAAGCGCGGGAATAGAGCGAGAAATCGCCGCCTCAGAACCAAAGGCCACCGTCAGCAGGAATATGCTGATTCTAAGCCGCAGCGACACCGCAAAGTCAGAGCAGAAAATAAAAGACTGGGCAAAGGGATTGTAAGGGGGAGTAAAGAGTTGTAAAAAAGGCGAACTTTTACAGCCAGTTGCTTTCAAGGACTTCACATAGGGCAAGAATGCACCAAATCCCTATACAATATTTTTCATTGATTTTGACGACAAAAAAATAACACAAAGGTTATAGAATAATGAAAATAAATAATAGAAAAGTAATACTTTAAGTTGAAAATATAACCTAAATGTTCTATAATACTATAGAAATATAATGTATAGGTTATTATATGGATGCAAGGGTTTTACAAATCAGAGCTTTGGATAAGAAAACTTCTGACTTAAAGAGTGCAAAAAATATAGTTCCTCAACCTTCCGGCTGGATAAAAACAGTGCGTGAAGCAATCGGAATGACAGTGAGTCAGCTAGCTGCACGACTTGGAGTTACTCAGCCGCGAATTACAAAAATGGAATCTAATGAAGACAATCTAAAACTCTCAACCATGAAGAAAGCCGCCGAAGCTATGAATTGTGAATTCGTGTATTACTTTAAGCCTAGAACAACTTTCCAGAATCTTGTTGATGAACAGGCTCAAAAAAAGGCCGCAGAAGTTCTGAAAACCGTAAATGTGAATATGGCTCTTGAAAATCAGGAAATTGCAGAAGATGAAGCAGTAAAAGATTTTGCCAGTGATTTAATAAACACAAAAATCAAACAGATTTGGGATTAATGATACATGGACATTTTTGAAGCAGACGATAATTCAACACCTCTTACGGCAGAAGAGAAAAATGGTCTCAAACTGAAGTGGATAACACTGCGTTCGGAACTAAACGAGGCGGAAGCTCGAAATATAGCACAGGCTCAGCTCTGGCTTGCATCTAACAAGAAAAAGGACGTTTGTTCAGATACATTCTTGCGGAATCTTCATAAAAAAATGTTTTGTGATGTCTGGGTATGGGCAGGCGAATACCGGATTACTGAAAGAAATATTGGCGTTGCACCATATCAGATTCCAATGAAACTCATGCAGCTTTTTGATGATTTAAATTTTTGGATTGACAACAAAACATATTCAAATCATGAAATTGCAGTCAGGCTCCATCATAAGCTTGTTCAAATCCATCCTTTCCCAAATGGCAATGGGCGTGTTTCCCGTCTTATGGCAGATTTAGTACTCCAGAAACTTGAAGGAAAAACTCTTTATTGGGGAGATACGAATCTTGTAGACGTTTCAGAAGTACGCAGAAAATATATTGATGCTCTTAGAAAAGCAGACGCAGGCGATTATACAGATTTGTTGAATTTTACAATGAAAAAATAAATGAATAGTGACAAATACGGATTTATATTTTTATAAAAAAAGCCGTCTCAGCGAACTGAACGGCTTTATCGATTCCACTTAACGGCAGGATTCTCCGCTTTTAAAGTTCCCACTCACAGTAGGGTACACTGCTTTTAAAGATTCCACTTAGGGTAGGACTCGCCGCTAATTAGAATATAAGGTAGATTTTTGACCTTGTAAAATTTTCTGTGTAAATGGCTGACAAATATGATACTCTTAAGGAGGAGTACAATGTTGGCCAAAATAAAAGAAAAAGATGTCATCGACCAGTTGCTGGATCAGATTGACTTCCATGGGATGACAGCTGAACCTGTAATAATTCCAAAACATGAAAAACGCACGCCACTTTTTCAACGACCAGATTATTTCGATGTATTCTTTCGGAATGAGTACCCGTGACATTCAGCGGCATCTGCAGCAGGTCTACGGTGTTGAAGTTTCTCCAGAAACAATTTCAAATATCACTGAATCAGTCATGGCCGATGTTCGTGAATGGCAGAACAGGTCGCTTGAAAAATCATATTCTATTCTTTTTCTAGATGCCTTACGCGTAAATTCAAGGCAGGACGGCAAAAACATCAACAAAGCCCTATATGTCGCTCTGGCAATCAACTGAAAAGGCAGAAAAATGTCTTCACCTTGATAGGAAATTTCTCGCCGGCATTGACATAAACGACCTTCTCCCATCCTTTACCTCCATCGGGCAGACAAGAATACCGGTGTTGGGGCTGGAGTAGGGCGCTTTTACCAGCACCTGGTCTTCAAAGAAAATGCTTTCGTTTTCGTCTACTGAATAATCAGTCAGCCATTCGTTTTTTTCTACACTGTAAATGCCCCAGAGGATTTTTTCGCCGCCCCAAAGCCCCAGTTTGCATCTCCACAAAAAGGCGTGAGTTGCCCAGCCTTCCCTCCACTTTTTCTGTTCCTTTTCAACAAAGCTGACAGCCTCATTCTTATCGATTGCAGCATAGGCAAAGGCCGAATAATCGTCATCCCGCTCGTAACTTGTGACAATATAGACGTATTCCTGCTTCAAGCTGCAGACCCGGCGAGCTTTTTTACGGGTCTCCCATTTTATCCTCATAGCGATATATTCTTCACTTTTTTTTAGCGCCTCTTCATAAGTCTGGCTTCCATAATCGCCCGGTCTTTTTCCCTCATTATCCGAAACAAAATCCGGTGGCAGCTCAAGCCCCATTTTTTCTGCAAGCGGCTTTGCAAGCTGAAAGTGAACACTTTTCAACCAGGAGATGGCGGTATCCTCTGAAATTGCGTATTTTTTTCCCTTGATGGTTATCATAGGCGGTCCTTTCTTACTTTTCTTCGCGGGCGTCTGTGTAAGCTCCGACTCTTTCAATATCTTCAGGATTTATTTGTGCATAATCATTTGCATAGGTCTCAGTAATATCAATATCTGCAATATAATTAAAAATCTTTGCGAACTTGCTCTGCTTTTTGGGCTCGGCATGAATGTCGTTTTCAAAATCTTCCAGGTTGTCGGTAAAGGTTTCCATGCCTTTTTCGATTTTGGGAGGGAGTTCTTTCTCAGCTTTTTCTACTTTTTTATCAAATAATTCGGTAAATCTCTTATACAAAGTTTTCTTTTTTTTCTCACCACTTACCAAAGCAGATACAAACATAATCAAAACTACAAAACTGAGAAGTTGCTTTTTCATTTCTACCTCCAGAATTTAAGGTGAGGGGGAAAGTCTTGACCCCCTGCGTTGCACTCCGTTGCGCCGCACCCCCTTCGCCTAGGGGTGTGACCACCCCTAAAACCCCAGACTCCGCTTAATCGCGGTTAACCTGCCTTATCGCAGGATAGCCTGGGGAAGTTATACATAATATAAAAAAATCAGACAGTTCTTTTTCTGTCGGATCATAATCAGGTTTATACTCTCTCCAATGAGTTATAGGAAAATCGCTTCCGTATAATACACGATTTTTTAAACCATTATTTTCTGTTTCTGCTATTGTTTCTCTATTAGTCATAGAAGAATCGCAGAAAACATTTTCATAATGATCCAGCATATAAACCGTTTGTCTCAAAGGACGACAGTGTGCAAGTTGGACAAGTACATCTTTATGACTTGCAGTATATTTTTCAAATAATTTCGGACTGCAAAAATCATCAACACCAGTATGAATTACAATCCGCTTTTTATTTTTTTCCGTATAGTCAAAAATCTCTTCGGCAAGCCCTGCCGTCCTTTCATCTTTTAAATTCCATTTTTGTGCGAACGGATGAATTTTAAATCCGTCATACGGAACGTCGTCCATCGCCTTTTTTATGGTAAGAGCGCAATTTGCAAAATGAAAATCCGGCACAACCCAATAAAGAGCATGAGTTTTTATACCGATTTCTTTTGCACAAACCAGTGCGTTTTTTACCTCATAGCGTATTGCTTAGTAAAGCGTACTTGCGGATGGAGCATTTTTTCTTTCATGTTCAGAGAATCGGATGTTGGTGCTTTCTTTGCAGAAGATACAGCTTGTTGTAGACGAAAAATAGACTTCATCCACGCCGTTTTTCTTTAATACGGAAAACACGCGGTCTGCGTAGTAATATGCTTTTTCATACTGTCCGATGTGAACATGAAAGTCGGTCATAGCTCTCCTTTTAAAGATGTTTCACTGCACTCAACATGACAATAGCCAACCTCCACTCTGCATTGGAATATCATTCTGAACTTGATTCAGCGTCATTCTGAGCAAAGCGAAGAATCTATTTATGCCCCAGTTCCTTCAGCTTTGCTTTTCGCCAGTCAAGTACAATCTGCTTGTTTTTTGCGGCAACTGCACAGAAGTGTCTGTTTATTTCAAGAGGGTTTCCTGTAGGAGATTCGTTTGCGTTTTGAACCATGCAGGGAGCACAAAATGCTGCTTTGTCGCACTTGCAGCATTCGCCACCTCCTAAGTCTTTCATTTTAAGAGAACGAAGCCATTTGATTTTTTCGCCGTTATCCCAGATTTCTTGAAGCGGTATTTCGTTCAGGTTGCCTAAGACCATTTCTTGCCAGCCAGGACATGGGTAAACATTGCCATTTGCCACCATACAACAAGTCGAGATTCCGACTCCGCATAAACGACGTTCTGGATTGAACTGTGCCATGTTCATATTTGTAAGGAAGTCATTCTTAAGAACATTTTTTTGATAATCTATATCACCAGTCATTATAGATTTTATGACTTCGCCAGCCTCATCTACAGAAAGTCTGTTAGCAAGGTTTTCTGTTTCGTGATTGTATTCCGCCATCATAATGTAATCAGTCTGTGCGCGAATTTTATGCTCATTGCACCAAGCAAGTACATCTGTAAAATCATTTTTGTTAGCTTTCATTGTGGGGCAACTTACATGGCAAGGAATATCATTTTCTATCAATTTTAGAATTACATCACGGGTTTTATAAAAACTGCCTTTTAACTGCGTGATAGCATCGTGGTGTTCTGGAACCATAGAATATAGTGAAACTTGAACGCTTGAAACATTTCCTTCCTTCATAATCTGAACAGTTTCATCATCTAAAAGCGTGAGATTTGAAAGCAGCGTCACATAAAAATCATATTTTTTTGCAGCTTTCAAAAATTCCTTAAAATGAGGATGCATCATAGGTTCCCCACCACTTAAGCATACAGAAAGAATATTCATTTCTGACAACTGTTCCAATGTTGAATAATATAATTCATCACTTATATTGTACAATTTATATTTGTGCGGAATATAGCAATGAATGCATCTTTCGTTGCAACGACTTGTAAGTTCTATCTGAAAGCTTGTCAGATGTGGCTTATCCTTAAAGTATTTCTCTAAAAATTCCTGCGTAGAAGTATCTGCTCTTTGAATTGATGGCGTAAAATCATCTTGAATTGTCTTAGGAAGTACAGTATTGTATGTAAAACCAATGTCGTTAGCATTTAATTCATCTTCATTTTTCCCTTTTAAAACAAACCCATTCTCAACAAGATTGTCATAAAATTCTTTTGCATCTTTGTAAATAATCATATGGTTCGCACTATCAAAAATCTTTTCCGCCTTATTTACAAGTTCATCCAAAGATTGCGGCTGCCGATTTAAGAGGCTGAGCAAGACAGCTCCAGTTCCATTTACAACGCTGTCATTGAATATTCCAGTTGATGTGATATATCCGATTCCATCATAGTTTCGAACATAAGTATCTTTTTTCAGCCGATAAAACATTCTATTTTCCTTGTGCGTAAGATTTTTTTAGATTTTCTTCGTGCCAGCGTATTGCAGAAGTTCTGTTTCCACCAAAATCACGAATTAAATAATCCATATAGTAAGTGAGTAAGTCGTAGCGTACAATATCCCGACATTCAGGGGTTGCCATGTAATAAATATAGCTTTCAAACAGACTTAATAAATCCTGTTCATTTCGTCCCATAAGCTTAAAATTTCTAAAGCCCATGTCATAATATTTTCCGTAAATGTCATTGAAAGTAAGATTTGTGTCACGATTGAATTTCAATCCTCTATAAAATCCTGCAACATCTGAAACCGCTCTCATGCATTTTAAATTCAGTTCATCTGAAGTTGCCTGATATAAGTTCACCTTTGAGACATGCGCATAATCTGCTTTTCTGTTTGGACAAGAACTTGGGCATTTTTCATCAACAAGAATTTCGATTTTTTCTTTATCCTGAATTTTTTTTAGGAAGTCAAAATTTCTGTTGTCACGCCAATCCAAGACGACCAAATCATATTTTTTTGTCGCTTCATTTATTTTATTTACATCGCGTACACAAGCTGTTGTCGAAAGAATATATTTGAAATTTGGATAGGTCTTTCTTAGATAATCTTCAAGCAAAGGCGAATTTACCAGAACTTCATTCATTCCATTGTTTGCAATTTCCATCGTAAGATTACACATAGTATCTTGCAGATGTTTTTCTTCAACAAGGCTGTTCGTATAAGTAAATCTAACGGCTATTCCAAAATCATTTAAAGTCTTTATCGTCGATTTTATTTCTTCCAGTGCTGGCTGAACACCTCTGCGGACACGTCCACCATTCCATATCATATTATTGAATGAACCATAAACAGCGGGAACATCAATATTATCCATAAAACGATAAGAAAATTTTTTCATATAATCAAAAAATAGGGAGTAAAATCCCTGATATTGCAAGTCCAAGCCAGGAATAAAAAAGTGTATTTTATTTCTTCCATCATATACTCTACAATCAGAATTATAAATTCCGCTCGCATCTTTCTCGTTAAGCTCTGCTTCTGTCTCGCCTTTTGCAACAAAGCCTTCTTTTACAAAAGTTTCATAAAATTCTATGGCATCAGAAATTATCGTTTCTTTGTCAGCTCCGACAAATGATTTTAAGATTGTATCTGCAAGGGTTTCTATTGATTGAGGATCTTTTGAAAGAGCACATAAGAATACAGATCCACTTTCATTCACAATTTTTTCGCTGTAATTTTCTTTTGAGAGAATATATGCACCGTGTTCTGTCTTTCTAATTAGAACATCTTTTTTTTGTCGATATAACATTGCTTGTTCCTAATTTGAATAAATAAAATGCTCGCGATTTTTTACACCAGTTTCATGAAGTCTGATTTCTTCTTCTGACATTCCGAGTTCTTTAGCCCGATTCCTGTCAAAATGACTTGAAAACATTTTCTTACCATCTTCTATTTTTGACGGCTTCTCATCGTCGTATACATATCCAGGTTCATTCTCTACATCTTTTATTGCCATATCGCTTCACCACTAAAATTATTTCAGCCACCTTATTTTACATAGCGGGCTTTGCCACTATAAGACACAGTTTTAGTTTCTGCGTTCGCACTCTGCGCACCAGTGTCCGTTGCCGTCTTTATAGGCAGGACATCCAGCAGCATAGCTTCCAGAAGCATCATTCTGTGCAAGAACTTGCGGTTTTTCATAAACCACAGTAGCCTTTTCTGTTGATTTTTTGTCTTCCATATGAATTACCTCAGCTTGATAAGATTCGTTTTCCGAATCTGTGTCCTGCAACGCAGGGCTATAAAAAGCGGCAAATACCGCAATTTATAAGACTTAGCGTTTTTTTCCTCTACAGAGCCTTTGCCTTGATTTCGTCTTTCATCTTAGAAAGCAGGCTCTTTACCACGGCACCTAAACGCTCCTGACATTCGTTGCTCATAAGAAAATCCCGTAACTTTTCGCCATCGTTTAAGAATTTCTCTTCAATTGTGATTGCATTATACCAACGAAAATTCAGTCCTGCGTTAGGAAAGCATTTTCTAAATTCAGAGCCTTCTTCAAGATTTTTAGGGTGATTGGTAAATGTAAGCACACAGGCAAGCGTGCCTTTTTTTCGTTGCGAGTCTTCCATTTTGATATTGATGTAGCACAAATCAGTTGTGTTCATGTAGCCGCCTGTCGTATCTGCAGGAGCGAAGCGGGTCAGTGAAGAATCTTTGTATAGAGTATTCATTGATGTGATTCCGGCACATTCTAAGTTTGAAAAGTCCTTTGCAACGATGCTTTCATTCACTTCTGTGATGCAACTTTTAAAATCACGTGTGTTAGCAAAAAGACTAAGAAGAACATCTCCGTAATCTTCCACAATGCCTCTTATTTTGCCGTCAACGATATTTCCTATTGCTGTGCGGGTAATGTCATACAGGTCTCTGTAATTCTTTTTTATCCAGCGTGCATCAGAAGGAGTTTCGCCTGTTGGTGTAAAATACATAAAGAGCGCTTTGTAGCCTTTTTCGCAATATTCTTGTTCTACAAAATCTGCATAGCGCTGCAATTGATTTGAATGTTCAGAGCTTTCGACTTTGTTTTCAATATAGATTACGCATTTTTTCTCTTCAGAAATGCAGAAAATGTCGATAAAGCCTTTTTTCTCATCATTTTCTACAGGGAATTCGCGGTACACACTAAATGATTCCCAGTCCATATCAACAGTTTCTTCCATCTCTTTTTGAGATTTTTTTTGAATAGGACCGCTGACAAGATTTCTAAAATAAGTTGAACCAATATGATGGCCGCCGTTAACATCTAAAAGCCATGCAAGCATATTGCTGTGATAGTTTTCCAAGTGGCCAATATCCAGCACCTTAAAAATGTTTTTTGTTTCTGTTATCTTTCTCATTTTTCCTCCACAATTGCCTGCATAATATAAATAAGTCATGCAGCAAAAAATCATTTTTTTGTAACAAAATCAATTTTACACTGAAAATTTTATTCTGTATTGGGAGGAAACTCTTAAGAAATAAAAGGAAATTTTTCCTGATTATATTGGGAGTTAATACCTTACGTACACAAGGCGAGTTTACTGATACAAATCTTCCAGCTTATAAAGAATCAACTGCTGCCTATGGGACTCGTCAATCTCTTTATACCCAGATTTAGAGAAAAATCCGTATTTGCTGCAAACTAAACCTGTGCTATTTACCTGCTGGATTTCGTTCCAAATGAGATTTTTGTCTAATTTACCTTCACGGAATTTTGCTTCGTAAAAGATATAGGAATTATCGTTTTCAGTGACTACATCAAACTCTCCATTTTTGTGATTTATAGGATCGTCATACCAGTATTTTCCAATTTTTTCAAACGAATCAGCTAATTCTCCTGAGCGATTTTTACGGATTAAAAATTGTCGGCAAATCTGTTCGAAAGCCTGTGGAACATAATGTTCTTCAAAATCTGGTTCAATAAATTTATCATAGAAAGCTTCAGACTCCATTACTGCAAGTCTTGAAAGATTTCTGTAAATGTATTTGAAATAAAATAAAGTCAGCTGGTCTGAAATATAATAGCCGGCTTTCTTCTTGTTATTTTCATCATTAATTGGAGATTCTTTTACAACGATATCCATATTTATTAATTTATCAAGAACATCTGCAAGCGTTGGTGAACTTGAGACTTGTGATTGAGAGAGAATATCTTTAAATCGAACAAATCCTTTTGCCAGAGCTTCAAAAACCTCATACGCATTCTGCATTTTGGAAATTTCAGATTTCAGGTGCATTTGAACTTCATTTTCAAAACGGCTGCCGGGACTGGCAATCAAATCAATTATATTCTGTTTAACTGTCTTTGATGAATCTATGCGCCTGTTGTAATAAGGGATTCCGCCAAAAACAGAATATAAGCGAACCTTATCTTCATCACTGAAATCTTTATAGAAGAGAGCTGATTCATAATAATCCATAGCTTTAAGATTCATAACTAAATCAAAACGACCAAAGAGCGGATTTTCTTCCGAGAGCAAAGACTTCATGGTTTCTACGTAAGAGCCACATAAAATCAGCTTTAATCTGGAAGTAGACTTGTTATTGTCGATAAAAGACTGAATAATGCTGTCTAATCCCTCTACAACTTTCCTGATATAAGGATATTCATCAATCACAAGGATTAATTCTTTTTTTGCAGCTTGCTTATAGAGAAAAGCAAGTGTTGATTCAAAGGTATCAAAGGCTAAAGGCGGCAGACCAAAAGTTTCTGAAATGATTTCACAAAGGGATTTGACATTATTCAGCTCAGAGGTTTCTTTACATTCATAATAGATAGAAGTTGTTTTTGTTTGTTTCAGGCAATGCTTAATCAGTTCTGTTTTGCCAACCCGCCGACGACCGTAAATTAGGGCTGCATCATTATTATCTGAATTGAAAAATCTTGAAATTGCTTTGATATTTTCTTTTCTTCCAAAGAAAACTTCCCCTATTGCCATATGCATCTCCTTTTTACTCGAATATTTCCGACTCGGTTTTATCCGAGTAAAATGATAATGCTGAAAAAAGAAATCGTCAAGAAGAAGCTAATCGTTTCCCGTAATTTTCTTTTTCCAATATCGCCAGATGGTAATGAGTTCGCCGGTAAGGTTCCAGCGTTTTTGTTCCTGCATATTTTCCCAGGCTTTAATGCCGTATTCGTAGAAGTTATCGTCATTTTTTATGGCGGCAGAAACGATTAAGTCTATGTCGCTTTTAGAAAGAAGACCGTCAAAGGCGGCGCACCATTTTTGGTAGACGCGGCGGGGATTTGCGTTGTCAAAAGCGTAAAAGCCTGGCAGGCGGTAAATGGGGCACATTTTTGAAATGCCTAAGTTCGTCGCAAAATTTGTAAAGAGCTGCTGATACCACTTTACTCCGTAGCGGCCGCCAAAAAGCCCGTTATCCTTTTGTTTATTTTCTATTTTTCTCTGTATTTGAAATATTTTTTCTGCAAGCTGGTTCTGATATTGGTCATCTGGATCTGCAGAAATTGTGAAGAATTCTATTCGTGCGAGTAAAATACAGTTTTTAAGGCTCTCCTCGTATTTCTTCGGGCGGTTCTTTTTCATTTACTCTCCGCTTTACTGCAGGGGAAGCTCCAGCTGTACTTCGGTTCCTGTATCTGGCGAGCTGTTTACAGAAAAATTGCCACCCAGGAGCTTAGCCCGCATTTCCATTCCGCTCATGCCGAAGTGAGAAGTCGCGTTGCCCGGAGCCATCTGTTTTTCAGAATCGAAACCCAGTCCGTCATCAAAAATCATAATGCGAATCAGGTTGCTGTTTTTCTGCGGGTCAGAAATTTTTCTTATAACAACGCTCGTTTCTTCGGTCTTAGCGTGGGCCCGGGTATTGTTCAAGGCTTCCTGAATAATGCGCAGGATATGATGTTTTTGTTCAGTGGTGAAGGTGTCTAAAGAAAGGTCTGGGTCAACAAAAAATTTGCAGGGGATTTTACTCTGGGCATAAAACTGCTCGCACAAATCATTTATGACGGTTTTAAAGGGAATGCTTGCAAGGGCAGGAACAGAAAGATTCTGGATTATGGCCCTCAGTTCCTTCTGATTTTTCTTTTCCAGGCTGATGATTTTTTCAAGTTCTGTAAGGAGATTTGTGTCCCTGCAGTGGTCTTTGACTTCCTTCTGGGTAAGCAGCAGGGCTTTTATGTTCTGGCTTACCGTGTCGTGAAGTTCCTGACTGATGCGGCGGCGCTCTTCTTCCTGCACGGCAATTGTTTCTTCAATAAATTGGCGGTTATTCTTAGGATTTTTGCGGGATTTAATGTTGTGAATCAAAATCACCATAAGGATGATAAAGGCTGCAAAAGTAAGGACGACAAGAAAGATAAAAAATGAAGTGTAAAGACTGAGGGCGGAAGTTAAATCCTGCAAATCAAGCTCTGTCATTTACGAAGCCCCGAATAAATGCCGTATGCGGCAAAGGTACAGATAAAACGGTCTAAAAGCGTAATTGGAATGCGGGGTAAAAGATAGGACAAAAATACGCTGAAATTCAATTTCTGAAAGATCAGGGAAATGTCGTCGATTGCCGAAAAGCCCGATGCTTTTTCAAAAAGCGGGCGGATAAAGGTGTCCAGTGCGCTTGCAGAAAATGAGCTTAGAAAGGTTGAGAAGAAAACGATTATCAGAAGGTAAAGAAGGGTGACGCGGCGATTAAAATGAAACTCTTTTTTGTTGCGGCTGAAAAGCCAACTGGCTATTACAATGAGAATTCCGCAGATTCCATACAAAAAATCATACAGGAAAATTTCACTACCGGTCATAGCACAGCGGAGAAGTGTCATAACCGGGTTAAAAAGGGTGGCTACGATGATTCCGGGAATCAGACCTGAATAAAAAGTAATTGCCACGGTAAAAATTGTGTCTAAAAAGGCCGGGAGCTTGAGGGTGGAGGCCAGCATTGCGCTTGCAATGTTCAATATAAGAGCAAGGAGGCATAAAAGTCCTGTGAATGCAATCTTTTTGGATTTCATAATCTTCCCATTTTTTCAAGAAACTTGAGTTTATTTTCTACTCCTGCCTTATCATACAAAATTGTCAGATAATTTACGACAGTTTTTTCCGCAATTCCCAGGGCGGCGGCAACTTCGGCATTTGTGTTGTGGATAGTCAGCGTGTCGGCGACGAGCTTTTCCTTTTTAGTGAAGGTCTGGGTGATGTCGCGCACTTCCAGAAGCCCGGTTACAAGCTCAGCCTGAATATAAATTCCGCCATTTGCCACCGAATTGATTGCTGCTAGCAGAATGGATTCATCTGCCGTTTTTGAAACAAAGCCTTTTGCCCCCACGGCAGAGCTTGTTGCGTGTTCAATAAAGCCGCCGGAGTCGTGGCTGGAATAGGCAATGCAGGGAATCCCCAGAGCTGAAAATTCTTTGATGATGCCAAAACCGGAGTTTTCCATCTGCGAATCGGAAGACTTAAAGGAAATATCTACGAACGCAAGAAAATCATCAGCCTTAATACTTCCTTTCTCAAACTGATTCTGGATTTCCTTACATTCTTCGACGTTACTTGCCTGAAATTCCACCTTATAATCCGAATGATTTTCTATCCAGTTTTTAATTCCGTTCAGTAAAAGCGCGTGATCATCAACAAGAATTATGCTTTTTCTCATAAAAACGATTATACAATGAAAAATAATGTGTTTTGTAGGGGGTTTACTCCCGGAAATTTCGGGAGTAAAAAGAATATTCTTAGCCCTATGGTGTACTTTGCAAATTATTGTTACAAAAAAAAGATAACGGCTAATCTTTCGAATGGATAAAATGCATGGTTAATAACAAAGAAAGTGAAGAAGAAAAACAAAATGTTATCACGGAAGATGATTCTTATTATTCATTAACATTTACATATGAAAGACTGTAAAGTTCAGAAGGAAGTTTAAAGGGCAGGTGTGAGAGAAAATAAAAAGGCCTAATTAAGCGACGAAAATATTTGTGTTTGTAGAAAATGGTTTAGGAAAAAAATGCGTTAGCGCTATGCGCACGGCGAATACCGCATTACGAAAGTTTTATTGTACAAAAGGTCTGTCTGCACGCTACTCTTATTTTAGAAAACAATTTACTTTCAGGAGACATATATGAACTACATAACACTTTCAAATGGAATCAAAATGCCTGTTTTGGGCTATGGCGTGTATCAGGTGACAAAGGAAGATGCTGAACGCTGTGTTTCGGATGCGCTGGAAGTCGGCTACCGTTCCATTGACACGGCGCAGTCGTATTTCAAAGAAGAAGAAGTGGGGAATGCAATTGCAAAATCGGGCATTGCCCGGAGCAACATTTTCCTTACAACAAAAGTCTGGATTGAGCATTGCGACTATGACTCTTGCAAGGCTTCTGTAGAAGAGTCTCTTAAGAAACTCAAGACTGATTACATTGACCTCATGCTTCTTCATCAGCCTTTTGGTGATGCTTACGGTGCATGGCGCGCTCTTGAAGAATTTTATGAAAAAGGAATTTTAAAGGCAATCGGAATCTCCAACTTTTATGCCGACCTCATGGTGGAGTTTGCGTCCTTCAACCGCATAAAGCCTATGGTGAATCAGGTGGAATGTCATCCTTTGAATCAGCAGATAGAGGCAAAAAAATGGAATAACAAGTACGGTATTCAGCTTTAAGCCTGGGCCCCTTTTGGCGAGGGACGTGGTGGCCTTTTTGAAAATTCTGTGTTAAAAGAAATTGCTGCCGCACATGGAAAAACAACAGCTCAGGTTATGCTCCGCTGGCACCTGCAGAGAGGAATTGTGGTTATTCCAAAATCACCCCACAAGGAACGCATGGCAGAAAACCTGAATGTCTTTGATTTTACCCTCACTGCCGAAGAGATATCAAAAATCACCGCTATCGATACTGCAACAAGTTCTTTCTTCAGTCATCAGGATCCTGCAATGGTGGAATGGTTCGTAAAAATGGTTGAAGAGCGGAAGCAGCAGCAGAATTCTTCAAAAGAAAAGAAGGCATGGTAGAAAAGCGAAGAAATCAGTTATGACGTTCCCCGTGATGGTCGCACTTGGCTTCAAAGTTTTGCTGTAACCTGGGGACATATTCAACACATCCTATTCCGGTTCCGTACTTTATTCCGACAGGTGTCAAATTCCAAAATAGGCAGTTTAATGCCTGCAAGGAGAACGAAATGGAAACAAGAAATGTTTTTATTCAGGTTATAAAAAAGCCTGCAAGAAAAAACGGTTTTACGTTGTTGCGGGCTACGGCTTCGCCCCAGAGCAAATTCAAACATTTGTTTTCGCGTGCTCACCTTTTAAATCCTTAAGCCAGCTATCAAAGTCTATCGAAAAATCTTTTTCTTCTATAAATATATCACTATGAATCAAATAAAAATTCTTCTGTGGATTTAGACGCAATAATATAGAAGAAAAACTTATTAAAAATGTTGAAGACGCAGCTCCGCTTGTTCGGAAAGATTTGGTTCAATACAAAGAGGGAAAAACTGAAATCACAGTCTTAGGAGTTCCGCATATTTTGAAAGCCGGCCAGATAATTGTAATGCAAAAAAAATGTTTCACATTCGCTGAAGGCGCTTACAAAATTAAAAATTAAAGATGATTTTGACGGTTGTAAAATAACAGCTTATTATGCAAGATTGACAAAGTATCAATTTTCATTAAAATAAATCTATATTAAATAGAAAATTTTTGCTGGAATCCTTGTTGATTTCTTTGTTTTCCTTTGGATTTTTAGTTTCATGCGATTCGCTTTCATGCGATTCAGTTTCATGGGCAGAGGAAAACTCTGAATATATAAATTCAATAACATCAGAAGAATTTCAGTCCGTGAAGGAACAAAAGCTTGCGGATGAAGCCTGTGTTCCGACAAACGGTTTCTATAGTTGCGGTTTTTATGATAAGAAAATTCTGGATGCAATCAATAAATACATAAAACAAAGACGCCCGGATTCTATCATGTACTATGATTCGGGCTTGCATGAAATCTGCAAAACTCATTCAAAAAAAATGGCAAATAAAAAGCAGATTTTTAATATAAATGTGAAAAAAATATCTGCTGGCTATAAATTCGTTGCTCAAAATGTTGCTTTTAGCAAGATTATGACTATGGATGATGTTGCAGCCGATGAAATTGTAAATCTTTGGGCTTCAAATTCCCGAACCAGAAAAAATCTTGAAAATCCAGATGTGAATTGGTTTGCTGTCAGTAGTGTAAATAAGTCTGGAGCAAATAATGTCAGCGACGGTTGTTATTACACTTTGATTCTTGCAAAAAAATGATAGAACACGGCTTTGTTGTAAAAACAATGGAGCAAAAATCAAGGGCTTTGTCTCAAAAAATGTCCCAGGCGACAGCGACTCTGTAGCAGAGGATTAGCCAGAGTACAAATCATGACATATAGACTGATTTATACATCATCGTTCAAAAAAGATGTTCGTCTTGCAGAAAAGAGACATCTTGACATGAATGCTCTTACAGAAGTTTTGGAATGGCTGAAAAGCGGCAAAAAGCTCCCCGAAAAGTACTGCGACCACCAGCTGAAAGGCAAGCTGAAGAAATTCCGGGAACTGCACATTCAGCCGACTGGATTCTGGTCTATATAAAGAACAAGACGGAACTGATTCTTACGCTTTCACGCACCGGAACTCATGCTGATTTATTGAGGCTGTAGAAAAAACAAGCGTTGCTTTTATTCCACAACGCTTATTTTGCAAACTTTTGCTTTTGTTTTATTCCAAATCGGCAAGCAATTTATCTGCCTTGTGGTCTGTCATTGAAAGAATAATACCGCATTCTTCCTCATTTGCCTTGCGGAATTCTTTCTGAATTCCAAGCGGACTTGCACTTTCCTGATTTTCCGGAATTTTTCCGCGCAACTGTGCGACGGCTTTCATGTAAAGCTGCTCAAGGTTGTAGAACCCCTTTAATTCTTCAAGGTAGTTCTTTATCCGCCTTCTGGTCCGTTCTTCTTTTTTTGTATTTAAGGTTGAAAGATACGTCCCCAAAAATGTGACCAAAGAGCCGAGCAACGCAAAGATTCCGCCGATTATCGCCTCTTTCATTTTATATCTCCCATACGTCTGGTCAAGACACGGTTATGCTCAAGACCTTGACTTTGCCGTTTTTAATGTTTGTATAAACCTTAAAGAAATTATGAGCGCATTGCCCATGCACTCATAATTTCTTTGTCTTACCGATTAAAAAATACGGAGCCATGCTTATTTAACGAAAGCGTCTTTATCTTTTCCCCATACGAATTTTGCATTGTCAATCTTTACTTCCGGAAGTGATTTCAGCCATGTTCTGTCTTCTGGTGCCTCGAATGAAACTAACGACTTTGGTGGATTTCCGTATTCAAGGAAAGCGCTATCAAGCTCAAGTTTTGCCTTTCCGCTGTCAATCAATTTCATAGTTGCCTGATCTATATTTTTAAAAATATACACACAGCCATATATACTGTCGCCACCACCCATCATTGAGATGCGGCTGCTTGTATAAAGAGTTTTTCCGTTTTCATCTGCAATTTTTACTTTCAGGTCAATAAGACAACCGTTTTTTGTTTGTTGATTACCCCAACTGTCAATAGAATAAGCGTTTTCTACAAATGTGGCAGGAATAATCGAGTAATACGGATACTTTCTAAAATCTTTTTCATAAAAATAATCGCCTTCATAAGACTGAAAAAGAGCCGCCCCGTTTTTTAAGTATGTATCTGTTACAGAAGTAAAATACCTTCCAAAATCAGCCCCTGGAGTATAATTCTTTGGTCTGGTACCTTTTAATTCTGCCATGTATGCAGATTCTTTTGGCCATCTTTTAGGAATACCAGTCCAGTCATCCTGCCATGATTTTTCAAGACCGGCAAGGACTGCTTCGGATATTCTTTTATATTTTGCTGACCATTCACATTTGAGACTTACTTTGTAATTACCAGTTTTGGTAGTCCGGTCAATGCTGTCTCTTTCCAATTCGTAAATAATTGCTCTTGGGCTGTATTCAGTCCAATATTTCTCATATTCCTTGCAAAAAACAAGCCAGCTGTCATAAATCTCAAATTCATCAAATTCACCGATTCCGGGATTTCCGTTCTTTATGGAATCCAACAAGGTGTTAAAAGCATCCTGGGCTTCTTTTGAATCCCCGGTCGGTTCTGCCGCAACAGCATCATAATAAGTTCCCAACGCATATACGAACTGCTTTTTATTTTCATAATCCTTGCCTTTTGAGAGAAGCACGTTATAATCTGCGTTCTGCGCAAATGCGGCAAATGAAGTCGTGGCTGTTAATATGGCTATAATAATCTTCCTTAATTTCATTTTTTTCTTCCTTTTTTACTCTTGTTTTGCAAATTTAATTGTCTGGCCATCAGCGGCGACTGTAATAGTATTTTCGTTTATCGTGCAGAAAGGATTTTTTTCTCCATTATAACTGCTGATAATATAGACTGTGTCGCCTTTTATGGTGTATTTTTCAGTCATTTCGGTTGGTTTTACAGGATTCTGTGTATCTTTGTCAGTCTGATTAAAAGTTACTTCATCCTTTGTGAACGTAAGCGTGTAGTTCCAATAATTATCAGAGCCTTTCCAAGTCGTGTCAGCAAGTTTTTCACCACCACAGCTCATCAAAGTAACCGCGAGCGTAAATGTTGCAAGCGCAACAAAAAGTCTTTTCATAAAAAAATATCCTCCGAGTTTAATGTCCTCCGACTATTTGAGGCGAAACCTCTGTATTTGAGCAAAATTATACAGTCAGACTTTTTCCTTGTAGTCAGTAAAAACTCACTTTATTCCTGTGAGTTTTCTCTGTATATTTTTGCGTTCTTCTAAGATAAAATATGAGAATGATCAGCGTAATCAGTATTGACGACCATGAAATGATAAGCCTTGGCCTAGAGCAGGTGTTTTCGGAAACTGAAGACATCCAGGTCTGTCATTTCTGCAAGACAAAGGATGAGGCAGCAGCGTTCATCGGCTCAAAATCTCCAGAAGAGCTAAGCCGAACGGTCGCAATGGTTGACATAAAGCTTGAAACCGAAAGCGGCTTTGATGCGGCGGACTTTCTTGTCCGGCGCGGAGTGAACTGCCTTATGTATTCCTCATTTTCAAACGCGGGCTTTGTTGTAAAAACCATGGAGCACAAAATAAAGGGCTTTGTCTCCAAAAATGCCAGAAAAGCAGAAATGCTGGATGCAGTCCGGACAGTCGCACGTGGCGGAACCTACATCCAAAAGGATTTGATTCCCGGCATGATGTATGTAAGCTCAATCCTTGTTTCCCTCACCAAGAAAGAACGCGAGCTTTTGGATTTGATTTCCGAACATCTTCCGAACGAGATAATCGCCTCTCGTCTTGGAATTTCCAAACGCACCGTAGAAAACTATGTCTCCCGCATTTTCGACAAATTCAACGTGAAGAACCGCTACGAACTGGGACGGTATTTGTAGAAAGTTGCCGAGACAGCTTCGCGATGAATATCAAGCATCAGAAAATTTGACGAACATTCTATATTGGTATATATTATAAAAATAGACGGAGACACCAAGCAACTGAGCGACCGTCCCCGTAAGCTATTGTTAACAGCCCGTCCGAAGTTGGTGGCTTATGGGGCGGGCTTTTTTATGCTCTAATCCTATTTTACCAGGAAAGTGAGCAAGTCTATAACAAGTGCGATAATTGCAACAACAAGCATTGCTTTTTCGTATTCTGTCACAGACATCCTCCTTCATTCATGAGAAATCGGAGGCAAGCCGCCACAAATTGCAAAGTATCCCCTGTAAAATGTATAGTACACAAAGCAGACAGAATCTGCAAGTTGTTTTAATAAAAATGATATTAATTACTTTCCCGAAATAAAAACCTATAATTTTCCAGAAATATACAGAATCCTTTCTCCGCCCCGAAAAATGCCCCAGGCGGCGAATGTGCAGATGAGCCGGTCCGCAAAGTTTACAGGAAGGCGCACGGCTATCAGAAGCAGAATCTTTGAACGGAAGCTGTTTTCCCACAGAAACGTAAGAAAATCAGTCTGGCTGCTTGCCTGGTTGTACGCTTCCACAAAACTCAGAATGTAGCTTATGATTCCGCCCGAAACGCTCATGACAAGGCACAGCACAATGCTGAGAACAATCAGTTTTACAAAAACCGCACGGCCCGTGTCAGTCTTTTTTATGAACCGGATTTTAAAATATCCTGCTGTAAGAGCCGCAAGAAAATGACAGAGCATAAACAGATGTCCGGGTTCGAGCGTCCTGTTCAAAATAAAGTCAATCAGGTGATAGAAGAATCCGGCAAGCACTCCCCACCATGGACCTGCAAGAAAACTGAGCGCCATGATAAAAATCGTGTCACAGAAAAGAGGCAGATGGTTTATCCAGGCCACAAAGTCGCAGATAAGGTAATCTAAAAGACCGGCAAGAACGCTTAAAGCAAAAAATACAAATCTCTTTCGATTTGACGAGTCAAACTTGAAAAGCATGGTTTATTATATCAGCTGTATAAAAAATATGTTATACTCTAAAGATGAAAAAAATCACGGTTTTTATTCTGTCTGTTCTATTCAGTTTTCCCACTTTCGCTCATAAGGCTCAGAAGCAGGCTGAACCGCTTATGATGGAAGGGATTACTCAAAAGTGGATGGAATGTGAATCGGCGGAGGAAGCTGAATTCAAAAAACATCTTGAAGATTTTCGTGCCGAAGTGAAAAACGCCTCTCATTCTGATACCGTGATTTATTATTTTCCGGAAGCAAAGGTCGTCTACGAAAACATTCTTGACGGAATCAATGAAGGCGACAGGCAGAAAATTGCGGAAAACGTTCGCGGCTGGGAAATCCTCCAGAAAAATCTTGCAAGGTTTCAGCTTGAGCAAGTCTATTATTCCTACAGGATTTTGATTTTTGTAATCATTATTGCATTGCTCGCATCGCTTGTGTTTTCGGTCATGTATCTTTTGTCATCAAAACTCCGCAAGGAAAATCTTGCCTTTACTGCCCGGATGATAAAAACCCAGGAAGCCGAGCGCGAGCGAATTTCCTGCGAGCTTCATGATACGGTCTGTCAGGATTTGGGTGTGCTCCAGTTCCGCCTTGAAGACGAGGAATCCGTCAGCCTTTGCAAAAAAATCGCTTCCGATGTCCGCAGCGTCTGCTATGCGCTTACTCCGTCTGATTTGGGCGAAGGAATTCTTGAAGCGCTGATTTCCCTGTGCCATGTCCTGCAGAAACAGAGCGGCGTGGAAATTGTCCTGAGCATTCAGGATGAACTCAAAAACAACAAGGCTTTTAAGACTTTTCCGAAAGACAAAAGTCTGAACATTTACCGAATCGCGCAGGAGATTATCACAAATGCAATAAAACATTCGGAAGCAGAAAGTATAAGCGTGCCGGTCAGAACCGTTGATGAAAAAAGTTTCAAGATTATCGTTTCTGATGACGGAAAGGGCTTTGATTTGAAAAACGCGCTCAAAAAGAAAAATCACTTCGGACTGAAAAACATTCAGACCCGCGCGGAAGGGCTCGGCGGCGGAGTCAGCTTCAATACAGAAAAAGGGGCAGGAACGCAGGTGACGGTCACCGTGCCGTATTAAAACGGAATTTTGCAATCCGGACAGCAACATTCGCCCTGACATTGTAATAATTGAAGTTACATCAAAAATCTGTTAAAATCAGCGTATGAAAATAAGCAGCAAATTTACGGTGACGGTTCACACGTTGTTGTGCATTTTCCGTTTTAAATAAAGAATACAAGGTTACTTCGGATTTTATTGCCGGAAGCACGGGCGTAAATCCTGTGATTATCAGGCGGACGCTCATTTCGCTCAAGGCGGCGGGTCTTGTGAACGTTGCGGCAGGAACAGGCGGAGCTGAGCTTGCGGTAAAGCCGGAGGATTTTACACTTTTTGACATTTACAAGGCTTCGGGCAGCATGGAAGAAAATATTTTTGGTTTTCACGAGCAACCGAATCCCGCGTGCCCTGTTGGCGGAAACATTCACAACATACTCGACTCCCACCTTGCGGACGCGCAGAAAGCGTTTGAACAAAGTCTTGCGACGGTAAAATTTTCCGACCTTGCGGCAGAACTAAAAAAGGCGGAATCTGCGGAGAAATAACAAGCAGAAGAAAACAACCTGCGGATAAAACTAAACATAAATTTGAATAAAAATTTTAATTTTCTTTTAAAATTAAGAAGTACAGAATGTTAATAAAAGACGAAAATATTGACAAAGGAAAGGCTTTTGACTGGGGACGGACTTCATCGGATTACGCAAAATACCGCGACATATACCCGAAAGAATTTTACGATAAAATTATAAAACGCAAGTTTTGCATAAAAGGACAGTCCGTACTCGATATTGGAACGGGAACTGGAGTTATTCCACGTAATCTTTACCACTACGGTGCAGAATGGACGGCAGCGGACATCTCAGAAAACCAGATAGAACAGGCAAAACTTCTTTCAATTGGAAAGAAAATTAATTATTTTGTAAGCTCCACAGAAGATTTACATTTTCCAAATGAAACTTTCGATATTATAACAGCATGCCAGTGTTTTTGGTATTTCAAACACAAAGTAACAGCTCCAAATTTTCACAAAATACTAAAGAAAGATGGTCGGTTTTTGATTCTTTATATGGCTTGGCTTCCTTTCGATGACAAAATTGCAAGAGCCAGTGAGGATCTTGTTCTAAAGTATAGCCCAAATTGGAGTGGTGGACGAGAAACAATCCATCAAATCCAAATTCCAGAAATCTACAACGAATATTTTCAACTTGTACATCACGAAGAATTTCCACTAAAGGTTCATTTTACTCGCGAATCATGGAATGGACGGATAAAAGCCTGCCGTGGAATCGGCGCTTCGCTTTCAAAAGAAGAAATTGTTGCATGGGAAACAGAACACAGAGAACTTCTTAAACAGATAGCACCAGAAGAATTCGACGTTCTTCATTATGCAGCAATAGCAGAATTAAAGAAAAAATAATATATACAACAAATTGGCGTTCCCACAATGCTTTGCATACGTGGCGGTCCGGCAATCACCTACGGCGCTTGCCGTCGCTATGTCCGCAACTTGCTGCGCGCGGTCCTCACTTTGTTCGGACTGCCTCCGGCATTGCTCCCAGCGCTACCGCATCCGCCTAAAAAAGTTCCTTTAGATTTTCTAGAACTTCCACATCCGCAGGAAGCCATTTTACGCTTTTAAGCTTTTCTTCGGAAAGCCATGCCGCGTTCTCGTGCTCAAGCAGAGTAAGCTTCCCGGAAACAATTGAGCACAAAAAACATTCCATTGTCAGATGAAAAGCGGGGTAGTCGTATTCAACCGTGCAGAGTTTTCGTTCTGCCCGGATTTCCGTCGCAAGCTCCTCGCGTATTTCCCGCACAACCGCCTGTTCCGCGCTTTCTCCATCTTCAATCTTTCCGCCCGGAAACTCCCACCAGTCCTTCCATTCTCCGTAGCCA